>JAUYJC010000208.1 GCA_030688735.1 Deltaproteobacteria bacterium
GGGCATACGAAAGCGGCGAGAGGTTGGCCTTGGGGAGCGATGAGCGATTTTTCAAACGCGATGCGCTCGTAACGCATTTGCACGGGCGCGCCAACGCCAATCAGGCGATCGCGGTTGCGGATCGGCGCCGGGACGTGTGTCACTTCATAGCGACGGTGCTCACGTTGTTTGGCTGAACCGCCGAGCCCTTGAAAGGCCTCCAGAAAAAATGACTCTATATAATGGGGTTGCAAGCGCCGCGCTTCGGCCCGCTCCATATCCTCACGCACACGCCGCACGCGGCTGGCGTCCATCGCATCGTGCGCGAGCGCTCGCTCTTCCAGTAAATCCTCCATCTGTTTACGGTCCACCGCATGGGCAATGGCTTCCGTTAGCCGTGCCCGCACCTCAGGTTGTTCGCCGTAGCGGATGGCGTCGATCAACAGGTCGCGCAAAGACTTACCGTCGAACTGTAGCTTACCGAGAACATCAAAGACTTGGCCACCAAGCGCCTTCCGGGCCTCTTCGAGCTTCACAAGGAGAGTCCGGTATACGTCACCCTCGCGAGTTTCGCCCGCCACGAGATTCCAAAGGTGGCAGACCTCGGTCTGTCCGATACGGTGAATGCGCCCAAAGCGTTGCTCGATCCGGTTTGGGTTCCACGGCAAATCGTAATTGACCATCAGATGGGCACGCTGAAGATTGATACCCTCTCCTGCAGCGTCGGTGGCGGCGAGAATTTGTACTTCTGGATCATGAAGAAAAGCTTCCTGGGCTTTTTTCCGCTCCTCACGTCCCATTCCCCCGTGGATAACCACCACGGATTCTTTACGCCCGAGCACAGTGGCGATCTGTTGCTCCAAATAATTCAAGGTGTCTTTGTGCTCGGTAAATACGACGAGTTTTTGCCGAGGAGACGGCATCGGCTTAGGCAAATTCCCGGCTCCATAAGGCGCTGATTCTTCGGCCACGCGGTCCCCAACGGAAGCGCGCGTAAAGATATGAGAGAGCAGGTTCGCGAGTTCACGCCATTTGCGGTCCTCGCCGCTACGCCGCACCGAATTTGCCAACCCCTCGAGGCGCTGGAGCGTCGCGATCTCAGCCTTAAGTTCATCGATCGTTCGCGCGGCAGTAGCCTGGTCTAAGATCTGTTCTTCGGCGTCCTTAACCTCGTTATCTGGGGCATCCTCTAGATCGTCAACGTCCTCGTCATCGAGCACTGGAACATCAGCCACAATCGCTTCAGCGACAGCTCCTCGTTGGAGAAGTTCCAATTCGCGCAGCTTTTTCTCAAGTCTCTCGCGACGACGACGTAAAGACTGGTAGATGGCCTCGGGAGACGAGGCAAGGCGGCGCTGCAGGATCGTAAGCGCGAAGCCAACGGTTCCAGCGCGCTTGTCGTTTTGGAGCGCCTCTGCTCTGTTAAACTCCTCGCGCACGTAATCGGTAACTTCTTTGTAGAGTCGTGCCTCAGCATCAGAGAGCTTGTAGGAAACGGTGTATGCAATCCGCTCCGGAAAAAGGTGTGTACCATCGAACTTAAGCAACTTCTCTTTGACCATCCGGCGCATGAGGTCGGAAACATCCGCGGCGTGCGCACCGTCACGGAAGCGCCCTTCAAAGCGATCGCCGTCGAGCAGCGCCATGAAAAGCTGAAAGTCCGCCTCTTTGCCATTGTGGGGCGTCGCCGTCATAAGAAGGAAGTGACGAGTCAGAGTCGAGAGCAGCTGGCCGAGCCTGTGGCGTTTTGTGTATTTGATTTCGCCGCCGAAGAAAGTGGCCGACATCTTGTGCGCTTCATCGCTAACGATGAGATCCCAGCGAGAGTCTGGAGCTTTGAGTTTTTCCTGAACATTTTCGTCGCGGGAGAGCTTATCGAGCCGGGCAATAACAAGGTTGTTCTCGACAAACCAGTTGCCCGTACGAGCGGATTCGAGCTTGTCATTGGTCAGAATATCGAAAGGGAGTTGAAAGCGGTGGTAAAGCTCGTCTTGCCACTGCTCAGCGAGACTACCGGGGCAAACCACTAAGCAACGCTGAAGGTCTCCACGCACGATTAATTCCTTCATGAGAAGCCCCGCCATAATGGTTTTACCGGCGCCGGGGTCGTCGGCAAGAAGGAACCGCAGCGGTTGGCGCGGTAGCATTTCCTCATACACTGCGATGATCTGATGCGGTAGCGGGTCAACTTGCGAAGTGTGGACAGCCAGCACTGGGTCGAACAGGTGCGCCAGACGGATGCGGTGTGCTTCGGATACGAGTCGAAAGAGGCTGCCGTCGCCGTCGAAGCTCCAGGGCCTGCCTTGCTCTACAATCTCCAGCCGGGGCTCATCATCACGGTATAGTAGTCGGTTGGCGACGCGCCCGCCGGGATCTTTATAAGTCAGTTCGAGCGCCTCCGAACCGAACCATTGCACGTTAACAACCGTGACGAGGGTATCGGGCAGAATGCCTCGGACGGATGCGTTAGGGGTAAGGTCTTCAAGTTTGAGCATGCAGTCAACTACCGACCGAGAAGTGACGAACTATGGCGGATTCTACGCGAACTGGCGCCGGGAGAGCAAGGACGATGTTTGACGGGGAACCTTTGATGAGACTTCTCGGTGACGAAAAATTGGCGGGATCGGTTGGCTACACTTCAATTCAGTTCCAGTCGTTCAACTTGCCCAACACCACCTCAACCCCGCCTGTTCCAATCGTTCCAGCAGTTCCAGCCGTTCCAGTCGTTCAAAACGTTACGGACGAAAGCCGATTCAAGAGAAAGCAACTTCGGCGGGACGTTTCCACGTTTCGGCAGTTCCCGAAACGTGGAGCCCCATGGGCGAGCCCGTGGGGCGGAATCCTGACTGAGAGCGCGCGGCTAAGGGCCGGTGCTCCGGTCGAAGGGCCTGTCGTGAGCGCAGTCGAAGGGTCGAAATGATCGATTAGAGCTACGTGCCGTGGTCCCAGGAGGAGAGGTACTTCTGCTGTTCTTCCGTCAGGGTATCGATGCGAATGCCCATGCTGCTGAGCTTTAATTTCGCCACCCAATCTTCCACCGCCTTTGGCACCTCGTATACCTTCGGCGTCAGTTTCTTGCGGTTTTTCACTGCCCACTCCGAGGCCAGCGCCTGGGTGGCGAAGCTCATGTCCATGACGGAGGCCGGATGGCCTTCGGCCGCGGCGAGATTGACCAGCCGCCCTTCACCGATGAGATAAATTCTTTTGCCGCCGGGAAGCACGTAGGAGTCGACGAAGTTGCGCACGTTCTTATCGACTCGGGTCGAGAGTTGTTTCAGTGCCTTGAGGTCGATTTCGATGTCGAAATGACCGGAGTTGCAGATCACCGCGCCGTCCTTCATGGCTTTGAGGTGTTCTTTAGCGATGACGTGCATGTCGCCGGTCAAGGTAATGAACAGATCGCCAACGCGCGCCGCCTCTCTCATGGTCATCACTTCCAAGCCGTCCATCGCCGCTTCGAGCGCCCGCACGGGTTCGACTTCGGTGACGATGACTTTGGCGCCCATGCCCCGCGCCCGCGACGCCACACCCTTGCCGCACCAACCGTAGCCGGCGATGACTACGCGTTTGCCGGCGATCAGCATGTCAGTAGCGCGGATCACGCCGTCGATCGTCGATTGGCCCGTGCCGTAGCGGTTGTCGAAGAGATGTTTGGTCGCTGCGTCGTTGACGGCGATGACGGGAATCTTGAGCGCCCCGTCTCTTTCCAAGGCGCGCAACCGGATCACGCCCGTGGTGGTCTCTTCCATACTGGCCACCAAATTCGAGGCGAGATGGGAATAGTCCGTGTGCAGGAGCGACACGAGATCGGCGCCATCGTCCATGGTGATGACCGGCTTGTGATCCAATGCGGCCCGCAGGTGGCGGTAATAAGACTTGTGATCTTCCCCCTTGATAGCGTAGGTGGGAATTCGATCATGTTGAACTAACGACGCCGCGACGTCATCCTGGGTTGACAGCGGATTGGAGGCGCACAGAACCACGTTGGCGCCGCCCGCCTTTAGCGTTTGGACTAAGTTCGCCGTCTCTGCGGTGACATGCAGACAGGCGGAAAAATGCATGCCCCGAAACGGTTGCTCTTTGTGAAATCGCTCCTTGACCCGCCGCAAAACCGGCATGTCCTGACCGGCCCAAACAATCCGCTTGCGCCCGTTTTGTGCTAGACGAAAATCTTTGACGTCATATTTCTTCGATGCCATTCTAATAACTTCCTCCCCCCTGGAGACTGTGTCGCAATCGGACGTTCGCCCTTCGAGAGCCTCAGGGCGAACGGAAAACTACTTGATTTACAATGAGACAATTCCGTTCGTGGTGAGGCTCTCGAACCATGAACGGAATTGCAACACAGTCTCCTGCGCGTGCCTAAGCGCGCGCCGCCAATTTCTTTAGATCCGCCGCCCGATCGGTCTTTTCCCAGGTGAATAGGCCGTCTTCAGGCGTACGCCCGAAATGACCGTAGGAGGCTGTGGCACGGTAGATCGGCCGTTTGAGGTCAAGAGTTTGAATGATCCCCTTCGGACTGAGATCAAAGTTATCCTGGACGATCTTGGCGATTTTCGCCTCGGGAATAACGCCGGTGCCGAAGGTGTCGACGAGGACCGACACCGGCTGCGCCACGCCGATAACATAGGCGACCTGCACTTCGCATCTCGCTGCCAGCTCGGCGGCGACGATGTTTTTGGCCACGTAGCGCGCCATATACGCTCCGCTGCGGTCCACTTTTGACGGATCCTTGCCTGAGAACGCGCCGCCGCCGTGGCGTCCCATGCCGCCGTAGGTGTCGACAATGATTTTACGCCCGGTGAGACCGCAATCTCCTTGAGGCCCGCCGACCACGAAGCGGCCGGTCGGATTGACGTGATAGACCGTGTCTTTGTCGAGGTACTCGGCGGGAATGACGGCTTTGATGACTCCGTCGATGATCGTTTCTCGCAATTTTCCGTATTCGACGTCGGCACTATGTTGAGTGGAGATCACGACGTTTTTGACTTTCACCGGCCTGCCGTCGCGGTATTCCACGGTGACTTGGGATTTGCTGTCGGGTCTCAGGAAATACGCCTCACCGCCTTTGCGAATTTTGGCCAGGTACTTGACCAGGCTATGCGCCATCTGGATCGGGAACGGCATCAACTCCGGTGTCTCATCGCAAGCGTACCCGAACATCATCCCCTGATCGCCCGCGCCTTGGTCCTTATGCAGCCCCTCGCCCTCGGTAACGCCTTGCGAGATATCCGGCGACTGCTGCTCGACCGCGATCAGGATGGCGCAGGTGTTGCCGTCAAAGCCCATGGAGGAATCGGTGTAGCCGATATCGCGCACCACCTCCCGAACGACCTCGCCGTAACTCACCTTGGCCTTACTGGTGATCTCTCCCGCCACCACCACCATGCCGGTTTTCGCCAGGCTCTCGCAGGCGACGCGGCTGTCGGGATCGCCGGTCAAGTGCGCATCCAAAATTGCGTCGGACACCTGATCGCAAAGCTTATCGGGATGACCTTCCGACACCGACTCCGAAGTGAATAAGAAATCTTTCCCTGCCATGGGGCTACCTCCGGGGAGTTTCGAAGCGAAAAGAATCTATTTTGTATAACGGATCAGAGGGGGGGATTCAACCTTACTCGGCTTCGTTGAAGCGGTTGTCGATCAACTTTTCGATCGCTTTAACCACCTTTTCGGCGTCTTCCCCAATCGCTTCGACTTGAATTTTGCTTCCTTGAGTCCCGGCCAGGGTCAGCACCCCCATAATGCTTCTGCCGTCGGCCGTCTGGCCGTCTTTGGAAACCATCACTTGCGCGCTGAATTTATTCACGGTCTGAACCAACAGCGCGGCGGCGCGCGCGTGCAAACCGAGCTTGTTCTTGATCTCGAGTTTCTTGACGACTTTGCTCATGCAGCTATTTGTCGACGTCCCGGTGCTTGACGTGGATCTGATAATTCTCGCCGCCGAATCGTTTGCGCAATTCCTCGACTAAGACCACGGAACGGTGCCGGCCGCCGGTGCAACCGAGGGCCAAGGTCAGGGTGCTTTTTCCCTCGCGCTCGTAGAGCGGTAACGAATACTCGAGCAGCCCATAAAGCCGGTCGAGATAGACCCGGGTCTCCTGGTCTTTTAACACGTACTCCTCCACTTCCCGGTCCAGTCCGCTCCTGGCGCGCAGTTCGTTGACAAAATAAGGGTTGGGAAGAAAACGCACGTCCAATATCATGTCCGTATCGTGGGGAATGCCGTATTTGTAACCAAAGGAAGTGAGAAAGATACTCATGCGACGCGCGTTGGAGACCTGGCAAAACTGCTGCTCCATCTCGCGCTTGAGCTGGTGCACGTTGAATTCGCCGGTATCGATGACTTTGTCGGCCAACGCGCGCATCGCTTCCAACGCCTTGCGCTCGCGCGATATTCCGTCTTGAATCGACCCCTTCCCCGCCAACGGATGCGGCCGGCGGGTTTCGCTAAAGCGCCTCAGCAGCACGTCATCGGAGGCGTCGAGGTAAAGGACCTGGACATAGTGGCCGGCCGCGCGCATGTCGGCCAGCACCTGCGGCCAAGACTGCAAGAAGTGCCCGCTGCGCAGGTCCACGCCGAGGGCGATGCGCATGATTTCCTCCTGGTAGCCCTGGCACAGCTCGATAAACCGAGGAATCAGCAGCGGAGGGAGATTGTCAACGCAAAAAAAACCGTTGTCCTCGAAGACACGAATGGCGAAGCTCTTACCGGAGCCGGAAAGCCCCGTGATGACGATGATATCCAGCCCTGCGGCCATAAGAATCTAGCAGTTTGCTGAAGAACTCGGTCGCAGGCTGCTCAAAAAGATCTCAGAGGCGAGGCGCGCGAAAAATCGACGAGCGGAGGCGTACTTAGCGAGTACGTTGTAGCGAGGCGATTGAGCGCAACGAAGCATATGGTCTTTTTCAGCAGCCTGCTAGAATTTTTGGTCCTCTTCGGTGATGATCTGGTAAAGCTCCTGGCTCGTCTTTCCCTCCATCAACCGGCGCCGAAAGGTTTCGTCCTTGAGCAATCGGGATATCCTGGCCAGGGCTTTGAGATGATCGGCCGCCGCATTCTCGGGGGCGATAAGAACGAAAAATAAATGGGTCCGCCCACCATCTAAAGATGCGAAATCGACTCCGTCGCAACTGCGCGCGAAAATCCCCAACACCCGATCGACGCCAGCAAGTTTTCCGTGGGGAATGGCCACGCCTTCGCCGATCGCCGTGGTGCAATCCTTTTCCCTTTTTAAAAGTACCTGGAAGACTTGCTCCCGGTCCAAGACCTCATGGTTCGAAGCCAGCCAATCCGCCATCTCTTGGAGCACGGCTTTTTTCTCCTGGCCGGCGAGGGCGGGTATAATGGATTGCACGTTTAGAAAATCGGTAATTCTCACGCTTTTGCCCTTCTGCGGTTGACTTTGATCTTTTCCTTGCGCTACTTGATCTGCCGCTCGATTTTGTCCATGACCAAATCGATGGCCGAATAAAGATCCAACGTTTGCTCCTTCCCGTGGATAATGGTTCCGTGGGTATGCAGCTCGACTTCGGCAATTTGGCACTCCTTGGACTCCACCGCCAGCACGACGTGCGCTTCCAAGGGCCGGGAAAAATACTTGCCGAGACGGTGGATTTTTTCCTGCGCGTAATCTTTCAACGCCTCGGTGGGTTGGGTATGACGAAAGGGCACGGAAACTTTGACCTCGCTCATGTCGCTATTGATCCTTCCGTGTTTTATTTTCGGAAAAATGGCTGGCGGCGCTTGGAGGACGGGAGGATTCCCATCGCCTCGCGGTATTTGGCCACGGTTCGCCGTGCGATCTCGACCGAATCGTCCGACAAAAGGGCGGCGATGTGTTGGTCGCTATAGGGCTTGCGTTTATCCTCGCTGTCCACGATGCCGCGAATCTTTTCTTTCACGCTTTCACTCGCGACGTCCTCTCCATTGCGAACGGTGAGACCACTTTGAAAAAAGAACTTGAGCTCATGCAGGCCCTGGGGAGTGTGCACGTATTTGTTCGCCGTGGCCCGGCTTACCGTCGACTCATGCATGTGAATGTCCTCGGCCACGTCCCGGAGCACCATCGGCTTGAGACGGCTCACGCCGTGGTCAAGAAATTCCATCTGAAATTTAAAAATGCTTTGGGTGACGCGAAAGAGGGTCTGTTGCCGTTGTTGAATGCTCTTGATCAACCAGGCGGCCGCGCGCACTTTCTCCTGCAAGTATTGTCGTGCTTGCTCCTCTTCAGCACCACCCTGCCCTGACATACGTCGATACAGCGAGCTCACCCGTAATCGCGGCACACCGTCGTCATTGAGATAGATCTGGTACTCGTCACCCACCTTCTCGACGAAAACATCCGGCAGAACCGTGCGAATTTCGTCCTGATCGAAACCGCGCGAGGGCTTCGGCTCGAGGGAGGCGATCAAATGGGCCGCGGCCGCTATTTCATCGATGGTTGCGCCCAAATCCCGCGCCATTTTTTCGTAACGCCGAGATTCCAAATGACCTAGATGATCGCTGACGATGCGCGCCGCCAAGGTGTCGCCAAGACCTAAGTTCTCCAGTTGTGCGAGCAAGCATTCCCGCAGATCCCGCGCCGCCACTCCTACCGGATCGAAGAAATGAATCCGCTTTAACACCGCTTCGAATTCTTCCGGCGTACGGTCTGTCGCCTTGCAAACTTCCTCCGAGGAGAGCGTGAGGTAGCCGTTTTCGCTGAGGTTTTGGATGACGTAGAGACCGATCGCCGCTTCACGGTCGGCGATTTTAGAGAGGCGTAGCTGCCAGATGAGATGATCTTCCAAGGAGATTTTCTTGGTCAGGCTGTTTTCCCACGAGGGCGGACCATCGCCGTCCTCCGACATCGCCTCTGCCGTAAGCGAGCTGTGCATGGCGTTGGAGTGGGTGTCGAGGTATTCCTGAAATTCCATCGTCCCCATTTTATCGACGGCGGACAGTTCCCGGTTGATAACGGGCTCGACGGTCGGCTCCGAGCTAACCGCTTTTAACTCCGGCCCCGCCTGCTCGCCTGTTTCGGATTCATCTGAAACACCTTCCTCAAGGGCGGGATTCTCCTGTAGCTCCTTGGTAACCATTTCCTGTAATTCGAGGCGGGAAAGCTGCAGCAGTTTGATCGCCTGCTGCAGCTGGGGCGTCATGACCAACTGTTGGACGAGTTTTTGCACCTGGCGAAGCTCAATAGCCATGGCTAGAACCTAAAACTTTCTCCCAAGTAGAATTTCCGCGCTTTCGGGCTGGCGGCGATTTTTTCCGGCGTGCCTTCTTCCAGAATAGATCCTTCGTTGACGATGTACGCGCGGTCGCAAATGCCCAAAGTTTCGCGCACGTTGTGGTCCGTTATGAGAATGCCGATGCCGCTGGTTATGAGCTGCCGAATGATTTTTTGAATTTCGCTCACCGCGATCGGATCGATGCCTGTGAACGGTTCGTCGAGGAGCAAAAAATACGGCGACAGGACCAGTGCGCGGGCAATCTCCACGCGGCGGCGCTCACCCCCTGAAAGAGTGAAAGCTTTATGAGTTGCCAGATGACTGATGCCCAGCATCTTTAGTAGCACCACAGATCGATTGCGTTGCTCTTCTGCGCTCAGATCAAGGGTTTGTAAGATTGCGAGCAGATTCGATTCCACCGTGAGCCGCCTAAAAACCGAGGATTCCTGGGGCAAGTAACTGATCCCCGCTCGCGCCCTTCGATAAATGGGTGCCTTAGTCAGGTCCTCGCCGTTAAGCATCACCTTGCCTTCGTCTGGTTGAACCAAGCCGACCATCATGTGGAAAGTGGTTGTTTTCCCCGCCCCATTGGGACCCAGCAGGCCGACGACCTCGCCCCCATTGACGTCGAGACCCACTCCATTGACGACCCGGCGACCGCCATAAGATTTTGACACTGCCACCGCTTTGAGCGTGCTCATTTCTGCTTGCCAGCGCCGTCCCCCTTATCCTGACTTTGAAGATCTTCAGGAAAGATCGTGGCCTGGACTCTGACTTTGCCATCCCCTTCGGCCACTGCGCGGTCTTGCTCCATAAAGTAAACGACCTTTGTACCGGTCACTTGGCTGTTCCCTTGGCGCATGACCGGGTTGCCGGTGAGCGTCATCGTCTTGGCCTTGTCGTCGAATACCGCTTTTTCTCCCGTCGCCATCCGATTGCCCTGGACGGCATTCACCTTGCCCTCCAGCACGATCTGCTTCATCTGCTTCATCCCAACGTCGTAATAGGCAATGAGTGTTTCACTCCTCATGGTCATGTCGGCTTGAACTGTCACGACGCGGCCCTTATAGGTGATGGTGTTTTTGACCTGATCGACTTCCATCCAATCCGAGGTGATGTAAATAGGGTCTTTTTTGTTGAGCTCGAAGGCCGGGGTGCCACTTTTCTTTCCCCCTTTTTCCTTCGCTTCAGCCCCCGCATCCGCGGCAAATACAACCGTAGATCGCAGAAACAAAAACCAAGCAAAGAAAAACCAGCGAATCGGCGAGTTGCGCATTTAGCCCCCGACGACCCGGTTCCGGTTATTGTTCAAGTTATTCTTTTCCATCTTATCTGGTTCCAATTTAGTCTTAACGTCGCGCACCAAGCGGAATTTCTTGTCTTCAAGCTCCACTTCCATGCTTGAGCCGTGCAACTCAATACCGTTGGTAATGATCGTGGTTTTGGTCGGCAAGGTGATCCGCTGCGTAGCCGGGAAATAAATCGCTTCTTCGGACTTTAGAACGTAACCTTGGTAAGTTAACTGAATCGCGCCTTGCAACTGCATCTTTTCCAACTCATTTTCGTTGAGAAAAATGCGCGCGACCTCCGCCGTGGTTTCTGCGGTCTCGCCCTTCTTGTCGTAATAATAGAAGCGCGGTTTTTTGATGATCGCTTCCTTTTGCTCTTTTAAATAATTCGCCTCGTCGCCGAAGATCTCCCACACCTTTCGGCCATCTTCAATCTTCGCTCGATGGAAATCTTTCATTTTCAGGGCAGCCTCGGGAAGATAATCTAGTGCCTTAAGTGGGTTATTTCTTATTTCTCGAAGTTTTTGCATCCAGATCGTCTGAGCTACCTTATAGCCCACCCCACCGAGGGAAAGAAAAATGGCCAAGAGCAATATGAATCTTCGATGTTTGCGCATAACGGGTACTACAAATCAGGTGTAAAATAGCATTCTTTCAAAAGGCTGTAAAGTAACGGGCATGAAACTTGCTTAAAAACATTCAATTCCTCTTCAAATCTAGCGATTAACAATTGGCGGTCAAATCCTTCGGCGATCTTGCGTGCTGATGATTAGTTCCGAAATCTCTCGCACGGCTCCACGTCCACCCTTGGCTTCTGTCACGTAATCGACGAGGGGGCGAACCCCTGGCCAGCCGTTTGGCACCGTAATTGCTAACCCCACTGCACGCAATATCGGGATATCCATGATATCGTCTCCGACGTAGGCGATATTCTCATTTTTTAGTCCGGTTCTTCTCTTGATCCGTTCATAGGTCTCCGCCTTTTCCCCGACTCCCTGATAGACCAATTTGACGCCGAGCTCTCGGGCGCGTTGACGCACCGCGCCGGATGAGCGGCCGCTCACGAACCCAACTTCGACACCCGCGCGTCGCAAGAGCGTGATGCCCTGGCCGTCGCGCACGTCAAATCGTTTGCTCTCGACCCCTCGATCATCGATATAGATACCGCCGTCGGTGAGGACGCCGTCGACATCGAGCAAAAGGAGTTTGATCTCTTGGGCTTTTTTGCGCAGGCCCGCGGAAATAGCTTTCACGGGGAAATCATACAAGCCCGGATTTGACCAGATCGTGGAGATGGATAACACCCAGAGGCGATCGAGTTCCGTTCTTCAAAACAAAGAGCGATGTTATCGCGTACTGTTCCATGACGGCGACCGCTTCCGTCGCCAATTTTGTCGCCGGGATGGTTTTCGGGTCGCAGGTCATCAGATCTCTTGCTTTCAGATTGAAGATATCGCGATGGCGCTCAAGGGCGCGCCGCAAATCTCCGTCGGTGATGATACCGACAAATTTTCCCTGAGAATCGACGACGCCGGTCACTCCCAACCGCTTGGCGGTGATCTCAAAGAGAGCTTCTTTCATCGGCGCATCCTGGTTCACGAGCGGCAATTGATCTCCGCGGTGCATCAAGTCTTCCACGAGCAGCAGCAGCTTGCGCCCCAAGATCCCACCGGGATGGCGCATCGCAAAGTCCTCTTCCTTAAATCCCCTTTTCTCCAGTAGCACCACCGCCAAGGCGTCGCCCATCGCCAACGCCGCTGTTGTGCTCGCGGTCGGCGCCAGGCCGAGCGGACAGGCCTCTTCGGCGACGCCCACATCGAGAACCACGTCGCCGGCCTGAGCCAACGTCGAGTCCGGCTTGCCGGTCATTACGATCAGCTTGAATTCATGCCGCTTGAAGTGCGGCAGCAGCTTCAGGATCTCGTCGGTGTCACCGCTATTGGAAACCGCCAGGATCAAGTCCCCCTTCATGACCATGCCGATGTCGCCATGCACGGCGTCGCCCGAATGGAGAAAGAAAGACGGTGTGCCGGTGCTCGCCAGGGTCGCCGAGATCTTTCGGCCGATCAACCCCGACTTTCCCATTCCGGTTACGACCACTTTACCCTGGCAGCTGTGGAGCAATTCGATGGCCCGGGCGAAATTGTCGTCAAGCCGATCGATCATCGACGTAATGCCCCGCGCTTCGATTTCGAGGACAGTTTTGGCCCGCTGCAGAAGAACGGATTTACTCACGGAGTCGAATTACCCTTTCTGAATTTCGTCAAGCCGTTTGACGACCCGGAGAAGCCCTTCGAATTGCCCAAGCGGTAACGAGTTCGGTCCGTCGCTCAACGCATGATCCGGATCTTCATGGACTTCCATAAAAAGCGCATCGACACCGGCAGCGACACCCGCCCGCGCCAGCGGTGCGATGTATTTCCTATCACCGCCGGAAGCCTTTCCCAAGCCGCCGGGAAGCTGCAAGCTATGCGTGGCATCGAAGACCACGGGATAGCCAAGCTCGCGCATGATCACGAGCGAGCGCATGTCGGAGACTAAATTGTTATAGCCGAACGAGACCCCACGCTCCGTCAGCAACACTTGCTGGTTACCCGTCGCAAGAATTTTTTCAAGGACGTTGCCGATATCCCAGGGGGCGAGAAACTGCCCTTTTTTGACGTTGACCACCCGCCCCGACTGCGCCACGGCGGTCACGAAGTCGGTTTGCCGGCAAAGAAACGCGGGAATCTGCAGCACATCCGCGATTTCCTTCACGGCGCCCACTTGTTCGATTTCATGAACGTCGGTGAGAATCGGCACGCCGACCTGCTTTTTTACCTCCGCGAGGATCTTGAGCCCCGCTTCCAGCCCAGGTCCACGGTAGGATTCCCCCGAGGAGCGGTTAGCCTTGTCATAGGATGACTTGAAGATGAAGGGAACGCCGGCGCGCTCGGCGGCTTGTTTGAGCAGCGTAGCGTGCTTCAAAGCCGAATCCCGGCTCTCGATCACGCAGGGGCCGGCGATGATCGCCAGGGGGTTGCCCCCGCCGATCTCAATATTCCCGACTTTCACTTTCTTGGTGACCATGGGCGGGAGAGTCAAGCTTGCGGAATCTTTATGGGCGCGCGACCTTGATGCGCGGAACCTCTTTCAGAATCTGCCGGTTTTGCACCGCGGCCTTGATGAATCCTTTGAAAAGCGGATGGCAATCCAGCGGCCGCGACTTGAATTCCGGATGAAACTGGCAGCCGAGAAACCAGGGGTGATCTTTGAGCTCCATGATCTCCACCAAATTGCCGTCCGGCGACAGGCCGCTTAGAACCATTCCCTTCTCGGTGAACGGCTTGACGTAGCCGTTGTTAAATTCAAAACGGTGGCGGTGGCGCTCGGAAATCCTTTTGCGGCCATAGAGCTTGAGAGCAAGTGAGTCCTCCTGCAGGACGCAGGGGTAGGCGCCCAGCCGCATGGTGCCGCCCTTGGCGTCGATTCCTTTCTGCGTTTCCATCAAATGGATCACCGGATGAGGACTGTTCGGATCGAACTCGGTGGAGTTGGCGCCCGCAAGCCCGCAGACGTTGCGCGCGAATTCGACCGCGGCCATCTGCATACCCAGGCAGATGCCGAAGAAGGGGATTTGCCTCTCGCGGGCGTAGCGGATCGCTTCGATCTTTCCTTCGCTGCCGCGATCGCCGAAACCGCCGGGAACCAGAATGCCATCAACCTGGCCGAGCAGCTCTGGTGCCCCCACTTCTTCCACCTTTTCCGCCTCGATGCATTCCATCTCGACCTTGCTCTCGTTGCCAATGCCGCCGTGAGTCAGCGCCTCGAACAAGCTCTTGTAGGATTCCTTGAGGCTCATGTATTTCCCGACCACGGCGATCTTGACCGACGACTTGGGATTGTTGAGCGTCTGAGCCACCCTTTGCCACTTCTGCAAATTAGGCGACCCCGTCCACATGTGAAGCTTTTCGACGATCTGCGCGTCCAGCCCCTCTTCGTGGAAAACCAGCGGCACTTCGTAAATCCATTCGACGTCTTTCGCGGTGATGACCGATTCTTCTTTCACATTGCAAAAGTGGGCAATCTTCGACTTGATTTGTCGGTCCAAAATACGGTCGGTGCGGCAGAGCAGAATATCGGGCTGGATGCCCAACCCCGTGAGTTCTTTAACGCTATGCTGCGTCGGTTTGGTTTTTAGCTCGCCGCCGCCGGTGATGTAGGGCACCAAGGTTAAATGAACGTACAGAACATTCTCCCGGCCCCAGTCCCAGGCGAACTCGCGGATCGCTTCCAAAAACGGCAGCCCCTCGATGTCGCCCACGGTGCCGCCAACCTCGCCGATGGCGATGTCGTAACCTTCTGCAGCGGCGAGAATCCGCCGTTTGATCTCGTCGGTAATATGCGGAATCACCTGCACCGTGCCGCCGAGATAGTCGCCGCGCCGCTCTTTGCCGATGACGGTCTCGTAGATCTGGCCCGTGGTGCAATTGTTCTTCTTCCCCATGGCCGTCGAGACGTAACGCTCGTAATGGCCAAGATCCAAATCGGTCTCGGCGCCGTCGTCGGTGACAAAGACCTCGCCATGCTGGAACGGGCTCATGGTGCCGGGATCGACGTTGATGTACGGGTCCATCTTGAGCAGCGTGACTTTGAGCCCCCGGCTCTCCATCAACGCCCCGATGGAAGCCGAGGCCAGTCCTTTGCCCAACGACGATACCACGCCGCCGGTCACGAAGATGAATTTAGTTTTCACGCCAGCCATGGCTTCCTTTCAGTCCCTGCACGTAGCGTTGCGCAAGGTTTAAATCCGCCGGGGTATCCACCTCCACCGATCGGTCATCGACATCGGCGACGAAAATTCGATAGCCGTAGTAAAGCGCGCGCAGTTGTTCCAAGCTCTCGGTTTGCTCCAAGACCGTGGGACGAAGACGCGCGAACCTCAAGAGAAAATCCCTTCGGTAAACGTATAAACCCAGATGCCGGTATCCCCAAACTTTGCCCGTGCCCGTCGAAGCTTGTGAAACGACGCTGCGGGGATAGGGAATCAGTGCCCGTGAAAAATAGATGGCAAAGCCATTGCTGTCTTTGATGACCTTGACAATATTCGGGTTTCGCCACTCCTCTTCGTCGTAAATCGGCGAACAGACCGTAGCCATCGGAATCGAGCGGTGTCGAAGCATGGGCCGGACCGCCCGCGAGATCGTTTCGGCTTTGATGAACGGCAAGTCCCCTTGGACGTTCACCAGCCATTGCGCTTTGAGTTTGCGCGCTACTTCCGCCAGCCGGTCCGTGCCGCTTCTGTGCCGTTTCGACGTCATCATCACTTCGCCGCCGAATCCCCGCACCGCGCTTTCGATGCGCCGGTCATCCGTGGCCACGATGACGCGATCGAGCACTCGTGCCTTGGCGGCGTTTTCGTAAACATGTTGAATCATCGGCTTGCCGCAGATATCGGCTAACGGCTTTCCCGGAAGACGGGTCGACCCATAGCGCGCCGGGATAATCGCCACAACGGCCATCAGTTCACAGTTTCGGACGCGCCAGGACTGGTGAGAGAGGACTCAAAGTTGCGTTCTCGTCCCCAAAAATAGAAAACCGCAATGGCTCTCCGGGAAAGCGCATCACGGAATTTGAATATACGCCCACAGGCAAAGTGTGTCAATGAGATTCATCCAAGATCGCGCATTGCCGAGCAACTTTTTCTCCTTCGACAACCTGGTCCGCGTCACCATCACTGCCGCTTGACTTTCCGCGTCGGTATCGTGATAGGAGTTAAATCAACTGTTGGCGCTGAGAACGCGCGACTTTGAATTTTCGCAAAAGCCTGTGAGGGATAACTTGATCAAGATTAACGCCGGGTTCGCCACCATCGGCCAGGGCGCGGGGCCAATGATGGTGACGTGGAAAGCCGGGCTGTTTCAGAAACATGGACTGGATATCGACCGGCCGCGCATCATGGGCGGCGCGAAGGGAGTCGTCCGCGGCTTGATGTCGAGTGAAATTCAATTCGGCAACATGGCCGCGCCGGCGCCGCTGCGCGCGAACTTGAAGAGCGAAGCGGACATCGTTTTTCTTACCGGCGGCATCAATCAGCAGTTCATCATGGGGAGACCGGGCATCAATAGCCGCGAGGAGTTGGCGGGGAAAAGAATCGGCTTTGTCGGCGACGGCGGCTTGAATGACGCGCTGGTGAGATTCATCATCGAGAAGTTGGCAGCGGCGGGGACCAAAGGCTTGCGTGAGGAACCGATTGCGGGCGGCAGCGACGTCCAGTTATTGCTAAACGGCGATTGCGATGCCGTCGTCATCACGCCGCCGGAGTCCATCGACGCCCAAAGAAAAGGTTGCAAGGTCCTCGTGGACTTCGCCGAATACGGCTTGAACTATGCCCTCGGCGGCATCGCCGCGCGCCGCGACTACGTCGAGCGAAACCCTGAAATTACGAGGAAATTCATCAAAGCTTACGTCGAAGGCATGCACCGTTATCGCACCGACCGCGAGTTCACCGTTGGCGTTCAGGCCGAGTATAGCGGCATCGCGGACCGAACCGTTGCCGAGGAAACCTACGACCTGACTCAGCCGGGGATGCCGCAGGTACCTTACCCCGTGGTCTCGGCTCTGCAGACACTGCTCGATTTCATGTCCAAGGATCTTGCCGAGGCGAAAGACGCCGACGCGCGGCGATTTGTCGACGACCGGTTTGTCCGCGAGCTGGACGACAGCGGCTTTATCGCCGCGCTTCCCGACCGCAATCACTCATAGAGAAGCATGGCACCCTCAACGATCACTACGGCGCAAACCTGGCTGGCCTTCGCACTGCCGTTGCTTCTCGCCAGCTCCTTTTCACCCACCCTGGCCGCCACGACGGACGCGGTAATCGACGCGGCGAAGCGTGAAGGCGAGGTTGTCTATTACGCGTCGATGAATTTGAGCGAAGCCAACGCCCTCATCAGCGAATTTGAGAAGCGCCACCCGTATGTCAAGGTCAAGCTTCAGCGCAGCGGCAGCGAGAAGCTCCTGACCCGAGTCCTGACCGAAGCCCGCGCTAAGAAATCCTTCGCCGACGTGATCCAGACCGTCGAATTCAGCATGCATATCTTTAGCCGCGGCGGCCTGCTGGCGCGTTACATCCCGCAAGCGAATTCTTTCTACCCGAGGGATTTTAAGGAAGAGGGGTTCTGGACGACGGTCTACTACAATGCCTATGTCACCGCCTACAACACCCGGCTCGTGCCGTCGCGCCTGCTGCCCAAAACCTACGACGATCTGCTCGATGCCAAGTGGAAAGGCAAGATGATGATGGAAGGAACCAAGGCGGAATGGTTCGCCGGTCTGCTGCAAATCATGGGACAGGAGCGCGGGTTAAAGTACATGCGCGATCTCGCCAGACAGCAGCCGAGCCCGCGCGAGGGGCATGAACTCTTGGCTCAACTCGTCGCCGCCGGTGAAGGGGTCATGGACATCAATATTCCCGCCTCCTCCGCAGAACGGATGAAGGAAAGAGGCGCGCCCATCGATTGGATAGCTCTAGGTCCCGCCCCTGCCGTCATGGTCGGCATCGGATTATCGGCGCAAGCGGCGCATCCCAACGCGGCCAAATTGTTCTTGGACTTTGTACTCTCCCGCGAGGGGCAGAAACTAGCGCAAACCCCAGGGCGATTCGTCGCCCGCGCCGACCTAGCCGCGGAAGCATCGAGCGCGACAAGAGAGATCAAGATGGTGCCCGTCAACCCGGCCCTGGCAGAGAGGTTAGACGAATACGCCAAACAACTGCGATCAATTTTTGGCACCTAAGATATCCTCTTTGCATTGGTCATATTAGTCCTATAGGACCTATTCTGAACTGAGGAGAAAACCATGCGCATCATGTTTTTGAACCACTCGTTTCGCCGTCATTCGCCCGAGCTGGAAGCTCACATCATTGAGCTGCTCAAGAGCTACGCCTCGCCTGATACCGTCTTCGAGCTCGGCTATCCAGAAGATCTCGGCGGCGGCGAAGTGCTAGCATTGCTCGAACAGCGCAAGGCGCTGTCGGGCCTGCACCATATTCTAGAAACGCCGGCGCTGGTCAAGAAAGCCATCGAGGCCGAGCGTCTCGGTTTCGACGCGGTGATTCAGAGCAACACCTTCGATCCCGGGGTCGAAGCGAGCCGCTTGGCCGTGCGCATGCCGGTGATCGGTCTATTGCGCGCGTCGCTCCACTTCGCGGCCAGTATCTGCGACCGCTTCGGCCTCATCGTGCCGCTGGAAACGCACATGCCGCACACCATGAGATTGGTGCAGACCTACGGTATGGCACCGTTTGTCTGCGGCATCAGAACCGTTGGCCTGTACGATACCGGCGATCTCTCCGGCTACCATGATGTCGTCATCGAGCGCACCCTGGCGGTCGGCAAGGAGCTAGTCCAGCAAGGCGCCCAGGCGATCATTCCCTTGGGCGGGAAAATCTATCCCTATGTCGTCACGCCGCAAGAGCTAGAACCCCATCTCGGCGTTCCCGTCATCAACACCAAGGCCGTCGGCGTCAGCCACGCCGAATTGATGGTGCGCTCAAAGATCAGTCACAGCGCAAATGCCTATCCTTGCCCCACGGGATTAAATCCAGAGTTGGTGTCGCAGCGCTCAAAGTAGGATTCAGTCGCCGCTGTGATATGGAGCGCGAACTGATTCGCACACGAGGATATGACCATGATCATCGACGCCGACGGCCATTTTTTCGAGACCGAAGAGATCTATGAAAAATACATGGAACCGCCGCTCAGAAATTATCGCCCGCGGCTGCTATCCGACGACCAGGGATTCAACTTCTGGGTGGTTGACGGCCAAACCCCCTACAAAAGGCCATCGATCAGAGGCGCCGGCGCCCCCGGCACCGCCGCCCCTCCCGGCAAAGCGATCCAATCGGCCCGTCGGGCTTCCGTCGGCAGTCAGACGTTGACGAACCTCAAAGAACGACTCGACGATCTCGACAAAGAAGGTATCGACCTGCAATTCATCTACCCGAGTTTCCTCCTCCACGTTAATGCGTGGCCGGATGGAATCTTGGCTAACGGAGTCTGCCGCGCCTATAACACGTGGCTCGCCGAAGTCTGCAAAATGGCGCCGGACCGGCTCCAAGGGGTTGGCGTGGTCTCCCTGCAAGACCCCGAAGGAGCGGCCAAGGAGCTGGCGCGCATCAAAGAACTGGGAATGAAATCTGTCATGATCAACGGCACCGTCGGGGCGAAACGGCTGGATCATCCCGATCACGATCCGTTTTTTGCCGAAGCGAACCGCTTGAAAATGCCGATCGCGGTCCATTTCAGCCTCCAATTTCCCGTCGTCGACCAAATGTTCGAGCACCACTTTCCCAACCGGGTGCTGGCCGGCATCTTTCCGATCATGGCCGGCCTCACCAGCGTGCTTTGTTCAGGATTGTTGGATCGTTATGAGAACCTGACCTTCGCCTTCCTCGAGGGCGGCATCAGCTGGGTGCCGGCACATGTGGAACGGATGGATGATCATTTCGCGAATCCGCGTTATGGCGCCAGGGATCTGATCAGCCATCCGCCCAGCGATTATTTAAAGTCAGGCCGAATCTTTTTCGGCTGTGAGGGGAACGAATCTTTCCTCGGTCGCGTCGTGGACGAGATCGGCGAGGATCTTTTCATGTTCTCGTCCGACTATCCGCACGCGGACCGGACGGAAGGAACGGCTAAATACCTGAAAGAGCGCGACGATATCTCTGCAACCGTTCGAGCAAAACTGCTGGAAGATAACGCTCGAAGTTTCTACGGATTTTGATCTGGCATTTTTGCTCTTTTTCGCTGGACAGGAAAATCCTAATTTAAAATTGGATTCTAAATTTGCGTGCTTTTATTCAGTTTCATGGTCATTTGAAGCAATTCTGAGTTTCTACGTCTAAATGGCACGAGAGGAGGTGATACTGTGAAAAACATGCTTAAGGTTTTAGTTATCGCATTAACTGCCCTAGCTTTTAGCGGTGCCAGCTTTGCAGCCGATACGGCAACGAAGACAACCACAAAGTCCGAAAAGCCGACGGCGATGAGCGCCACGGGTGCGGTTACAGCGATGGATGCCAAGGCGGGTACGCTGACCGTCAAGACAGATGATAAAGCCCTCGACCTGACCGCTAGTTCCAAAGCGAAAAAAGCTCTGGGGAAGGTCAAGGTAGGTGATACGGTTAAGGTTTCCTACACCGAGAAAGATGGAAAGATGAACGCCAGCTCCATCTCTGTCGTTAAGGCCCCAGCCACGGCTAAGGCGGCAGGTGACATGATGGGAAAAAAGCCTGCAACGAAGTAGCCATTATTCGTGAGACTTTAAAAGAGGGATAGTAGCACAATCTGCTATCCTTCTTTTTTTTGGCTTATTCTGCATCCCTCCAATAGCTAGATCAGTCTTCTTTGCCCAAAAGACGCGAAGCCCTGTCAACTCTTATAAGAATGTAACCCAGGGGTAAGTCTTGCTTTAACCCCACTCAATATTATAAAATTTCTGCATCTGGCGTAGGGTTCCTTGTTGATTGGTGCGCTGAAAGGAGGAGTGGAGATGGACCTGCCGAAATGCCAAAAGTGCAATGACGGGGTGCTTATCCCCCTATCAGACTACGGGCAGGATGGGGCTTCAGTGATATTCAAGGCCTGGGCCTGTACGAATCCGGACTGCGGCTTTTCACTCCGGGTAGATAAAGGCGAAGTCACTTACGGCAGGAGGATCGAGCCCAAGCACTAAGTCAATCGTCGAAATTTGCCCTTCCTAATTTTCCTTGCGCAGCGATCGCATCGATGGCGACCGGCGACCTTCATCGCTCATCGGTAGTAACCGTTATGAGGGCATGCTCCGGTTAAAACTCTGAATCGCCCGCCCGAACAGCTCACAGCCTTTTTTCAACGCTTCTAAACATTTTTATTGCGTTGCTGCGTCGGTGGCGTAGCGTCTGAGAATTTCCGGCGCGATCCACTCATGTCCGGCCTCGTCGGCCAGCAACGTGTCGCGATAAATGGAAGCGGTTTTCGGATCGATGGGCGCTACCCTTTCGATGAAAGACCTGGAGGTTCTCGGAAAGAACTCCTCATGTCCGAATTGCACGCTGGCGATCAACTCGCAGAGCGAAGTCAACGACGCGTGAAAATCCCACAGCTCTTTCAATTCCGGCAGCGGTTGGTTCCACAGCGCATCGGGATCGCCGTTTAGCTCCTTGATTCTTTGGCGCAGAATCGAGGTATGCTTGAGCTCGTTGGCGACATACTCCGACATCGGCTGTTGCAGATCCAGATCGGGGATTTGACCGACCCATCTCACCGTGACTTCCGCCGCCTTTCGTTCCATCACCACGCCGAACTGAAGCCGGCGCAAGACGATTGCCGGGCTAAGCGGCTTCTCGGCTCCATAGCTTTTTCTCTCGGCGTTCAGCTTTTCCCAAAACGCTTCACGGTACTCGGCCAATCGATTGAGGAACTCCGCCGCATTCAGAGCTTCCATTTTTAACCTCCCACGAACAACACCAGGGTGATTGACTTGGGAAATCTTTTGGGTTTTAACAATACAGGATTTTTCTTTTTCGTAAAACCGCTTCGACTGATTGCCGTCGGCTCGAAGATACCTTCCCATGAATACTGCCGAGGCTAAAGCCTACGTCGACAATCTCTACGCCCACTGGGAGCGTAAGATCAATCAAGGCCAGTTCATGGGCCAGTTGCGAGATGGAAGTCTCCCCGTAGCGAGCGCGCGGCGCTTTTTTAAAGACTGGGGGATCTTCTCCATCGAAGTAGTCGCGCTCAACGCCGTTTCCTATTACGTGCATCTGCCGTTTTTCGTCAGCAACTTTGATCTGCTGCCGGCCTTCTCGGAAAAGATCGCCGAGGAGCTGATCTCGCCCAAACCTCCCGGCCATATTCTGATCCTCATGGAGACCGCCAAGGCGCTCGGCCTTTCGAAAGAAGAATTGTTCGAACAGCCGGCGTCGGCGCCGGGGCGGGCGATCAGCGACTACTGCCGGCGGATTTTTCAGGACGGGTCGATCATCGAACTCTGGGGCCTGCATGTCTACGAGGAGAGCCTCGGCCACTGGGCGAAACAATGGGGTGACGCGCTGGTGGCGCATTACGGCCTGCGCAAGCAAGAGACGATCTATTTTACCGCCCACGCCGAAGCGGATCTGGTGCAGCATAATGACCGCATGGGGCATGGGCCACTCAATCGCATGATCCTGCAGCGCATCCTGGAACAGGGACTGACGGCGCGCAAGCTCGGTTATGATCCAAAGTACTGCGCCCTGACGATGGTCGATCTGCACGCGCTGATGGAAACTCACGCGCTGGAAAATCCTTATCGTTCTTAAACCGGCCGTGATTCACCCACTCGTGTCTTCAAATCCCAATCTATGACCCACAACGATTACGCCAAGCTCAGCAGATTTGCTTCCGCGATTGTCATAACCGCGCTCGCTCATTCAACGCTCAGTGCGGGCGAGCCTGCACCGGGAAAGTGGGAAATCCTCGCGCCGCTGCCGTCGGCGCGCACCGAAGTTGCCGCGGTGGAACTGGGCGGACATATCTATGTGATGGGCGGCTACGAAAAGAACGGTGACCTGGTCGAAGCCTATGATCCCGTGAACAACAGTTGGCAAGGTTGGGCGCCCATGCCCACCGCGAGACATGGGCTCGGCGCAGCGATTGTCGGCAGCTCGATATATGTCATCTCGGGCGGCCCCAAACCGGGAGCGACGTTTTCTTCGGTCAATGAAGTATTCGCACCGGCGAATTAGCGAATGGTTCTTGCGGCTTTAATTTGAAGGAGTATTCACCACAGAGACGCAGAGTTCGCAGAGGGTTTGTTCAAAAAAATCTTCGTTTGATTTCTTCTCAGCGTACTCAGCGCCTCCGCGGTGAACCAGACCGGAGTTCACGACCCGAAAAATAGACCTCGGAAGGAGCAAAAACATGGTGCCCGAAAATCTTCGCACTGCGTACCAATGGAACTACCGTCCGCAAACTCCGCGTCGTCCCGCATGGTTCACCGAGTGGCCGGGAGGGAACCGGATCGCCGTTACGATCAACGTGATGCATGAATGGGAGTCGCGCCCACGCGCAGGTACTGCCAGAAAGGGCCCCATGACCACCGGGAATCAAGTTCTCGATTTTCTCGGACTCGGCGCGCGCGAGTATGGCGCCAACTTCGGGTTTACCCGCCTGCTCGATGTTTTCGACCGCTGCGGCGTCAAGGCAACGGTGTTCGCCAGCGGTCTCACGGCGGAGCTTTATCCCGAGTCGCTCAAAGAAGCCCGGCTCCGAGGACATGAGGTGGCCAGCCATCACTGGGACCAAACCAAGCACCCCTACGAGTATCAAAACGAAGATGAAGAGCGGGAGGACATGGTCAAGACGGTGGCGGCCATTGAACTCGCCACGGGAGAGCGCCCGCTCGGCTACATGTCTCCCGGACCGCGCCCGAGTCCCTACACGTTAGCAATATCCGCGGCGCTCGGCTTCAAATGGAACGGCGACTACTGCGACTCGGATATCCCGTACATGATCGACGTCAACGGCAAGCGATTAGTCTCCGTCGGTTACGTGCGCCCCGCGCATTCGGATAACGACATCATGGCTCTCGGACTGGCCGGCGCCCTGCAACATTTGAAGGACGACTTCGACGCCCATTATGAGGAAGCCGCGCGCCAGCCGATGAAGTTTCGCCTGGCGGTGCATAATTTTACCGGCGGCAGGCCGGGCTTAGCGAAGGTCGTGGAAAATTTCCTCCAATACGTGAAAGGCCACCCCGGTGTTTGGTTCTGCCGCTGTATCGACATGGCCGAATTCTGGGCAGAGCGGGAGAAAATCTAACGGTTGTGCGCCGGTTAGCCTTCGGCAACCCCCCGACTATTCGACCGCCTGCGCAAAGAATTGGAGGATGCGCGACGGGAGCCAGCTTAGATCACCGGGAAATTTTCCCGTAACAAATCCGACATGGCCGCCGGTCTGTGAAAACTCCAGGGCGACGCGGTCGGATACTTCCGCTGGAGTCGGCAACGCGTCGCCTGGAAAGAAGGGGTCGTTGTGCGCGCTGATCAAGAGCGTCGGTACTCTGATCTGCCGAAGCCAGGGTTTGCTGCTAGAGCGCTGCCAGTAATCAGGGGCGTCTTTGAATCCGTGAATCGGCGCGGTGTAAAGATCGTCGATCTCCCGAAATGTGGAAATGGCACGTAGAGCGCGCCCATCAATGGGAAGACCATGGGCCGAGATCTTGGCCAGCACTTTTGGTTTCATCGACCCGAGAAACCGGCTCGTATAGATCAGCTTGCTCCAGCCGTAGTCGAGCCGTTGCGCCCCGATCCTGAGATCCACCGGAACTGAGATCGCCGCGGCGCGGTCGACTACGCGCAATGCGTTTTCTCCTTGCTCACCCAACCATTTAAGCAGCATGTTCCCGCCGATCGAAACTCCGACCGCATAGAGGCGGAGATTCGGCTCCCGTTCTCTAAATCTGCGCAGAATCCCGTCGATCTCCGATGAGTCGCCGGAATGATACGCCCGCGCCAAGCGATTCACTTCGCCGCTGCAGCCACGAAAATGAACCACGACGCCGCGCATCCCACGGCGCTGGATCTCGTTCATCACGCAGATTGCATAGTGGCTGCGCGAAGAGCCTTCCAAGCCGTGGAAGAGAACGACCAAGCTGGAGCCCGGCGAGGAAGGCTCGATCCAATCGAGATCGATGAAGTCTCCGTCCGGGGTTTGCCAACGTTCCCGCCGATAACTGAAATTCATCGGCTGCCTGAGCGAGTAGGCGTAGATCGTTTGCAAATGGCCCCCCGGCAGCCAGCCGGGGGCCGTGTAAGGGGAAAGAGTCGTGCAGCCTGATCGATTTTTCATGAACGTAGGGGGCGACGCAGCCGGCTACTAGCGCGAGTCCTTTATTCCTTCAATTCTCCGGGCGCGACGATAAAAGGATCGGGCCAACTGCTGAACCTGCCGCTCGGTGCTGTTGATAGCGGAACTCATGCCCGCGGACTCAAGGCAATCATGTTTGTATTCCCGCCCTGCATCATAATACGATCCGGCACAGGGATAAATGCCGGCCCGTGACAAGCCGGCAGTCAAACGAGGACAAGGTAACCATGAGCCAACCAGTTAAGGACCCAAGCGACACCATCACCGGCGCCGAGGCCGTCGTCGAGATGCTCAAGGCGCACGGCGTCGAAATTATCTTCGGCCTATGCGGCGACACGAGCCTGCCGTTCTACGACGCGCTGGCGCGGCTGCCTCACGGCATGCGCCATATTCTCACCCGCGACGAGCGCTCGGCGGCCTATATGGCCGACGGCTACGCGCGCGTCTCGGGCAAAGTCGGCGTGTGCGAAGGGCCGAGCGGCGGCGGCGCGACTTATATTCTTCCGGGTCTCGCCGAAGCGAATGAATCATCCGTGCCGGTGCTCGCGATCAATTCGGATATTTCCGTCGCCTCCCGCGGCCGTTATGCGCTGACCGAACTCGATCAGGGTGCGCTGATGCGCCCGGTTACGAAGTGGAACGCCGTCCTCGACCGCGCCCAGGACATCCCGCAGGTCTTTCGAACGGCCTTTAAGCAAATGACCACCGGCCGCCCGGGGGCGGCCCATGTTGCGCTCCCCTTCGATGTGCAAAACGGCGCCGTCGACCGCGCCGATGTCTATGGCGATGCGGCTTTCGGCAGCTATCCGGCCGAGCGTGTCGCGCCCGACCCGAATTGCGTTGAGCGGGCAGCGAAACTCTTGCGCGAGGCGGCGCGGCCGCTGTTTATCTGCGGCGGCGGCGCCGTGATCGCGAGCGCGGAGCCGGAGCTGCTGGAGCTTGCCGAGCGGCTGTCGGCTCCGGTGGCGACCACCATCAGCGGCAAGGGGGCGATCAATGAAGAACATCCGCTCGCCGTCGGCGTGGTGGGCTCCAACGGCGGCACGCCGGAGACGCGCGCGATAGTCGATCAAGCGGACCTGATCATCTTCGTCGGCTGCCGCGCCGGCTCGGTGACCACCGAACGCTGGCGCCATCCGGTGCCCGACAAGGTAAAGGTGATTCATCTGGACGTCGACCCGGCGGTGATGGGCATCAATTATGCGGCGGAGGTAGCGCTGGTAAGCGACGCGAAGCTTACGCTGGCGGCGCTGAACGCCGCGCTCGCGACGGTGCAGCGACCCCTTGAGGCATCGGCGGTGGAGCGGGCCCAGGAGCAGAAGTTCGCCAAGTTCCACGCCCTCGCCGAGTCCGGCGACAAGCCGATCAAACCTGAGCGCGTGATCGTGGCGCTGTCACAGGCGCTTGATCCGGACGCGCTTGTCGCCGCCGACGCGGGAACTCCTTGCCCGTATCTTTCAGCCTATTATCAACTGCGCGGCACGGGCCGCCGCTTTTTTTCCAACCGCGCCCACGGCGCCCTCGGCTACTCGTTGCCGGCGGCCATCGGCGCGCATTTCGCCCGGCCGCAAGTCAAATGCGTTTCAGTGATGGGCGACGGCAGCTTCGGTTTTACCTGCGGCGAGCTTGAGACCGCGGCGCGCTACCGGCTGCCGATCACTTTTATTGTAATCTCGAACGCGACCTACGGCTGGATCAAGGCTGGGCAGAAGTCGGGCTACGGCCGGCGTTACTTCGCAGTGGACTTCGACCGTACCGACCACGCCGCCGTGGCCGCCGCTTTCGGCGTGAAAAGCTGGCGCGTCACCGAGCCCGAAGACCTCGGCAAGACGCTCAAACAAGCACTGGCCCACGGTGGACCGAGCCTGGTCGATATCGTCTGCCAGCCGCTCCATGAAGCGAAAGCGCCGGTCTCCGAATGGATCGCGTGAGACGTGGACTCACCACCAAGGCCCAGCGCGGCTACGCCGCAAGCAAAAAGAAAATGCAACTTTTACCACGAAGGTCACGAAGAGCACGAAGTTAAGAAGTTTAAAAATATCAATGTCCGAAACCTTCGTGTCCGGAGTCTACCCTGAGCCCGGTCGAAGGGCGTGCTTCGTGGTGAGAATATTTTCTTTGACCTCGCCAAGTTCAGTTTTGCAATCGCACCTTCGATCCCAGGCTCGCGCAATCCTCGTCGGTCTTGAGGCTGGCGGCGCGGATGCCGTAGGCGGCCAGCTCCTCGTCGCGCTCCTGGGTGTCGCCCGTCACGCCGACGGCGCCGATGACCTCGCCGTCGTCGTCGCGAATCAACCTGCCGCCCCCTTCGGGGAAGATCTGATCGTCCGACGCTTTGATCAAATACTGCATGAACAGCGGCCGCTCTTCGGTGCGCGCGCGCACGAGGGAAGAGGAGCGGCCCAGGGCGAGCGCCGCGTACGCCTTTCCGAAAGCCATCTCGAAGCGCATCATCGCCGAGCCGTCTTCTTTTTGGAACGCCTTCACCTTCGCGCCGGGCTCGACGATCACGACGCTGAGCGGCCGGCAGCCCAACTCCCGCCCGCGGGCGAAAATAGCCTCGATGATGCGATTGGACTGCGCCAGGGTGATCATGCTCATAGGGGCCCCCGTTCTGTCGGGAAGACGTGTTCGTTGCTCGTGCTCGTGGCTCGACGGGAAATCCTCACCCTGACGATCACGAACACGATCCACGAGCACGATTTAGCGAAAAAGCGCCGCCGCCAGCTCGGAGCGGAATCGATCCGTGAGCGCATGGTCCGATCCCAGCACTTCGAAAATTTGCACCATGGCCTTGCGCGCCCCGTCGCCTTGAAACCCGCGGTCGGTCTTGACGACGGTGAGAAACTCCGCGAGCGCTTCTTCGTAATTTTCCCTGGCGGCCAAGCCTTGGGCGAGATTGAACCTCGCTTCGAGGTCATCCGGATTCGCCTTGACCGCGGCTCTGAGCGCCGCCACGTTCTGATCCCCGCCCTCCTGAAGTTTCAGTCTTGCGATCAGAGGATCGGCTTCTTTTCGCTCTTCGGCGACGAGAGAAATTTTATCCAGATAACTCAATGCGGTTTCGGGGTCGCCTTCGTTCATCAGAAGGCGGCCGATACCCAGGAGCGCCTTGGCGTGATTCGGATCGGAATCTAGAATAGTCTGGTAAATCGTTTTCGCTTGATCGCTTTTGCCTTCCCGTTCAAGTAGCGCCGCCTGTTGTGCCCGCTTATCGGCGTCCGAAGGCAGGAAACGGGAAAGAAACTCGCGCACCGCGGGTTCCGGCAAGGCGCCGGTGAACTCCGATGTGATCTGGCCATCGCGGAAAAGTTTTACCGCCGGTATCCCCTGGATGCCCAGGGCACCCGCCAGCGAAGGACTCTCGTCGACGTTGACTTTGGCGAGAACGAAATCGCCCGCGTACTCTTCCGCGAGTTTTTCCAAAACCGGACCGAGGACGCGGCAGGGCGCGCACCAGGGCGCCCAGAAATCCACCAGCACTGGAACTTCCAGCGAGCGGCCCAAAACCGCCGCTTCGAATTCCGCCTCGCTGACCTCGATCGTCCACTGATTCATATCTGGTCCACGCAACTATTCTTTTACCACGAAGCTCCTAGCGTCGCATAGCCGCAACCGAAAGCCGGAAGATCTCCCGCAAAGACGCCAAGGCGCAAAGGTAAAAACTAAGAATTTCCGAACTTGGCGACTTGGCGCGAAAAATCTTCCTTCGTGACCTTCGTGCCTTCGTGGTGAAAACTGTCTTTTGGTTGCGGCTTTGCCGCGCTGGGCCTTCGTGGCGAGACTTATTTCCGTTTTGCAAACGAGTCCGGATCGAACGGCGCGCCGTTGAGCGTGAACGTCCGCTCGACGGGCGTCGGTTTGAGAATCGTCTGCATCACGTAGCAGCCCGCTTCGGCGTTGCGCACGACCATGGCGACCTTATCCGCGGGCTCCTTGGACGTGAGTTCGCACCGGGTCTCGAAGCCCACCCCTTCCGCTTGAACCGTTTCGCGCAGCACCGAGCCTTCGCTCTTGAAGCGCGCGGTGACGAAGACCTTGGCCTTATCGATGTGGGTCTTGAGCATTTCCCCGTACCGGGAAATTTGCGTGAGCAGTCAAAACGCCAGCGACAAGCCGAAGTAGGCCAGCGGCGGCGGCGCCGAATTATCCCCGCCGACGCGCTCCCCTTCATCGCAGTAAACCGTGAAGCCGCGAGCGTGCCCTTCCTTGCGCATCCGCTCCAGCGTCTCTGCATCCGCCTCTAAAACGATTTCCCGCTTTACCTGGATGTCTTCCGCCATATACCCCCCTCAAATCGGTTTTCCATTTTCATAGCCGAGACCGAAGCGATAGGCAATCAACCGCGCTGTTCTTTCCGGTTCGCCGCATATCCCTCCATGTAGAGATCGAGAAGCGCCGCGAGCAAGGCGAACAAAACCGGGCCGAGCACGAATCCCAACGCGCCAAATACCGCCAAGCCGCCGAGAATGCCGAAGAACAAAAACATGATGGGAAGTTTAAGCCGAGCGCCGATAAACATTGGCTTTAAAACATTATCCACCGTGCCCACCACGCCGATGGACCATACCAACAACAGGATTCCACTGAGCGTGTCCCCGTGGAGAAAAAGGAAGATCGAGGCCGGCACCGAGACAAGGGTCGTTCCACCCACCGGCAAGAGCGCGGCAAACGCCGTGACCACGCCCCAGAGAATGGAGTAGGGAACCCCAAAAAACCAATAAGCCAGGCCAGCCAGCAGTCCTTGAACCATGGCGACCACCAGGCAGCCATGCACCACCCCGGAAATGGAATTGGCGATATTACGGAACAGCCGTTCTTGATGCTCCTGGTCCATGGGCAGCAATCGCCGCAGCCGAAGCGAAAACTCCGCCCCATCGCGCAAAAAGAAAAACATCGTAATGAGCACGATGACGAAATTGGCGACAAACAGAAAAATGTTTTGCGCCACACCGGTTACCTGCGACAGCAAAACGCCCGAAGAAACCTTCGCGCCTTGAACCACCAGTTCTTTCCAATTGATTTGGAACTCAAAACCGGCGAGCCTCACTCCCAACAGGCCCCACCAACTAAGTAATTTCTGAACCCAGGGTTTCTGTTGCCAGATTTCCACGCCTTCAGCGCTTACCAAAGTGCCCACGGATTTCACCACCTCGACGATTTCCTCCGATAAGAAACCGACGAGCCGCAAACCCGGCAAAATGATGATCAGGGCGATAACTACAGTGATGATCAGCGCCGTCACAGTCGCTTTACCGCGCAAAATCTTGAGGAGCCAGGAGTAGACTGGATACACCAAGACAGCGAAAATCGCCGCCCAAGTGATCGCTTTAAGGAACGGACTCAAAATCAAAAACGCGCCGTAGAGGATGACGGCCAAGAGCGCAAAGAAAAATGCGGTCACGAGCCAGTTCTGGTTCAACTGTTATCCCCCCCTTTTCACCTGCAACTGTACGCAGAAGGTTCCCCGGCCGCAAGCGTTCCTCTATAAAGACCTCGCCCCCCCCCCGGTAGCAGCCGCATTGATACCTCCCTGTAGCAAAATCGCTAACCATACCTCACTTGACGACGACTTCTAGTCTCAACCTACTTAGGAGCTTACTTACCTTGGAAAAGTTGAACAGGACGACGCCAGGGAAATTTATCCCGCCAAGCATGTCCTGAGCTTCGCCGAAGGGGCGCGAAGGCACAAAGTGACGCTCCGTGTCATTTCGACCGAAGGGAGAAATCTTTCTTAGATCCCTTGCATTCGCTCGGGATGACGGGCCGAGGGCACGTCACTTCGCGTCTTTGCGAGAGACATGGTTTTTCCGATCTCTTCTTAGTTTCCGAATTTGAAATACCTTTGGCTAGACTTCGGATACAATTTCAAAAACTTAATTCGCGTGAAACCGCGCATTGAAACGTGGTATAGCCTTTCCGCTGGACAAGCCTTGGTGTAGTCTACCGACAACCTTGGATAACGCCAAAAACACCTGGACAGGAAAGGCTAGGCAGCGTTCAGTTGCCAACGAACCGATGACCGCGAAAACCTCGACCCTACTTGTCATTGCTTTGATTCTACTCTACTCCCAGTTCGCCGGTGCCCAGCAGCCAAAAGTCCACCGCCTGGGTGTCCTGATGATCGGCGATCCTACGCAGCCCATGCTGAAAGGGCTGCGCGACGGCCTTAAGGATTCCGGCTACATCGAGGGGAAAAATCTCATCCTGGAGATCCCGGCCAAGGAAACCTTCGACGAGCTCCGTCCACTGGCCAAGTCGTACAAGGAAAAGAAGCTTGATGTGATCGTCACCATCGGCGGCACGGCGGCCGCCATTGCGAAAGAAGTCACGCGCGAGATTCCGATCGTCTTCGTCTCCGTCAACGACCCCGTGCAGTTGGGGCTGGTCAAGTTGCTGGCGCGCCCCGAAAACAACGTCACCGGGGTCGCCCTGCACGCCGACGCGGAGATGCAGGGCAAGCGCCTGGGGATTCTTAAAGAAGCGGCGCCGACGCTACGCCGCCTGGCGGTCTTGTACAACGCGCGCGGCGAAAATCCCAATCACGCAAAGAATCTCACGTTCATCCGTAAGCTCGCGCCAAACCTCGGGCTTACGTTGACCGAAAAGCCGGTCAAGTCCGATGCGGATATCGATCAGGCCCTCTCTTCTGTCTCCAAGCAACGAACCGATGGAATCTTCATCCTTTGCACTAGCCTGTTGAGGGCGCCGTTCAAAAAGATCGCCGCGGCAGCGATTCAGAAGCGCCTGGTATTGATCGGTTGCGACGCCGAGCAGGTTAGCGAGCAAGGCGCGCTCTTGTCCTATGATTCTGATAGATATCGCATGGGCCAGCGCGGCGCATGGTATGTGGACCGAATTCTCAAGGGCGCCAAGCCCCAGGACCTGCCCATTGAGACGCCGATGTATTTTGAGCTGGTGATCAGCCTTAAAACCGCGAAGCAGATCGGCGTGGCGATCCCGCCGAATGTCTTGGCGAGGGCGGTCAAGGTGAT
>JAUYJC010000212.1 GCA_030688735.1 Deltaproteobacteria bacterium
TTATTCCCAATCAGCGTTCTTGAAGCCGAGGGTTCGGGCGTTTTCTGATACGGCGCGCTTGGTTTGATCGGGTGCGCCGTTCGGGAAATTGACCTGAATTTCGACGGTGATTTTGATTTCCGCGTTGGGGTCGGTGGCCAAGATAGCGATGATTTCGTCAGCGACCTCGACTAGACGCATCTTGGCGGTGGGAGCGTTGATCGTGACGTTGCCGTGGAAAGCATGAGGCTTCGGAGGCGGAGTCGGGCCGGGAGGAATCGGCCCAGGTTGCACAGGGCCAGGCGGAGTCGGGCCGGGAGGAATCGGCCCAGGTGGCGTTGGTCCGGGTGGAGTGACTGGAGGATGTGCGGCCTCATACGCCTTGGCGGCTTCGGGTTCGATGAGCAGCAGAGTGTCGTCCAGTTGCACGTTGGCATCGCCGAACTTGAAGCCGTCGAATTTTCCTTCGTGTTCGCCGTAGGCGGTTCCGAAGAAATCGCGGCTGCCGGCACCTTTGACGATAGCCTGCTCCAGCACCGTGCGGCTTTTCAAACGTGGTAGGTACAGATAGCGGAGCGTGTCCTCCCAAAACGCCATGGCTCCCGCCGTCGTCTTGCCGTCCTTCCAGTAAAGTTCCTTGAGGCGGTCACGGAGATGGATTGGTGACCAAGCCGTAATGACCAGTTCGTTATCCTGACAAACTCGCTCGATTTCCGTGCCAAGGGCAGCGCCACCAGTGTTCAGGGGAAAGGCTTCCACGGTGGGCTGAGTCGCTGTTGACGAGGCTTGTGACGGGCACAGCAGCCAGCGGTAACATTCACGAGCGGCTTTCGGCAAAACCTCTTCGGTAGTCTTCAGTTCTTTCTCGGCCTGCTTCTTTTGCACCAAGTCAATGTTCAATCGACTGGCCTCCACATCATCGACAATAGACTTCCATGCCAGCGCCGTGCGCAGGCAATCGCTGACACGAACCAGCGCGCCTTGGTCTGGCGCTAGGAAGATCAGTCGATTGCCCCGGTAACGCGGCTTCGTACCGTTGTTGCGCGTGAACGCGAGCACCTCATCAAACGCCAGCCGCGTCTCCGCCCGGGTGTAGAATTTGTCTGGGGCCAACACGACAAGGCGTAACGCAGCGTCGTCCGGAACATCGGCGTGAGGCGTAAATATATGAACACCTTCAAAGTACTTCGCTCCACCAGCGAGCTTCCGCAGCACTTCGGCAAGTCTGGGACGAAGGTCATGTGTTTCATCGAAGCGCCGCTTCCGGTCTTCCATCTCGCGGCGCAAGTTTGCGCGTGTGTCGAACCAGAATCGCGTCGTCTCCTGCGCCTTGTCGCCGGTGGTGTTCAAGTAGTGGAGCCGGTCGGCGAGCCGGTTGAGCGCGTCGGAATAGGTCGATGAAACCTGACCCGGTTGGAAACAACCCAGCAGCACGCGGGCGCGCTCCTGGCCGCGGGTGCCGGCGGTCTTGGTAGCCACACCAGAAGGTGCGGTGCCGAGGAAAATGGTGCGCGCCACGCGGCGGGCGGCCTGAATAGCCCCGAAGCGCGGCTCCTTGGTTTCCAGTTCCGTTGTCTCGGCGCGCTCACCATCGACATCGCCTTCGATCACCGCATCCCAGCCGGTCTGGAGATGGTAGATCAATTCGTTGCGCGTCTCGCCGTCGTAAAGCGGCAGGCTGCCAGGGAGAATCATCAAATCCTGATTCTGATCTTTCCACAGGCGGTAAATCACTTTCGCCATCAGCTTGAGCACGCCACGAGTGCGTTGGAATCCATCCAGGGTGGACCAGTCTTCGTAGAGCCGGTCGAAAACTTCTGGATGGATGGGATACGCCTGCACGAGTCGGTCAAAGTAGCGCGCCTCCTGGGTTTCGGACGGGAGCTTTGCGCCCTCGGCGATGTAGGCGTCGGCGAAAGCGCGGCAAACGGTATCGCGTGTCTTCAGATCGCGGATGGGTTCAAACAATCGGCGTCGGACGATTTCAAAGGCTTCCTCGGTGGCGACCGGCTTCCACAACGCCTGGACGCGCCCGAGAATGTTCTCAAGCGCGTTTAGCGCCTGGAGCCCACGAGCGCCGCCAACCTGAACATTCGGAATCGCTCTATTCGGGTCGCTCTCCGGCAGGGAGGCCAGAATGATGCAATTGGGCACCAGCTTTACCGCCTCGGTGAGTGCTTGAATGAATGAAAGGTTGCTTTCAAATGTCCCACCACTCAGAACCTGACCGTCCGGGAACTGGCGGATGTATGCAACCAACTCGTCCACGAGCACAACACACGGCGCGTGACGCTCCAGGATCGTTCGCAATACATCTTTGCCGGGCGACGTGCCGTTGCCGTCGGCTTCTTTTAATAATGCGAATGTTTCCTCGCCGCCGAGTTGCCACGCCAACTCGCCCCAGAGCGTGCGAATAGTTTGCTTTCCCCACTTCCATGGCTGCCCGGGAGCGTGGGCGTTGCCATCCAGCACAGCCACTTGCGCCGTCGGCAGGTCCATGAGTTTCGCTTGATCAAGTAGTGCCGGGACACCTGGCAAGTCCTTCAAGGCGCATTGCCGGGTAGCGAGGTGAAACACCGCCAGCAATGTGTGCGTCTTGCCGCCGCCGAAAGCCGTTTGGAGTTGAATGACCGGATCGCCGCCCTGGCCGTTAAGCCGCCGAGCCACGGAGGTCAGTAGTAGACGCATGCCCTCGGTGATAAAGGTGCGGTCGAAGAAGGCGGCAGCATCTCCATACTCGCGCCCGGCTTTGCCCGTTCGCACCGCGGTGATATCGGCAGCGAACTCGGATTGTTGGAACGTGCCTTCCAGCACGTCGGGATGCGGCACAGCGATTTCTCGCCAAGGTTTCTCACTCATAAAATGGGTCCTTTAGGTTTCCAAGCCGGGCAATCGTAGGTCAGTGGGTTTCGGGGCGGTAGTGGCGGCAGATTCGATGCCGGTCCAACTTGTGATGAGTTCGTTGTAGGCGCGGGCGTCTTCGGCTTGACCGAGGCGTTCGCAGAGGGTGTAGAGGCGGTAGGCGAGCTGGCGCACGGCTTCCGCTTTGCCGCTAAGCTGGGCGAGGAGTGCGCCAGAGGCGGAGTCGCCGCCTTGCCTGAACGCGCGGATGAGCTGGTGCAGGGCTTCCCAGACGGGAGTGCGCTTATCAGTGCGGGGGTCCCAATCGGTGGGATACTCAGCCCACTTGAGCAGGCGCACCTTGCCACCGCCGCTTTGCAGGACGCCCGCTTCCTTCATTGCATCCACGCTGGTGGATTTGGAACGGGCCAGCACGTCGGCTTCGCCAAAGACGCTTTCGGTCCAACCGTGTTGCTCGAACCAGTGCAGGCAGAACTGGGTGTCAGCGTCGAAATCGTCCTCGGCGAGGAAGCGGTTGATGAGCTGGAGCGCTGTGCGGACGCTCATGGGCGAGCCGTCGGCCTCCAGCACGGCGGCGTATTTGGAAAAGACCGCCATGCCCGGCCCGATGATGGCCTGCGAAAGGTCCACCGGGGCCACGGGCGAACGCTCGTCGCCGGAACCTTTGGTCATCTCGTCGAGCGCCTCGGGCAGCACGCCGTTCAACTCGCGGATGAACTCGCGGCGGGAAATGGATGGCGCGTCAGAGGGGCGTTTGCGGCAAACGAGGACGATGCTGGAGGCGAGGGCGTTGCTGTCGTTTCCGACTACGCGACCTTCCTTCTCGGTTCGCATTGGCCAAGTGCCCGTGATTGCAAGCTCAGCTCGAATTACTGCATCTAGGAACGTTTCCCAGCCAGGTGACGATGTTCCAGAATCTATCTCGGTATCAGACCCTTTGACGGCATAGTAGATAGTGATCGGGCCGGACGGGTGTGCCAATTGAGACAGACTGCGCATCGCCTGCGTCATTCCCCCTAGAAAGAAGCGCTCCGCTTTGTCCTTGCTGCCATGACGATACGGCGAAGCGACCAGCTCCTCGTCTTTCGGAACGGCCATTGTTGCAAACAATGATGGGAAAATATCGCGCAAGGTGTAACGCAACCAGACATAAAAAAAGTCCGACAGGTCGGCGTAAGCAATATTGTTGTAATAAGGTGGATCGGTTGAAATCACTCTATTCAAGCTAATGGTTTGAGTCTGAGCATCTGCCTGAATAGCGACCCCCATTGTTGGAAGATACGGTAGATGCTGTAGGCTCTTTTCAACCCATTCCGTGGAATTACCCGTCCAGTTTCCACATGAATTTGAAAATGGGTTCACTTCAGCAAATTCCCACGTCATCGCGATTGCTTGGCGGGCAAAAGTATTGCGATTGGCTTCTACCTGATGTCTCCACGAAACAAGGGCACTCCATGCGTCTGAAGCGCGGCTCACCCCAAAGGCGAGATAGGTGCCAAGGGCCTCGGCATAAGCTGTAGCACCACTTACGCCGTCTTCGATTCCATGCGTATCGTCGGGAAGTCCTACTGTGACGGCATCCTCGCGGATTTTCTTTCGCGCCTCCGATACGAGATCGGCGAAGGTCGTCAGAGCTAATAACTGCCGTTCGGTAAAGTAGTCACCAAAGATCTTGAAGCCGTAAATTCTGCCTTGGGCATTAGAGGCAAAAGTACCTCGACAGGGAGTGTTTGGCTTCCAAGTAGGACCTACATTCCGAGCGACAGATTCAATTTGCTCACTCGGGGGAAGGTACACCCTACCACGAGGGCCTTCGACGACGACCGCCATGAGTTTATTCCTGAGTCTTCCCGCATTTGCCTCCTCGTCAATGTACGTATAGCTCAGAGGTGTTCCCGACATCACGCATCCGAAGGATCCGCGTGAGAGCTTCGTTCCATTCTCAGCTCCAGGTGGCGCAGAACCCAACTTTACAGTGAAGTGGTATTTGTCGCCTTCTATCACCGGTTGCACATACGCCTCCTTTCCCTTCTTGCTGGATAGGAGGAAATTCGAAACTAGCGGCACATCTACGTGCGAGAACGCAGGGTTTTGGCTCTTGACCGTGCGCGCCCAGAGCCAGGCGATGACGGTGAGCTTCTGGCCGACGAGCAGTTTGAGGTCGGGCCGCTCCTTCGCCATCCCCGCAGTGACTTCCACCGGCGGATACAGGTGACCAATCCGCTTCTGCGCTTCCTCGCGCATCCAAGCACCGTAGTAGCGCACGTCTTCCGCCAGACCGGTTGCGCCGGGCCACTCCCTTTCAAAATCCAACTGCTTCTTCTTCGAGCCTTGGTGGCTTTGCAGGAGGCTTACCGGTGGTCTGCCCGCGAACTTGGGCGGGATCGCGATCATCGCCTTGTTGATGAGCACGGCCACGGGGTTGAGGTCTGAGGCGTAGGCCTCCAGCCCCAGCCGCTGCGCCTCCAGTGGGATGGCTCCGCCGCCAGCAAAGGGATCGTGCAAGGCGGGCAGCTTGTCGGGATTGAACAACTCGGCGGCCTGCGGGTGATCCTTGTTGAGGTCGCACACCTCGCGCCACGAGCGGCGAATCTCCGCCCGGGCGCGCTCCAGCAGTTCCTCATTGGTGGTGCTTTCCCACAGCACGAGGTCCTCAATGATTTTGAAAAGCCGCTTCCGCTCGATGGCGGCCTCCTTTTTGTTCTTCCCGTATTTGAACCCGCCGCCCTGCTGGTAACCGGGATCATTGACCAACTGCGCAAAGATAACAGCCCGCGCCGCCGCCAGTGGACGCCGCGCCCACCACAGATGCAGCGTGGAAGGATGCCCATGCCGGATGGATTTCTCCCGCGAGCAAGCCGCATTGATCGCGTCCAGCGGCAGCGCGACTTCGATGAGCTTACGAGGTGATTTAATGGGATGGGACATGAATCAAATTCCGTGGGCGCGTTCGAGCAACGCTTTAAGGTCGTAGTTGACGGAGGACACTCCCCAGCCGGGTTCGGTATCGAAAGGATTGCGTAGGTAGAACGGGCCTTCGACGGTATCGGCTTCGCCGACGAGGACGATGGCGAGGTGGAATTTGTCGGACTGGTTCAAAGCGTAGAGCATTTCGTTGCGCGTAATGGTCACCGTGGCTGCTCCCTTGACGCGGCCTTTGACTTCGATGTGGCGAGCTTCCGGTTGTTTACCGTCCACGGCCGGCGGATAGGAGGTAATATCCCAGCCGCATTTCTGCGCGGAGACATCCACGATGCGGCAGCCGCGTGATTCCTCAACGCGGCGCACGGCATTCATGGCAAGCTGCTCAATGCGCGAGCGGGCTTCGGGATCATTTGAAAAGGCGGAACCAACAGGTGCAGGTTCACCGCGCAACTTGCGGAGCAATCCAGCCGGAACGACGAGCGCACCGCTAAGCACCACGGGTGTGGCGGAGGTGACGTGGCGCATGGACTGGAGTTCCTTCTTGCGGCTCTCCAACCTTGCTTCGAGATCGCTGATGGTACGGCGCACATTTTCCAGGTTGAGGCGCACGTCCTTTCCGGCGGCCTTATCGTCGGTCAACTTGATAAAGCGGTCGGACCAGAAATCAATTTCCTTGGTCAGTCGCTCGTGAACGGCTGCGAGCGTCTTGTCCACATGCGCGATGCGGCGTCCGGCGATTTCGCTGAAGTGCTCCGGGACGAGGGTGGAAGCCGCGAGGGCGAGAGCGCGCTGTTCGAGTCCAGCAGTGAGCCAAGGCTCTGCCAGCGTTTCGGCCAGTAGCGGGCGCTCGGCGGGTGCGAGCGATTCCAGGTCAAGGTGCGGTGCCCATCCGGCAAAGGTGGCGCTGCCATCGGGCAGGACGCGGACGAATTGCAGGCGCTTGGAGATGACCTGGCCGTCGCCAGATTTCACCTCATGGGTGAGGAGGAGGAGCAACGCGGGCTGCTCGCCGTCGTCAGCCGGGTCCACGAGAATGGTGCCCTGGCGGAGAAGATTGGCGTGCTGCTCCAGTATGACATCGCTGAGAGCGAGCATGAGCGAGTGACCGGGATGAATCAAGCTGGCGAAGGCGAGCCCAGGGCGGTCCAGCGGACGCACCGCATCCTTGGTGAAGCAGACGCGCTCGTAGCGGCGCAGGACGGGAGCGAGGTCTCGACGATTGCGCCCGGTGATGACGCGGTCGCGTTCGCGCAGCACGGCGGGCACATGGGCAACCTCGAAGCGTTCAGGCTCGCGGGGGAAGATGGAACCGCCGAGTGACTCGAAGCCTTTCATGAAGAAGGCGCGAACGAAGTAAGGCTGGAGGCGGCGGGCCTCGGCCTTCTCCATTTCCTCCTTCACGGCAAAGAGCCGCTCCGGGTTTAAGGTTTCCTCAGCGAGCGCGTTGCGCTCAAGGATGCTCTTGAGATGGTCATGGTCGAGTGCGTTCTCAATCTTCTGGCTGAGCTTGGCACGGATCTCGGGTTGGTCACCGTAACGGATGGCTTCAACCATCAGTTCCTTCAGACTCTGGCCTTCAAATACTTCGCCAAGGATGTCGAATACACGTCCTTTGAGAGCTGCGCTGATATCGCGCAACTTCTCTAACAAACGGAAATAGACTGCACCTTCACGGGTTTCATTAGCGACGAGGTTCCATAGGTGACAAACCTCTTGCTGACCGATGCGATGGATGCGACCGAAGCGTTGTTCGAGGCGGTTCGGATTCCACGGCAGGTCGTAATTGACCATCAAGTTAGCGTTTTGAAGATTCACACCTTCGCCGGCGGCGTCGGTGGCAAGGAGAATGCGCACGTCGGGATCGGAGCGGAAAAGGGCCTGAAGCCTGCGGCGTTCGTCGGTATGGGTGCCTCCGTGAATCGTAACAATAGCGTCGAGGTTGCCGAGGACACCACCGATTTTTTCGTGAAGATAATTCAACGTGGCGCGGTGTTCGGTGAAAATAATCAGCTTCCGCTGCCGGCCGCCCGCATCGCGCATATGCGGATCATCTTGCAGGATACAGGAGAGTTCCTCCCACTTTCGGTCCTGGCCGGACGCGACCACGGCCTTCGCCTGATGCTCCAAGCCTCCTAGGATGCGGATCTCGTCCGCCAACTCCGCGATGGTGCGAGAAGCAGTCGCCTTGTCCATGAGAGTTTCTTCAAGTCGCTCCTGCTCTTCGGCGTTCAGGTCGTCGTCATCCTCGGGCGGGGCGTCGAGGGTTTCGGCGAGGATTTGCTGACCGCGCCCGCCCAGCTTTTCCTCGCGCAAGCGGCGTTCGAGCCGTTCGCGGCGGCTCTTGATGGACTGAAAGATGGCTTCCGGGCTGGAGGCAAGGCGGCGCTGGAGTGATGTGAGCGCGAAACCGACAGAGCCTTTGCGCTGGCCGTCGAGCTCATCGGCCTTGCCCATTTCCGTCTTCACGTACTGAGTGACGGCTTCGTAGAGCGCGTTTTCGATGTCGGAGAGTTTGTAGTTGGCGGTGTAAGCGCGGCGCTCCGGGAAGAGCGGTGTGCCGTCAAACTTGACCAACTCCTCCTTGACCATGCGGCGGATGAGGTCGGAGGTGTCCACCTTGTGAACGCCGTCGCGGAATCTCCCGTAAAATCGGTCGGAGTCAAGGAGCGAGAGAAACAGCTGAAAGTCCTCTTCTTTGCCGTTGTGCGGCGTGGCGGTCATTAGCAGCAGGTGCCGTGTCTGGGCACCGAGCTTCTCCGCAAGATTGAACCGCTTCGTGCGCTCCAGCTTGGCGCCGTAGAAATGGGCGGCGAGTTTGTGCGCTTCATCGAATACGGCGAGATCCCAGCCAGCGGCGCAGAGTTTATCTTGCAGGTCCTCGTTGCGCGACATCTGATCGAGGCGAACAATGAGATGATCGAGGTCTTCAAACGGATTGCCACTGGGCGTGACGGACTCCAGCTCGCGGGAGAAGACGCGAAACTCCAGACCGAATTTCTCGAACATTTCATCGCGCCACTGCTCGACCAAGCCGCCGGGGGCGACGATGACGATGCGGCGGGCGTCAGCCCGCATTATGAGTTCACGGATGTATAGGCCCGCCATAATGGTCTTGCCGGCACCAGGGTCGTCAGCGAGGACGAATCGCAACGGCTGACGCGGCAGCATGGACTCGTAGACAGCGGTAATTTGGTGCGGTAGCGGTTCCACGTTCGACGTGTGAACGGCCATCATGGGATCGAACAGGAACGCCAGGTCAATTCGCTTGGCTTCTACGGTGAGCTTGAACGTCTCCCCGTCGCCCTCGAAGGACCACGGACGTTCAGTGGTGGCAACGGAGATGTTGGTCTCGTCAGAGCGGTTGAGCAGGCGGTCCTTGAGTGTGCCGTCTGGGGTCTTGTAAATGACCTGCACCGCGCCGTCTGCAATGGGCACAACCGCGACGACGGTGACAACGTCCGCCGGCTCGATGCCGACGAGCGCAAGTCCGGGTGTGATGGATTCGAGGCTGATCATGGGATTTATTTAGTCAAGCTCTTAAAGTTTCTACGGTGAAATCATTACCTCTGCGCACACTCCCGCTTTTGCAGTTCGCTTCAGTGTGGACTGAAATTTCTTAGGGCTCATTTGCGTAGCCGTCGGATTCACGCTCCGCGGGCCGTCAGGAGCAAGTCCCCACATCCCCATCGGCACTTGGGGAATACTAGTCGAAATGAGGCGGGGATGCCAAGGGGAAGCTTCGGAGGTGAGGCCCGTTCAAGTCGTTCAAATAATACTGAAGCCCGTTCCAAACGTTCCACTCGTTCAACCGCTTCGCTCCGTTCAAGCCGTTACAGACTTCACCCGGTTCAAGGTTCCATGTTCAACGAAAGACAAGCTCGGCGGGACGTTTCCACGTTTCGGCAATTCCCGAAACGTTGAAATGACCGGCGGCTGGGGTGGGGGAAATAGCCGGCGCCTAATCGACGCCGTAGTCGCCAGGGTCATCGCCGGGGTCACCCATTAGCAGGCAGGCCTGGAGATATTGCGTAACACTCGATTTGTTTAGAAAGCAAGGCCTGGCCCGTTTCGAATCCAGAAAGCACGATAAACGTCATCCACGAACCTACTGCTTCGCCTCGTTTAATTTGCGAGAGAGGAAATCAACGACCAGTGGCCAAACCAGCTCGGCCAGATGCGGCTGATAACCGCCAGATTCGGTAGACGCGAAGCCGTGATTTCCGAAGCCGAAAAAATGCCATTCCAATTCCTGCCCATTCGCAAAAAAGCTGTCCATGACCCGCTGCTGCACGTCGAATGTGCTGGTATTGTCATGGCCGCCGTACAGCACCATAGAATGGCATTTAATTTCGCGCGCCGTGTCGCAGGGGTGACGCGAGCGATCGGTGCTGACAAGTCACTTACTGTATTCCTACCTTGCGCCGATTGAAATCCACACTATCGGTACCGGTGCAAGCCGTATCGTGATCCCGAGAGAATTTCCGTCCGTCGTCTTCGGCTTGTAGCCCTTAGCCTTCCTGGGTTATACCAGCGGTTGGAGTCCGAGTTTATAGTCGCATCAGGAGGATCATTATGGCTGCTTTCACAATAATCGGTGCTCCCGTTCTTCGGGCGGAAGGCCCTGACAAGGTCGCCGGGCGCTCGATCTACGCCGCCGACATCAATCTCCCAGGCCAGTTGTGGGGTAAGATTCTCCGCAGCCCTCACCCCCATGCTCGCATCCGGCACATCGATGCTTCCAAAGCCCGTAAAGTCCCGGGCGTCAAAGCCGTCGTCACCGGGCAAGATATCCCAGGGCGCTTTGTCGGCAAAAACTTTCGTGACATGCCGGTTCTCTGTTGGGACGTGGTACGTTTCGTGGGCGATAGAGTGGCGGCCGTCGCCGCGGAGACAACGGAAGCCGCCGAAGAGGCACTCGGTCTTATCAACGTCGAGTACGAGGAGCTGCCGGCGGTCTTCGACCCGCTTGAAGCTATGCAGCCGAGTGCGCCGCGCATTCATGAAGATGTCGCGAGCTATGACGGCGCGCCCAAGCAGCGGCTGGCACTGGACGTGCACAACGGACTTACACGTCTGGCCTGGCGCAAGGGCAACCCGGAGCAGGGCTTTGACGAGGCAGACCTGGTATTGGAGCACGTGTTTCGAATCCCCGCCCGGCACCAGGGATACATCGAGCCACACGCCGGTACGGTCGCCATCGATCCCGATGGCCGGATTCAAGTGTGGATGTCAGCGAAAAACCCGTTTGGCATTCGCACACAGGTGGCCAAGGCCGTGGGCGTGCCGGAGGAGCGCATACGTGTCAACGTAGTGAACGTGGGCGGCGAGTTCGGCGGCAAGGGTGATGCGGTGGATCTGCCGGCTGCCTACTTCTTGGCGCACCAGTCCGGGCGGCCGGTAAAGATCGTCATGGATTACACCGAGGAATTGATGGCGAGTAGCCCTGCCCATCCCACGGTGGTGACCATTCGCAGCGGGGTGAAGCGAGACGGGCGCATCGTTGCCCGTTATCTGCGGGCCATCCACGCCAGTGGCGCCTATGGGGCTCTCAAGCCCAACGCTACGCTAGCGACCTGGCATTATAGCGGCGGACCCTACCGGGTAGAGAATGCCTCCATTGAATTTCTTCAGGTTTACACCAACACCGTCCCAGGAGGCTATTTCCGCAGTCCGGGATCGGTGCAGACGTTCTTCGCTCTAGAGTCGCACACCGACATCGTCGCGCGGGAATTGGGTATGGACCCGGCTGAGTTCCGCTTGAAGAATCTCCTGAGTGAGGGCGAGGAGGACGCCATCGGCCATCGGCTGCGCTGCGTGCGTTTCCGAGAGGTTCTCCAGGCTGCTCTAAGCGCTGCGGGGCGGCAAAAGCGCAAGCCCGGCTACGGTCGCGGCATCGCTCTTTATGGTCGGCACATCGGCGGCGACGACACCGGCGTGGTGCTTACGGCGGAGCCCGACGGGAGCTTCACGCTGATAAGTCCCACCTTCGACCAGGGAGCCGGCACCCACACCATCTTGCAACAACTTGTGGCAGAGGAAATGGACGTTCCCATCCAGCAGGTGCGTGTGGTGGTGGGCGACACCGACGTTGCTCCCCGCGACAGCGGTGCCAGGGCCAGCCGGGTGACTTACGTTGCGAGCCGCGCGGCTGTCAAAGCATGCAGCCAGCTACGGGAGCAGCTCATGGCCGAAGCCGCTCGGATGTTAGAGTGCTCAACCGAAGAAGTGGATTTCCGCGCCGGCCAATTCCGCTTCCGTGAAGATCCGCGCCAACAAGTAAACCTGAAAAAAATCGTCGCTCAAGCGGGTCGTCCTCTCACGGTGACGGCTATCGAAGATGCGCCCTACCCTGAAGATATAAGCTACATCTGCGCGCAGGTCGCTGATGTCGAGGTTGATCCCGAGACGGGCAAGGTGCGCCTGAGCCGCTTCGTGACGGCCCACGACGTGGGCACAATAATGAATCCCATTACCCATCA
>JAUYJC010000228.1 GCA_030688735.1 Deltaproteobacteria bacterium
GCCCGGGACCAAATCTCTGTGGATCGGCATCCAGCGCCTCGATGATATCGAAGCAACCTGGAAATTCATGGCCCAACACTTCGCCCCACATCTGCTCTCACCCCCCGTGTCCAGAAATCCGGGTTATGGGTAACGATGAGTTTCCAAAGGGGGGAATAATCGGATTGGATCATTGGATTCATTCATCGATCTGCTGAGACACCACACTGAAAACTTCTCTTGTCTAACCTGCTTCATCTTCATGCCGACCTAAAGATCGATCCTCGGTTTCTCTCAACTTTTCGTATCGTCACCAGGGCGCACTGGTCGAAGTCGCCGGAGAGCATTTCCATGCCGCTTACGTCGAGGGGAACGAAGGCGTTGAAGTTGACGCCTTCGGTAGCGCCGGACGGCTGATTATGGGACCAGTGGCCGAAGCAGGAAGCGACGGCGGCGACATCCGGATGCACACATTCCGAAACGCGGACTGCGCCCCGCGCTGTATATCCGTTCGTTCCCACCAGCTCGATCTCGTCACCGTCGGCGATGCCGCGTGCGGCGGCGGTGCTACTGTTGAGCGTCACATAGAGCGCCAGCCTGTGGCGCTGCGACAGCTCGGCGAGCCAGGGATTGTATTGCGTCGTCGTCGAAGTCTGAAACGGCAGCTTGTAATTGATCAGAAAGAGCTGATCGTTTTGAACCGTCTTGTGGCTCCAGCAGCCCGACCAGAGCGGCACCGCCGCGTAGCTTGATAAATCCCAATGGACGCCCAGTGGGTCGAGGACATTCTTCAGCTCTCGCCCCCGCTCGACGATTTCGGGAAAGTAAACCGGAACGCGCGGCAGCTTGAGCACGCCCCGCGGATAGCGCTCGGAAACATGCCGCTCCCAGGCCACCAGCCCGTTTTTTTCGAACCAGTCGAGGCCGTGATCGTCGCCGAACATGGAGCGCATGCGGCGCTCGACGATCTCGCGATTGGTATAACGGCCTTCGGCCGCCAGCAACTGGCTCTCGGTGAGCCCCAGCTGGGCGTTGAGGCTTTGGTTCAGTTCCGAGCGCAAACCGAGCCGGTCGGCCCATTCCATGAAAATGTCCACGGTGTGGCGCACATCCGGCGGCGGTTCGACGACGGGTAGCCGCGCGGTGAAATACCAGTGGCGGCCGGTGACCCAGCCCTCCAGCCGGTTCACCGGAAAATCAAGCCGCTCCAGCCCCTGGACGGTGGGAATGATCAAGTCGGCGCACTCGAGGGTCTCGTCCAAGCGGTCGCCGAGGGCGACGACGAACGGGATTTTCTCAAGCGCCGCGACGACGCGCCGGGGATCGGCGCCGCTCATGACGACGTTGCTGCCGAGGATAATCAGCAGCTCCAGTCGGTAAGGAATCAGCTCGGGGTAATCGAGCAACGCCAGGCTGAGCATGGGACGGGGCTGCTTGCCGACGGGAAAAAGCTCTTGCAACTGCACCGTTTCCGGTGTGCGCGCCCGCTGGTCGGGATACTGCGACTCGCCGCCTGGCCGTTGACCGCCGAAGAGGACGATCCCGTCCGGACTCTCTCTCACCCGCAGCCGCTCGCCGGGGCCGACGATGCTCGTGCTGATCGCCCCGCCGGGCACGTCGACGGCGCCGACCATGACGTTCAACAATTGAATGGCGGTGCCCGTCCAGACCCCCTGGGTATGGCAGGTGGAACCGCGGCTGTCGGCGAAAGAACAGACGGGGCGGATCGGCATCTCGATGCCGTCGATCGTGACGGTGCCGCCGATTTGCGCGGTGGCAGCGAATTCCCGCGCCAATTGACGCAGGGTTTCGGCTGGAACGGTGGAGATCGTTTCCACGCGCTCCGGCGTAAATTGCGCGACATGCGCGCGCAGCAGATCCAGGGCGGGACGGCAGCGCTCACCGTTCACTTCAAATTCGCCGCTCAGCGCCGGTTTGAGCAGACCGGGGGCGTTGTAAGCCTTGGCCGATTTGTCCGCGCCGTCCCACACCAGGGGCTTGCCCGATTGCGCGTCGCGCAGATAACCGCCGGAGGCGCCGACCAGATAAGGGGCGTTGCTCTGGCACGCCAAGAACGTTTCGTCCATGATGCCGAGCTCGTTGAGCAGCACGTGGAGCAGGGCGAGTGCCACGGCGCCGTCGGTGCCGGGCCTGAGTGGAATCCATTGATCCGCCTTGGATGCGGTGGGCGAGCAGATCGGATCGAAGGCGACCACCTTCATGCCGCGCTCGCGGGCGTTGGCCATCGCCAGCGCACTCTTCATCGTGTCGTGGCCGCTGAGGGAGCCTTTTTGCGAGCCGAAGAGAATAAGCAGGCGGCAGTGGTCGAAATCCGGCTCGCTGTGCATCGAGCCGGTGTTCAAAAACGAGACCCGAGTGTGCGTGCCGAAAGTGACGCCGGTGGTATAGTTCGGAGTTTTCAACGCTTCGCCGAACGCCACCCCGACCTGCCGCGACATCTCGATCTCCGTGATGCCGTTGACGAACATGACCTTACGCGGATCGTCGGCCTTGATCTTGCGCAGGCGGGCGACGACTTCTTCCATCGCCTCGTCCCAGCCGATCTCTTGCCAGCCGGGATCTTCGCCCGGCCCTTTTTTCAGATTGGTGCGGCGCAAACAGTGGCGCAGACGGTGGGGATCGTAGAGCGCCATGATCGCGGCGTGGCCCTTGGCGCAGATTTTGCCGAAGTTGTGCGGGTTGTCGGGATTGCCTTCGATCTTGACGACGACGCCGTCGACGCGGTGGATCAGGGTGCCGCAGCCGTTGCCGCACATTTTGCAGACGCTGGGAACCCAGACATTGTCGTAAACCGTAACTTGATCGGGCGCGCCTATGGCGGACGCTGATGAGCTACGGTCGGAGGAATTCATTTGCAGCAACAGCGCCTCCCCGAGGAGCACTGCGCCGCGAGCGGTGAAACGTCATGCCGGCCCGAGAAGCCGCGTGGAGTCCCACGGGCAAGCCCGTGGGACGAAATCCTGAGCAAGAGCCCCCGGGCAAGGCCGGGGCTCGCGTCGAAGGGTGGATTTCGCAGCAGCATCAGGGATACCTCTTGGTCATCTCGGTAAAGAACCCTTCCTTCTCCAGCTCTTGCAGCAGACTCAAATCGACGAACTGTTCCGGCTTGGCCTTCTTGGCCTGGGGAAGTTTGTTCCCCATCTCATCGAGCAGAAACTGGATGCCCTTTAACGTGGGATAGGGTTTTTTGGCTACCAGCTTGACGAAGCCTTGGTGAGCGGCGCTCAAGACCTCCTGGTCGGTGCTGCGCAGGTATTTGCCTACGATCGCCTTGGTGCCCTCGGCGTTGTTATGGATATAGTAAATCGCCTCGACGTAACCCTTGACCGCGGCTTTCACCGTCGCGCGGTTGGCCTTGATGTAGGCCCGGGTCGTAGCGAAGCCGTTGCCCTGGACCTCGATGCCCATGTCGAGCAGATCGTAGATCTCGCCATAGCCGCGTTTTTTCGCTAAGACCGCCTCCGTCGGAGTGAGCAGCGTCGCATCGATGGAACCGGCGCTCATGGCGGTCAATCGGTCGGTGGTGGGACCGGCTACCAGGATCGACACGTCTTTGTTCGGTTCGAGATTTAATTTTCGCAATAAGATCAGCGCCGCGTTATGCGACGCCGAGCCGAAGCCGCTCACGCCGAATCTTTTCCCCTTGAGCTGCTCGACCTTGGTGATCGAAGGCAGGGCCACCACCGAGTAGGCGTAGGCGCTTTCGGAAGAGGCGATCAAAACCACGTCGTGGCCTTGGAGACCGGCCTGCACCAAGGTGCCGATGTTGACGATGGGCGGATCGCCGGCGACCAGCGCCTGGGTGGCCAATTGGCCGCCGCGGAAAAAAATCAATTCGGCATCCAAGCCGTACTTGCGGAAAAAGCCGGCGTCTTTGGCGACCCAGATATGGATTTGATTGTACGACACGGCGGGATAGCCGATCTTAATCTTTTTCAGCTCTTGCGCACGGGCCGTCGTGTGCGGAAACAAAAACAGCCATGCGAGTAGGAAAAAATAGAAGAAATTGCGTGTCCGGCTCATCATTGTGAATCACTCCTTTTTTTAAACTAGCGCCGTGGCCGCCGGTTGCGCCTCTTACGCGCGGCCAGCGGTCTCCAGGATCAACTCGTGCCAGATCTTTTCGTATTCGCTCTCCTTTTTCAAGAACGCCTTGCTGTCGAGCAGGAGAGTTTCAAATCCCTGGCTCATGTAGGGCGGGTCGGCTTCTACCGCCGGATGGCAGGGAACCCTTTTCCACTGGCGATAAATTTTCTGTCCTTCGAGGGAGAGAATGTAGTCGATCAGCAACAACGCGGCGTGCGGGTGCGGCGCCGCCGCCGGCAACCCCGCGCCGACGCATTCGACCTCCACCGGCTCCAGGGGGCGCCATTCGATGGGCAGGCCGCGCCGCTTGAGCCACTCGGAGTTGTTGCTGTGGATATGGGCCGAGATGATCACGCTGCCGGCGGCGATCTGTTCGGCAATGATCTGGTGGCCGGTGCGGCTATTTGTAACCTGGCGCCCGAAATCACGGAAAAATTCGAGCGCCTTTTTCTCTCCCCAGTAGCCCATCAGGGCCGCCATCCAGCTCGCGTCATAGGCCTCTACGGTTATTTTGCCTTTGAGCGTTGGATCGAGCAGGCCCTGATAATCGCGGGGCACGACGGCGTCGCCGATCAGTCGCGGATTCCACGCCAGCACGAGAAAGTTTTTTTGCTCCGCGACCCAGAAGCCCTCGCTCTCGTGCAGCTCGCGCGGATAGATGTCCGCTTCCGGCGAATGGTAAGGGCAGAGCAGTCCCTGTTCCTTGAGCTTGCCGAGATTGATGTCGTTGACCTCGACGACGTCCGCCGGCGAGCCGCCGCCGCGGCACTCTTGCGTGAAGCGCTCCCGGATGGCGACGCCTTTGTCGCGCACCATTTCGGTGCGAATGAACGGGTAACGCATCTCAAACGCCATCAGTAATGATTGAATGTCCTCCGGCGCCGTAGAAGTGTAAAAGCTCAGCTTGCCCTCTTCCGTGGCGCCACGAATCAGTATTTCCCTGCGCTGGTCACCGGCGAGCTGGGCCAGTTCTTGCACGGTTAATTTACTTGCGTTCATGAAGTTTCTCCCCAGCGTTGGCGATGAAACGAAAGCCGTGTCTCACCACGAAGGACACGAAGAGCACGAAGTTTCCGATCAAAGAAATCCGAACCCTTCGTGTCCTTCGTGCCTTCGTGGTGAGGTCTTGCTCTTGTTGGCTTCACACTTTTTTCTTCTGCGACAAGATCTCTTCGGCGATTTTATCGAATTCGCCGCGGTCGCCCATCTCGGCGTGGCGCCGGTAGGATTCCGGCCACTCGCCCCAGGAAACGCCGTACCAGGGCTCGCGCGGCTTAAGCGGAGGCAGCTCAAGCTCTTCCCAGATTTCTCTGCCCCGCTCCATGTAGCTGCGGGTCGGCAGCGAGGTCGGCGTGTAGGGCCACTTGCGCGTGCCGTCGATGAGAATCGAAGAATTGC
>JAUYJC010000232.1 GCA_030688735.1 Deltaproteobacteria bacterium
GCCACCGGCAGCAATCCGCTTCTAAGAGAGGTTGGCCTGCGCCTCGGCTACCATGAGATCGCGCTTTCCCCTGTGGCCGCGAAGCGCAAAGGGCTGAAGAACGGCGACTGGGTGGAAGTGGAGACCGATTCGGGAAAGAAGGCGAAGGGCCGGCTAAAACTCACCCATGCGATTCATCCCGAGGTCGCGTCGGTCTGGGCCTCCGCCGGCAGATGGGCAAACAGCGCGACGCAGGGAAAAGAACCCCTCGGCATCCACTTCAATTCTCTGCTCACGCTCGATGACGAGCACCTGGACTTCGTCAGCGCGGCCATAGACTCTTGCCTGCGAGTCAAAATTTCCAAGCTTGAGTCCGGCCGTTGAGAAGGAGACTGCGTGATCGAAGCCAGGATTCATTTCTTCGGGCCGATCCGAGGTCTGGTCAAAAAAAAGGAACAGCTCGTCGTCCTCGAAGAGGGCGCCACCGTGCGGCGGTTGTTGGATGAGTTGGGGCGCGCCAACGGCGCCGAGTTCCGGCGCTACGTGGTGATCGAGGGAGCCACGGTGAATCCTGCGCTGGTGGTTTTTTTGAACGGCGAAAGCCTTGACGAGATCCTCAATCTCGACGCCCCGTTGCCGTCTGGGGCCAGAGTCGATGTGATGCTGGCGAGCCCGATCCTCGGCGGATAGAGCAGGATCGGTACGAAATATGATTCTGCTGAAAAACCCTCCGTTCATCCTTCGAGAACCTCAGGACGAACGGAGGAGTGAGCGAAATCATCGGAGATTTTTCCGTTCATGCTGAGCTTGTCGAAGCATTCTTAGGGTTTTTCAGCAGAATCAATATGGAGGCATAGCTTCCCCATGAAAACCGAGCTACCTCACGGATACTGGAATCCAAAAATCGAGCTGATGCCCAAAGGCAAACTGCGGCGGCTTCAGCTCAAACGGGTTCAAGATGCCATTCGATATGCCTGGGAACGCTCGCCGTTCTATCGCAGCCGGATGGCGCAGCACGGCGTTACGCCCGAGAGCATTCTAACCCTCGAAGATTTTTTCCGAAAATTTCCGGTCACGCGGAGAGAAGATCTGGAGCGAGACCAGCTGGCGAATCCTCCTTTTGGAACGCGGCTTGCGCTCCCTTTGGAAAAAGCGCTTCGGTACCATTCGACGTCGGGAACCACCGGCAAGCCGCCTGTGCGGGCTTTCGACACCGAAAGAGACTGGCTCTGGGGCGGCGATGCCTGGGCCACGAGTCTGTATAACTTCGGTGTCAGGCCGGACGACGTGGTCATGGTGGCGTTTGGCTACGGCTCGTTCATCGGGTTCTGGGGTGCCCACTATGGATTCGAAAAGATCGGCTGCCGGGTTCATCCGACCGGCGCGATGGACACGAAAACTAGGCTCCAGATGATTCTGGATCTGAAAGTCACGATCCTTTGCTGCACGCCCTCCTACGCGATCCGAATGCTCCACGTCGCGAATGAAGAAGGGATCGACCTCGGCGCGAGATCTCGGTTGCACATGATCGTGACGGCCGGCGAGCCCGGGGCTTCCATCGCTTCGACCCGAGAGATCATCGAGAAGGGTTTTAACGCCTATCTGGGCGACTTCATGGGAACCACCGAGACCGCGGGAATGATGGCTTCCACATGCGCGAAGCGTTGCGGCGGACTGCACATCAATGAGGACCGCTTTCTCGTCGAGGTCGTCGATCCGAATACTTCGGTGCCTTTGGGTTACGGCAAGAAAGGCCTGATGGTGGTGACCCCGCTGCTCAAAGAGGCGATGCCGCTTTTGCGCTATGCAACCAACGACATCGTCATGATGGAACGGGGCAACGTCTGTCCCTGCGGTCGGACCCTCGACCTGTTCATGGGCGGCATTTTAGGCCGCTACGATGACATGGTGAAAGTCCGGGGCGTGCAGTTGACCCCGCAGATGATCGAGGAAATCGTGCGCGGATTTCCCGTGGTCGAGGAGTTCTTCACCACGGTTGAGAATCGCTCCGGGCTGGATACGTTGATGATCAAATTGGAGATCAAGCAGGATTCGAGTTCAGCGCCGACCGGGCAGATCGTCGATCAGATCAAACAACGGGTAAAAAACAACCTCGGACTTTCCCCGGAGGTCAGCATCGAGCCGTATAATTCTTTGCCGAGGTTTGAATTAAAGGCCAGACGTTTCCAGGATCTTCGGGCCAAAGCAAACCGATGATATTTGAAATTTTGGGTTGCAGGAAAGATCGGAAAAACTATATCTCGCGCAAAGCCGCAAAGGACGCCAAAAACAAAAATTCGAAGCACAAAATCCGAAATTCGAAACAAATTCAAATGACCAAAATAAGTCAAATTCCAAACAAGTTTTTTTCGGATTCGGTGTTTTGGATTTTCCCGATTTTAGATTCACCTGTTTCAGCGTTTGTTTCGGATTTCGATATTCGGATTTCGGATTTATGTCCCAGTGTGCTGGCGCGATAAATCTCGTTGAAATCATTCTGTTGAACATTTGTGACGTTAGAGTCCAATTAGAGAGGGTCTTATGATGACACCGGCGAACCTCACCCAAGAAGAAGAAAAAAAGCTTTTAGCGGCGTTCCGAGTGCTCGAAGAACTTTCCGAGCACGAGCTGCCGGTCGTGAAGTTCAATTGCCGCAAAGCCAAGAACGAGCTCTGGCAGGCGCTCTTCGAGCTGGATCTTTTGCCCGCCAAGAAATAGGACTTAAGGCTTCCGAGTGGCTCACCGCAGAGGCGCTGAGATCGCGGAGAAGAGGGAATTGCTCCCGCCAAGGCGCCAAGACGCTAAGCGACAGGCCCAAGACCTGTCATCCCGAGCGAATGCGAGGGATCCAGGAAAGATTTCTCTCTTCGTTCGAAATGACAATGATTTTCCTTTGCGCCTTTGCGTCTTTGCGAGAGATATTCCGAGACCGACCGGTGCGGGAAGCGCACCCTACGAAAACCTTCGTGTCCTTCGTGCCTTCGTGGTGA
>JAUYJC010000246.1 GCA_030688735.1 Deltaproteobacteria bacterium
CCACCCTGGCCGGTTCTTGGCGTGGTTCGTGTAACGAGGCTGCAAAGTTCGCTTTATGCTACGGCCCGATGGAATTGCTAGCCCTACTCCGGCAAGGGCGTTTACATTCGAGCTTTCACCTCCTGGGTCACCCCATGGGGATGTCGAGTATCACTACGCGGGCAAACAACCAATTCCCGCGGCCGGACTTACACCGGCTAGACAAGCAACTGTATAGGCTGCGAACGAAGGTCACGAAGGAGAAAAAAGAGTGAGGGCCTGTTCTTTACTTTTGACATTTAAACGCTGCACCGTTCAAACCATTCTGTAACCTTTGCATGCTTCTAGACTCTCTCCTTCTTTGAGCGATCACGAACGAAATCACTAACCCAACAGGTCACTCGCTCACTAGCCCCTAACCCACTCGACCCGCGTCTTGCCAAACGGGCTTGAAGACGATATTCCAGCGCTTAAGCCATTCGGAAAGTGGAGGTCAGGAGAATGTACTACGGTGCGCGGGGAATCGTCGGTTTGGTGAAGCCGACTTATCGGCCGGGGTCGATGGAGAGTTTCATCAAGCTCATGCCCGAAGGCGTCGGCTTTATTCCAACTCATGCGGGTATCCGGGCGGGGAACGAGAAGGAGCTGCAAGAGGCGTTGACGGTGGCCGAGAGGAAAGTCGCGCGGCTCGCCGAGTTGGGCGCCGATGTTGTGATGATCATGGGCGCGCCGCCGACGATGGTGCGCGGTCACGGCGCTGACCGCCAGATCGCCGACTCGCTTACCAAGAAATATAAAATTCCCGTCACCGTGGCGACCATCGCCCAGGTCGATGCGTTTCGTGCGTTGGGGATGAAGCGGCTCGTGGGCATCACCTACTTTCAGGACGACATGAATCAGAGGTTCGCCAAATTCCTCGAAGACGACGGTTTCGAGGTGAAAGCGATGAAGGGAATAGACGTCCCGTTCAAGGACGCCGGCAAGCTCGCGCCGGAGGCGATTTACAATTTCGCCAAGAAAGTGTTTCTCGAACATGAACCGGTGGACGGCATCTACATGCTCGGCGCCGGCTGGCATAATTTGCCGGTGATCGAGATGCTTGAAAAAGATTTGCGCACGACGGTGCTGTCGAGCATTCCCGCCCAGGTCTGGGCGACGAAGAAAATTTTGCATTTGAACGAACCGGTGATGGGTTACGGGCGATTGCTGGAGGAGATGCCATGATGAAAAGTTTAGGGTTTCAGGTTTCAGGTTTCGAGTTGGGTGCAAGAATGTTCGGCGCGCTGCTGCTTACGATTATTTCTGTCGTTGGTGTTGGCGCGGCGGAAGTAAGAGATCGCGCAGAGGCCGAAAGCAAGTTGATGTTCTACGCGACCTTCAACGCCAAGGACTCGACAGCGCTGACCGGCGCGTTCAAACAGCTCTATCCGAAGATCGACGCGACCTTTTACCGCGCCACCGATGCGGCGCTGATGGAGCGCATTTTGACCGAGGGCCGCGCCGGGCAAAATTTCTGGGACGTGGCGGTGCTGACGAGTTTTTACGGCCACAACTTGAAAAAGCGGGGGATGTTTGCGATTTACGACTCGCCGGAACGAAAATATTTCCGCGAAGGCTACAAAGATGATCAGGGGGCGTGGACGTCGATCTACACCAATTATGCCGCCTTCGGCTACAATACCCGGGTGGTGGCCAAATCCAGCCTGCCCAAGTCCTATAATGATTTGCTCAAGCCCGAGTGGAAGGGCAACATCGGTATGGACAGCAAGGCCTATGAGTGGTTCGGCACCATGCTCAAGGCGATGGGCGAAGAAAAGGGCTTGGCCTACATGCGTGAGCTCGCCAAACAAACCCAGCTGCGCGCTGGCAGAACTTTAATCGCCCAGCTTGTCGCCGCGGGCGAGTTCAAGGGCGCGCTCACCGCCTATTCGCAGACCTTCGAGGTGTTGAAACCGAGCGGGGCTCCCGTTGATTGGGTCTATTTGAATCCGGTGTTTGCGAACATTCATCCGACCGGCATTTCGGCCAAGGCGCCCCATCCGAATGCGGCGCGGCTGTTCATGGATTTTGCCTTGTCAAAGCGGGGGCAGGAAGTAGTTCGCGCCATGAACCGGATACCCGATCGCATCGACACGCCGCCCGAGCAGGCGCGCCTCATGGAAGGAATCAAACCGGTCTTTGCCCCCACCGAGGTGCTCGAAGACTTTCAACGCTATGGCAAAATGTTCGAGGAAATCTTCAGCGGGCGCTAGGTTGCGGCGAAGCAAAACTTGAGGACTTTTTAGGATAAGAAAAATAACCGCAGAGAACGCAAAGGTCGCAAAGGTCTGAAATAGGAAACATTTTTTTCTCTGCGTGCTTTGCGTTCTTTGCGGTGGAATACCTCGGTCTTAGATGAAAGTCGTCGTTCACGGATTGACCAAAGAGTACACCACCGGCCAGGGTGCGGTACGGGCGCTGGGCGGGGTGAATCTCGAAGTGCGCGACCGGGAATTCTTCGGCATCATTGGGCCGACCGGATGCGGTAAGACGTCGCTGCTCCACATCATCGCCAGGTTGGAGGTGCCGAGCACGGGGACGGTGGAGTTCATCGGTGAACAAAGGACCAAGTCGCCGGTCTCCATGGTGTTTCAAGACTCCGCGCTGATGCCCTGGCGCACGGTGGAAGAGAACGTGCCTCTGGGCGCGGAATTCCGCAACGAAGAGCGGTCGGCTTACAAGCGGATCAGCCGCTTTTTCCTCGAAGTAGTGCGGCTGTTGGATTTCGCCGGGGCGCGTCCTCACGAGCTTTCCGGAGGCATGAAACAAAAAGTCGCCATCGCGCGGGCGTTGGCCAACGATCCCGAAGTGATTCTCATGGACGAGCCGTTCGCCAGCCTCGACGCGCAAACCCGCTTGCTCATGCGCGAGGAGCTGCTGCGCATCTGGGAGCGCGACAAAAAAACCGTCATTCTCGTCACCCACAATATCGAAGAAGCGGTGATGCTTTGCGACCGCATCGCGGTCATGAGCGCGCGGCCGGGGCTCATCAAAGAAGTCGTGACGGTCGATATCCCGCGACCGCGCACCATGAAGAGCATGCGGGACCCGGACTTCGCGAAGTGTGTAGAAAAGATTTGGGGCCTGCTGCGCTACGATGTCGACTCGGCGCTCCAGCGCAACCAGGTCTAAGCCGATCAACCGCCAGTTGAATTCCGCCGAATGGCTGCCCGCGGCGACGAAACAACTCTTGCTTTTCTTTTCAGACAATCTACATTCGAGGCACCGATATACTCAGGAGGACCCGTTCCATGGATAGATGTTCTTGGCTCAAGACCGTATGGATGCTGGCTTTGGGGTCGATGCTCGCGGGCTGCGCGGCGACGGCACCGGACTATGCCGCGATTTTGACCAATCCGGATCGTCCGCAGAACGAGCGAGAATTAGACGGCGCCCGTAAGCCTACCGAGGTCCTAGCGTTCTACGGCGTCAAGAAGGGCGATAAAGTGGCGGACATTTACGCCGGGCGAGGCTACTACACGGCGATTCTTTCTGAGTTAGTCGGCATGCAGGGGCTAGTCTACTCGGCGATTCCCGCTTCAAGACCTGAGATCACCGAGCGTTGGAACCATCCGAGTTTTGCGAATGTCCGGGTGCTCGAAGGACCCATGGACAAGGTCGCATTACCACAGGATGGATTCCTGGACTTTGCGCTCATTCACCTTAATTACCACGACTTGGCTCCGGAGACCCGAATCGCAATGAACAAGCGAATTCTTGGCTCGTTGAAACGCGGTGGTATCTATGGAGTGGTTGACCACTCGGCCAAGGATGGAAGCGGAAATGAGGCGGCAAAGACCCTGCATCGGATCGATAGATTGCTGGTGATCAAAGAAGTCACCGGTTCGGGCTTCACCTTGGCCAAAGAGGGAAACATGCTGCGCAAGCCGGAGGACCCGCGCGACTTCAACGTCAACAAAGAGCGCAACAAAGACGACCGCTTCGTGCTGGTGTTTCAGAAACCATAGATCATAGGGGTGACCAGCCAGTCGCTCCTGTAATTAAATCTCCGGCACCCGTCTCATCTTGAATTTCTTCCTCTTGGCTTGTTCCAGCACATAGCGGCCGACGGCGAGGTCTTCGTCGGCGATGCCGTTGGATTGGAAAAAAATCCGTTTGGGGCGGGGTTGCGGCGCGCCGTGGCCGACGATGCGGTCCAACGGCACGATGCTGTCCCAGCGCAGGATGCCGAACTCGCACGCCGCGATGAGATCGCCGCTGTCGATTCTAGCCGTCGGCAAGTCATCGGTGACGATATAGTTCATATGGCGGATGAGATCTATGGAGACTTCATGCTTGACGGCCGCGTTGGCGCCGATGGACGCGACCAGAACATCCTCTTTGAGACGCGCGCCATGCGCAACCGGCATCGCGGAGTCCGTTGAGACAACGAGGATGTCGGATTCGGCTTCCACTTCGCTGACCGAGGAAACTTCCCGCCAGTCGGCTTTGACGATCTTGCTCATCTGTTTGATGAACGCCTTGCGTCGTTTTGGGGTGCGACCCCAGACGACGACGCGTTCAATGGGACAGGCGTGGGCGATGGCTTCCACTTGAAACGTGGCCTGCCAACCGGGACCGATGACGCCCAGGGTTTTGGCGTTGCTCGGCGCGAGATATTTCGCCGCTACGCCGGTGGCGGCGCCGGTGCGCAGGCTGCTCAAGTAGCCCATGTCGATGATCGCCTGGATGCCTCCGCTGCGGCCGTTGTAAAGCGTTATCGTATTGGCCTCGCCGGCGTAGGAGCGCAGGCAGATGAGATCATAGTCCGCATGCCACGCGGCCATCATGTTAAGCTGTTTTTCGCTGCCCTTGAGCCGGCGGCGCGGGACGCTGCGCACTTTGCCGGCGGCGCGGTCGTGAAACATCTTGTCGACGCATTTTAGCGCAGCCGGCATGTCGATCAATTTGCGGGTTTGCGGTTCGCTGATGATTAACGCCATCGTATAGAATCCTCCACGGCTTCTATAGCCTAAGGCTAAGTTCCGGGCAAGGCGTAATAAGTCGGCCTGGCGGGCGTCTAATTGCCAATGGGCTTGACCATTGGTTCAATCGGTTTAAAAATAGGGCTAATGTGTCCATAGGTTAGCTACTCGAGGCAAGGCAATGACCTTGTCGATGGCCGCAAGAACGACGAGGGGGTGACTCATGGCAGAGGCAGTACGATTATGTCCTCACTGTGCCAATAGTATCGACTTAGGGGCGGCCAAGTGCCCATACTGTAAGGTGGATCTCGAATCTGCCGCGACGCCGCAGTGGCCCACGCGGGAAGGAGAATCGGTGGCTTCTCAACCGGCTCGCAAAGCCATGCGTGTCTCGATGCTGGCAATTATCGTACTGGTGGTCGGTATTGCGGCCCTTGCGCTGGGCGTTTATCTCGTCGTCGGGCAACGGGGGCATAGCGAATCCCAACTGCTGCTGGAGGCAAAGATTAAGGAGCTGCAAGAAAAAGAGCAGAAGATCCAGACGCTGGAAGCCGACGCGGCAAAGACACGGCAGACGCTCACCGAGCAAACCGGGCAACTAAGCGAGCTAAGAGCCAAGCTTGAAGAGAGCCAAAAGGAGTTGGCTTCGGTGCGCGTGCGGCTCGGCTTGACCAACCGGGAAGTGGACCGTCTGGCCTCCAGCCGGTCTCAGCCCGCCCCCCAAACGGCTTCGCGACCGCCCGATCCGGCGCCCCAACCCACGCCGGCACCAACGCGCCGGACGGCGGAAGCCGGGGTTTACGAAACCACCAGAGCGACATCGGTGCATGAAGATCCGTCAGGGTCCTCGCGCGTGCTGTCGAAAATAGGTCCGGGAACCCGCATCAATGTCGTGCGCTCCACCGGCGATTGGCTTGAAGTAAGGTCTAAACAAGGCAATCCGCCTGGATTTGTTCGCCTGGATGATGCTAAGTTCATCGGCAGAGCAAATTAGCCGTCGTCGTCTGCCGATTTTTTAGCCTCCCAACGTCAGAAGTATTTTCCGGCTGATCCTTCGACGCGAGCCCATGCCTTGGCCGGGGGCTCTTGCTCAGGACTCCGCCCCACGGGCCTGTTGGAAGGTGCCACGGGCTTGCCCGAGGGGCTCCACCTTCTTCGTCCCTTGAGAGGCGCTCTTTCACCGGGAGATGAAAGCTGATCGCCGTGGCGCGCTCCACAAGGGATATCGATTTGGAAAAACCCGTTACGCTGGAAGAAGATGCCGCGGTCGCGGCGCTTCCGCGCCGTTCCCGTCTAGGAACGTTCTCATCTCTGCGCCACGCCGACTACCGCTACCTCTGGACCGGCACGCTGTTCATGAGCGCGGGGCAGTGGATCCAGCAGGTGACCCTTGGCTGGTTACTCTATGATTTAACCGGATCCTCGGTCTTGCTTGGCATGCTCAATGGGATCCGCGCCTTGCCGTTTCTGGTGGCGAGTCCCATCACCGGAGTCGCCGCCGATCGCATGGATCGACGGAAACTCATTCTCACGACCCAATATATCCTCATCATCACCGCCGTCAGCATGGGATTGCTCGTTGCGCGGGGCTATCTGATGGTTTGGCATCTTTTCGCCTTCACCGCGATTACCGGTGTGACCTGGGCGTTCGTCGATCCGGCGCGGCAAAGTTTAGTCCCGGCGCTGGTGCCGCGGGAAGATCTGGTCAACGCGGTAGCGCTCAATTCGGCCGCGTTCAACCTGACCAAGGTGATCGGTCCCTCTTTGGGCGGAGCCTTGATTGTTTTTTCCGGCGCGGCGGGCAATTTTTTCGTGCAGGGCGCGGCCTATGTCGGCGTGTTGCTCTCGGTCTATTGGATGACGATCCCGCCGACACCGCCGGAGGCGCGCCGCACCTCGGCGCTGGCCAATCTCAAGGAGGGGCTCGTCTACGTCTGGTCCAACCCGGCGGTGTTCGCGCTGATGACTGCTGCGTTGGTGCCGAGGATCTTCGCGGTGCCCTATCAGACTCTCATGCCGGTGTTTCAGAAAGACGTGCTCAAGGTGGGGCCGGAGGGACTGGGAATCCTCTTAGCAGCGCCGGGACTGGGCGCCATGTTGGCGGGGCTGATGCTCGCGACGCTGGCGAATCGGGTGAGACGCCAGGGTGTCTTGATGCTCGTCAGCCTGGTCGCGCTCGGAATCATGTTGAACCTTTTTTCTTGGACAAGATCGTTTCCCCTGGCGCTTTTGTCCTTGGTCGCCGTCGGCGGCTGTCAGATGTTTTACATGGCGACGACGAACACTATGCTCCAGGTAATCGTTCCGGACCATCTGCGCGGGCGCGTGATGAGCATCTACGCGCTGGATCGCGGGCTCATGCCGGTGGGGTCGCTCATGGCGGGGGTCAGCGCTCACCTGGTCGGCGCGCCGGCGACGGTAGGCGGCATGGGACTGTTGGTGATTTTGTTGGCGCTGCTCGTCGCCTGGCTGGCGCCGGTGGTGCGCCGCTTGGGCCTGTCATCCGAGGATTGACCTAGGGCCCGCTTCTTCTATAAGGTTTTAAGGTAGCCGGAGACTCTATGGCCTATCGTGCGATTCTAGGAACCTTTGTTATCCTATCGCTCGCCGGCAACCGGGCGGAGGGCCAGGGAGTGCGCGCGACCACCACCGCGCCCGGCCCGAGGAGTAGCTCACAGGCGAGCTTCGCCTCGATATCCCAACCACCGCCGATTTCCCGGCATCACTTTGATTCGACCGTGAAACATCAAAGACCAACGTCCCCCCGTCGGGACTCTGGCCCTGTTTTCGCGATGACGGATGTGCCCCCGATCACCCCGGGTCAGCGCGTCACGGCCGTTTCTTCGTCGGCTTTTGCGATTGGGACAGCGGTAAGGCCGCAGGACCGTCGGAAAGTTGATCGCGGTTTTCATCCGCGTTCTCATTCCTATTTTCACGGCGGCAGGGAAATCGTGATCATCGAAGTACCGCGCTACGTGGACCTGGGGGGTATCCCACAGGTCATGCTGAGGTCAAGCTGGGCCGAGCCATGCCTCTATGCCGATCCTCCGGCGAACTCGCGCACGCGCGAGCCGGGCCAAGTGGCGCCCTTCGATCCGACACCGCAGGAAGTCGTCGACAGAATGCTGGCTCTTGCCGGCGTGCAGAAGAGCGACGTCGTCTACGACCTAGGGGCCGGTGACGGGCGGGTCGTGATCGCGGCGGCGAAAAAATACGGCGCGAAGGCAGTCGGTTTCGAGATCGATCCAGGACTCGTCAAGCTCGCCCGCGAAAATGTCTGGAAACAGCGCGTGGAACAATTAGTCGAGATCCGCCAGCAGGATTTCCTCACCGCCGATCTATCTTCCGCCACCGTGGTGACCCTTTATCTTTCTTACGACGGCAATCTCGCGCTCAGGCCGCAACTGATGCGGCAGCTCAAACCGGGAACGCGGATCGTTTCCTACACTTTCGACATGGGGGACTGGCAGCCGAAAATCGTCGAGGCCTACCGCGACGCGGCGGGGGAATCGCACACTTTGTATCTTTGGGAAATCGGCGCGCCGCTGGCCTTTAGCGATCTCCGGCGCTAAAGCTTAGAATTCTCACTTCAAAGCCATGTCAACCTGAAGCGGGATGACCGCATTGGGTTGCGCTTCGCTTGCGCCAATGGATGAGTTGCTCTAGCATAATGGCATTCCGCCACCGACGATCCGCCCTGCTGCGGGCCAAGGCTGACTTACGCTGATCGCGCTCTTACGCCCACGATGAAAAAAGCCCTGAAGCTCTTGGTTCTGGTTGCCGCTTTGTTCGGGCTTTTTCTGCTGGTTTCTTTCCTGGCCTTTTATCACTTGCTCAGCGTCGGTGAATTTCGCCGTTTCTTGATCGCTGAAATCGAGCAGAATACCAACTTTAAGGTCCAACTGGGCGAGGCTAAGCTGGAGGTGGGGCGAATTCTGGGCGTCGGTTTCCATGACCTTACCCTGTCCGAACCCGACGCCGTCGCGCCAGTGATCACCGCCGAGCGAATTACCGCGCGCGTCGCGCTGATGCCGCTTCTACGCCGCAAACTGGTCTTTTACGAAATCCGTCTCCATCAACCGGCCGCTCAGGTGGTGCGCGACAAAGACGGAAAAATTCCCTTATTGGACCGGTTGCTCAACCTGCCTTTTGTCAAGAGCGCCGAGCGCCAATTCGCTCTCGACTTGCGGAAGCTCAAGATCACCGGCGCCAAGATCAATTTTCTCGACCATTTCCTCGAAGGAGCGGCGCGCCCGGCGCGGCTGGAAAATCTCGATCTGGACCTGACGCGGCTGCGCGGCGCTGCGCTGCGCGAGTTTTTCCAGAACTTGGTGCGCCGCAAGCGTGATCAACCGCAGGGGGCGGCATTGGATTTCGAGCTCAAAACCGTGGTGGTGAGCGAGGACAAGGAAGCCCGGCTGCGGGCAAAAGGCACGATGATCTTTCCGAGCGAGCCGTTGGAAATCGACCAGGCGTGGTGGAACGCGGAGGTGCAGATGACGGACCTGCCGGCGCCACTGGTTCGATCCTATGCCGGAAGCCGCCTGCCGGTAAACTCCTTGAGCGGGACTTTGGACGGACGGTTCTATTTGGAAGGAAACCCAAAACAGCGGCTCCAGGCAAAGGGCAAAATTTCGTTCAAAAAGCTGGCGATCGACGCGCCGGAAATTTTTCCGGCGCCACTCGGTCCCGGCGAAGGCCGGCTCGATTTGGATGTTAGCTGGCAGCCCCGCCTACCTGGCGGCCTGCCTGGCGATCGGCAGACAGGCGGGCCGGTGCAACAGTGGGAGCTGTCACGTTTCGATCTTCGCGTTAAAAATCCACAGATCACCGTCATCGGCGCGGTGCGCGCCGTGGACCGTGAAGGTCCTCGATTGCAATTGACCGTGACCGCGCCGTCGCTCTCCGTCGCCACGGTCAAAAAATATCTGTCGCCCAGTTGGATCGCCGCTGCGCACGCCGAAAACTTCTTGGCGGCCCTTCAAGATGGGAATTTCAAGTTAAACCGAGCCGAAGTCACCGGTGGTCTTGAGGAGTTCCGCGCGCCGATAGCGACGGCCGGCTTCACTGACGGTGCGTCTTTTGACCTCGAGTTAAGGGGTATCGGAGCGAATGCCGCCGGCGGTTATCCGCCGCTTCGAGGTTTCCAGGGCAAAGTGATTTTGGAGAGGGGGTTGCTGTCGTTCAAAGAGATCAGCGGCGATTTCGGCCAAAGTCGGTTGACGAGCGTCGACGGCAGCTACCGATGGTTTGGGAAGGACCAGGGCGCGCTGCAATTGCGCGCGCGGGGGGAAGCGGACTTGGGCGAACTGCTTGAACAGATGCAACAGGGTTTGCTCCCCGCTCAAGTGACGAAAGCCGCCGGCGCGATCCAAGAGATGGAGGGTAGGGGAAGCGTCGATTTGGTAGTGAATCGGGAGGCGGAGTCGGCGCCGCTTATCGAAGGTAGGATTTCGCTGGACGGCGCGCGGTTCAAGTTGCATGACTTTCCGCTCACCGAGGTGCGTGGGGAGATTGCGCTGACGCCGGTGGAGATCAAGGCCGACAAAGTTCGCGCGCTGCTCTCCGGGTCGCCGGTGCAGATTCAGCTGGCGCTCAAAGACTACGCCGCGAATAACGGGGCCTTTGACCTAGTGGTGGAATCCGCCGGCGTCCGAGCGGGCGTGGTCACGCGCTGGCTGTTATCCACAGGTTCTTTGCGGGACCCGGGCATGGTACGCGGCGCGGTTCGCTACCGGGGGACGTTGGGCACACCGGCGGGCAGGAAGCTTACCGGCAATCTCGATCTTGCCAACGTACAGCTCGCCGTCCGGCCGCTCCTGCAGCCGCTCAAAGATCTCAATGGCCATATCTTGATCGACGAGGCGGGCATCGATTTTCAAAATCTAAAAGGCTTGCTCGTAGGGTTTCCTGCCGGTTTCAACGGCCGCTGGCGGTTTGCCCAAAAGCCGCAACTGTTGTTCGACTTCTCCGCGGCGAATCTGGACGTCACCTATTTGTATTCCCAACTCAATCCCGAAGCGGCGGATTTTTACGCGAACCTTCAGGGAGTGGGGAAGATCACGATCGGGCAGGGGCGCATCAAAGCCTTTCAGTTTTCCGGCCTCAAGGCCGATGTCGTGATCGACCGAAAGGTCTGGCGTTTGGGAAATATCGTGGCGCGCTCCGCCGCCGGCTCCCTGCAGGGGTCGGCAACCTTCACGGATCAACCGGGCATCCTGGGAATTTCCGTCGAGCCCAAGATCAAAGGCGTGCCGGTGCAGGGCGTTCTGGACTGGTTTGAAGCGGGAAAGGTCGAGATGACCGGCAAAGTCGATCTCACGGGCAGATTGGCGTGGATGGGAAAAGACGCAGCGGAGCGCAAACGCAGCGTCGAGGGCTCCTTCAATCTGCGCATCGAAGATGGAACCATCGGGAGGATGCGCGTGCTAGTGCAACTTCTCAACTTGTTGGATTTGTCGCGCTGGTTTACCTTGCAGGCGCCGGACCCCAGCAAACAGGGCATCCGTTTTCGCACCGTTACTGGCGATTTCAATGTAACCCACGGGGTATATGCAACAGAGAATCTGGTTGTCGACAGTGACGATCTGCGCATGACCGGCCAGGGCAAGATCGATCTGCCTAATAACGAAATCGACTTCATCGTGGCCGTGCGCCCCTTTGCGGGGATCGATACCGTCATCGGCTACATCCCTTTGATCGGACGGAGCATTGCCGCCATCAAGAACTCTTTCTTGGTGGCAAGCTTCAATATCACAGGGCCGATCGAGGACCCGACCATCACGCCTGCGCCCTTGGGGACGCTGTCCGAATGGTTTTGGGGAGTATTGGGTATTCCGAAAAATATCATCGGCTTAAGCGGCGAGGAGAAAAAAGACGCCGCGCTCCGAGAACAGTCCAAAGAGCCGGTCAAGGAGAGCGCTCCGGCGCCGACCCCATGAAAGCTGAATTGGTCATCTATACGCGCAAAGATTGCTGCCTGTGCGACGAGATGAAGGCGGTGATCCATCAAGTCGCCGCGCTCACGCCGCTGGCGCTCGAGGAAATCGACGTCGACGGCTCGCCGGAGATCCAGGAAAAATACGGCGGTGAAGTGCCCGTGCTCTTCATCAACGGCCGCAAAGCGTTTAAATACCGGGTGACCCGCGGGGAATTGGAGAAAAGACTAGCCAAACGTGTTTGAAATTCTGGATTGAGTTTTACATTTCAGGTTCTCCCGGGTTTAGTGTGAAAGAGTTTTCACCACGAAGGACCCAGCGCGGCTACGCCGCAACCAAAATGGGAAAAGTCGGATTCACCACGAAGGCACGAAGGACACGAAGGTTTTCGTAGGGTGCGCTTCCCGCACCGGTCGGTCTCGGAATATCTCTCGCAAAGGCGCAAAGGGAAATCATT
>JAUYJC010000248.1 GCA_030688735.1 Deltaproteobacteria bacterium
TTACTGGACGGGACAGTCTGCCCTTGATCCTCGTGAGAGGGATTAGGCTCCGATGGTCCTCATTCCAGAAAGCTCTTGAAATCGGTGTCACATAAACATGATCTCCAATATGATAATTTGCAACAGACCTAATATAAGGCTCATGCTTGGCCAGGGCGCGAAGGCGTGTGCCTCGACCTCCGGCGAGCACAATCGCCCAGAGCTTACCTTGTTTTTTAGCGGCTGGCTCAGTCCGAGCCACTTCAATCTCACTCACGAAAATCACCTCCTCTATCCAGCAACTGCATCCCTCTGATCCTTACCTTTTCTTAAGCCGCGGAACGAAGCGCGGCACTTCCTTCATGTACTCTCGGTATTCGGGCACGCGCTCGATCAGGTCGAATTCCTCCAGCCGTGCCATCACGATAAAGAACCCAATCGCTACCGCTGAAGCCACCGCCACAGGAAGCGTAGGGTTCAACAACGTGAAACCAATCAGAATTAAAAATATGCCTGCATAAATGGGGTGCTGAACACGGCCATACACACCGTGGCGTACAAGCGTGTCCTTCACGGACGGCATGTGTGCCCGCCACCCGAGCATTTGGTGTCCCCAGCTTACTAGAATTGCACCTGCAAAAATGACCAGCCAACTTAAAGTCTTCGTCAGCCCGCCGGGATTGAAGGCCGCCGGTGCGTGCTGCACCCAGGCAAGGATGTAACCAACGAGCCATAAGGGTATGCCCAGAAAATTCCTCAGGATAGAAGTAGCCAGTGCGCCACCTCGTTCGCCCCACCAGCGGGAGTAAGTTGCAGTGAACGCACTCGCCCCACCCAGAGCAAAACCAAACAACAGCGGGATTAGAAATACGTACATACCCAACCTGTTTTATCTCCCAACCGAAAGATTATAGAGCTTGGCGGCGGCGGCAGCCCACAGAGCCGTCCATAAACCGATCCCTAGAACACCGGCGAAGTAGCTCGCCCAGGTTATAGGCCGTGCTAAGCTGGAAAGATTAATATGCAAAAGGTGCCCGATGAACGCTGCCGTGGCCTCCGGGGCTAAAGCTACGAAGAATGCACAAATCGTGAAAGCCGCTGCTATGGCAGTTCCCACTGCAATGCCAAATGCCCAGACGTTAAGTTTCATGACACACCTCTTTAGAGAGGTAATAGCGCCAATTCCGTTTGTCACTCATCGCTCTTTTTCCTCATCCTGCTAATCTGCTTGACCAAACCTCTAACCGCTATTTTTTGACGATCAAAACCGGGCAATGCGCATAGCGCAGAGTTCGCTCGGCAACGCTGCCCAGCAGAAACTTCTGCAGGCCAGTCCTGCCGTGACTTCCCATAATGATCATGGAAGCACGTGACTTCTTGGCCTGCCTGACAATCGCCTGCGCCGGGTCCAGGCCCGTGATAAGGATAGATCGGTCCCGCGCCGGCTTGAGACGCTTGCGCTGGAAAAGTTTTTTCATGCTCTCGCGAGCGTTTTTTTCCAGGGCCTCGAAGATGTCGCTAAAACCACCTTCCAATGGGTACGCGAAGGTCGCGGAGATCACGTGAACCAAGAGCAGCTTCCCTCGGTTTTCCCGTGCCATCTCAATGGCCTGATTCAGAGCGATCTCAGAACTTTTCGAAAAGTCGACAGGCACAAGATAAGTTCTTGACACCGCCATAAGTCCTCCTTACCACTCCGCAAATCCGCTAATCAGCACGTGAAAGCCCCCGCTACGGCAATTCCCACCGCACTACCAAATACCCAGAAGTTAAGTTTCATGACGCACCTCTTTGCCGGTGGAACGTCAGATCACGATCACCAACTGTCCGAACCCTTCCAGCAATGCTGATCAAAGTCCCACGAGATTCAGCTACTGCGTTTTTTTCGTTCCCGCTTTCATGCGCTCCGACATCTGCTTCATCATGCCGGACATATCCCCCATCATCTTCGACATGTTTCCCATCTCTTCCGGCGTCATCTTGCCGCCTCCCATCATCTGCCCCATCTCTCCCATCATTCCCGACATCTCACCCATCGACTTTCCCATTCCCTTCATCTCCTCGCCCTTCATCATCCCCTTCCCCTTCATCATTCCCCCCATTCCCTTCCGCATCTCGGCCATATGCCCCTGCATGTCTTTCATCTTATCCATCGCCATCCCGCCACCTTTCATCCCCTCACCCTTCATCGGCATCCCTTCCTTCGTCGACATTCCCTCTTTCATGGGCGCCCCCTTTTTCTCTTGGGCCATAACTGGCAATGAACCGAGAACACCCGACATCAATACCGCTATAAGGACCTTTTTCATGATAACCTCCTGTTTGTTTACGGAATTTGTTCTATTAACGTCCTACTGCACCGCTGTTATTACCTCCCCGCTATCGTTGACAGCTCTTTTTCCACCGGTTCAACTCTCCCCTTATGGGGCCAATCGATTCCCTGAATTTGTCATGAGACTAACCCCATTTTCTCTGATAGAAATTATAGATCGGGGTAAACACCAGTCCCGTGTAAGCGCCGTAAAGAAAGCTCTCCACCAGCCCGATTAGAAACCCGCCCCAGCTCAACCACTTGAACCCGGGTAGCGTCATTTCAAGAAACCCGACCATGTGGAGACTCTCCGGTGCGATCAAGCCGTAGGCTACACACACGACAAAACTAAAGGTCGTAAAAGTCGCCAGCGACCAGGTAACAACTCGAATGCTCAGCATGTTTCTCTCCTTTCATGCATCCGTTCATGGAACGCCCCTTTTTTTCACTCGCTTTTGTGACCAGCTACAACGACACTTGCTGCTTCATATGCGTACACCAGACACAACTACAATTCTCATGATGGCAGCTCTTATCCTCGACCCTCATTCGTTTTAAGAAATAACCCAGCGCCAGCGCCACCGGGAAAAGCGCAAGTTTCACAAGCGACGGATTGTACCCCATTCCCAGAACGTCTCGAAGATCGCGTTGTTGCGCGATCCGTTTAGCAATGTACTCATAACCCGGGTTCCCGAGAAATTCGTAAATCAAACGATTGGCGAGCGACGTTCGCAGCAGCGGCAGAATTTCCTTTTCCCAAAGCTCATCGTAGTGTGTGCCATGAATAACGCTCTCGGCGGCCAGAAATCCTGATGTCATCGCGTAGCGCATGCCGAAACCAAAGAGGGCATCTTGAAATCCGGCGGACTCTCCCAGGTAAAGCTTCTTTCCTTCGATTGCCGTCGGACGAAGAAAGAAGTTGCCGTATCCTCCAAACTCTCTTACGTTTTCCATGCTCATGGCGACAAGCTTTCGGAATGTATCGAACGTCCTCTCAAAATAGATTTTCTCGTTGCGAAAATCTTTCCCAATCACCGTCGCGAGGGGGGATCTTCCTTGATTCACAAGCAGATAAGCGTAGCCCCTGGGAGCCAGCCGATCGTCTACGATTGCGTACGCTTCATCAGCAAGATTCGTCTCAAACACAACTCCTTTCGCAATCATGTCCGCCGCGCGTGGCCCAACCGCAATGATTCCCCCTGATCTACATTCCAGCTTCTGGCATTGAACGTCACCTTCACGCCCGCCGCTTCGGCTTGCTGCAACAGGCCGAAGTCCAAACAGCCCTCCTTTCCGCCTCTCTCAACAAGGTAAAAGAGCGGCTCACGGGTACGGATCTCTCGTCGCTGTAGGCTCGGAGAAACAAAAATGCCTCCTCTATAAGGCTCAAAACGAAAATTCACGTCCACGTTGATCCGCTTGAGAAAATCTCTCACGTCACATATCGTCGTCCAGTTCTCAACTCCTTGAAAATCTCCATGGAAACGATGACCGACCCCCGCAGCGGCTTCGTGCAGGGTTACGGCATAACCTCCCTTGGCCAGATTAATCGCCGCAACCAGGCCGGCCGGCCCGGCGCCGATAACATCAATCTCTCTTCGAGTTTTCATCGCGTTTACTAACATTGCACCCTTGAAAAACTAATGCTGATGCTCACCGCCTTCCTCACGTTTCTTCTTCTCGTCGCCATCTCCATGTCCTCCATGCCCTCCATGTCCGCCGCCGCAACCCATCCCCGAGGAGTGCATCCAGATGAAGAAGCCCACCACAACGATCCAAAACCAGTTATTCTGTAAGAACTCGCCCATAACAGTCCTCTCTTCCTTGCGTTGGTATTTCTCGACCTCACGTCAAGAAAACACGACTGCACATTTATCTCGCAGAGTTTATCGTTTACCTCCTGCCATCGTCTCAAGCCGCCTGATTCGCTCCTCCAGAGGGGGGTGCGTGCTAAACAGCGTCATCAGACCTCCACCCGTTAAGGGACTTACAATAAACATGTGGGCCGTAGCGGGATTGGCCTCCATAGGAATCTTTTCCACGCCCCGCTGAAGCTTCTTGAGAGCATTAGCCAGACTCAAGGGATCACCGGAAATGACAGCCCCCGTCGCATCAGCACCGAACTCTCGACTGCGAGAGATGGCCATTTGAACCAAGAGTGCTGCTAGCGGGGCGAGGATGATCATGGCCAAGGCCGCGATGGGATTTCCTCCCTCCCTCTGGTCGCCGCCTCTGCCGCCGAAGATCAACCCCCACTGAGCGATGTAAGCTAACATTGAGATCGCGCCAGCCATGGTGGCGGCGATGGTTCCGATGAGCATATCGCGATTCTTGACGTGCGAGAGTTCATGCGCGAGAACTCCCCGAAGCTCAGCCTCGGTCAAAATATCGAGAATTCCCTGAGTGACCGCGACGGCTGCGTGACTCTCGTCTCTACCCGTGGCAAAAGCGTTGGGGGCTTCCTGCGGAACAAGATAGAGCTTCGGCATCGGCATCTTGGCGCGCAGCGTCAAATCTTTCACGATCCGGTGAAGTTCGGGAAGATCGTCCGACGCGATCTCCTTCGCTCCGTACATCCGCAGAACAATCTTGTCGCTGAACCAGTAACTGACCCCGTTCATGACCACGGCAAAGAGAAAGGCCGTTACCATGCCCCCTTGTCCGCCCAATGCCCCACCAGCAATTACGAGAAGGACCGTCAGAAACGCCATTAAAAATGTTGTCTTCAATGTATTCATTTCATCTTCTCCTCTTCATTTGAGGTCCCAAAGAAAACTCCGCTTCTTGATTCCCGCTATATCTTGAATCACAAGCTCCAGCCGCTTAGCTGAAGGGGAAGCTCGAAGGCAATCACGATGAGGGGAATGGCCCTCCAATTTTTTTGAAACATGACGAATCTCCGCTTGGCTTTTGTGAGACCTGCCTTGTGGACCAGACTCACCCAACGGAACGGCCCAATAAAGATAAATACGGACGCCACCCGGATTTACGTGGGCGACACGGGAACAAACTTGTAGAGGTGCTAGATTCTAAAGACGGAGAGCAATAGATGACGGGATACACCGCTCGAGGAAGACAGTTGTGCGTACCACTCGAAAAGAGCATGCGACCAGAGAAAGTTTGTTTCCCTGGCTATTACCGACCCGCCAGCCAAAGATGTTTTTAATACGACGCTCTTTTCAGACCGTGCCAGGCGAACTTCAGAAGCAGCCTGTGCCATCGGACCAATTTCATAGTGGGAAACCAGGCAGTGGATTGTTGTGATCGGATGGTGAGCGAGATTCAACGCAGAGGTAATCGAGCCCTCGCTATGGGCCGCACCTTCGTGACCTTCGCAATCCTCCAGGCAATTCTCCAATGCCCATGCGATACCTGAATAGACTAGTAGAACTGACAAGCTAACGATACCGAACGATTTAAGAAATGAAGTTTTCATCTGGTTGCCATAAATTTTCGTCGACTGTATCGCGTCCTACCTGGCGGCACAGCTCCGCCCTTGCAGGAGCACTCCTCCTGATTCAAAGACGAATCTGCGCGGCCCTGCATTACAGTTGCCTCCCAGGGGAATGCTGACGCGTTCCTCCAGCACGAGGACGTGAGGTCTGTCGGTGGTCGCAGTTGCAAGACCGTCCCCCGCGCTCAGCGCAGTGGCCACAAAACTCCAGCAGGCGCGCTCTCAGGGCTGACCGGGATCGGTGCAAGCGCACGCGTATGCTGTTGGGTGAGGTCCCCGACGTGGCGGCGACGTCGGCAATGCGCTCTCCTTCAAGATCGACGCGACGGAGCACGTCGGCGTACGAAGTGCGCAGCGTCGACATGAGTGCCAACCCGCACCGGCAGATCGCCTCGTGCAGCTCAGCCGCCGCCACGCCCTGGGCGCCATGCGTGGGGTCCTGCGCCAGGCTCGTGCGCGCGCGGCGCTCCGCGTCCGCGTGACGAGCGTGGTCGATGGCGGTGTGACGGACAATCCGCTCAAACCAGCTGAGAGCGCTCTCGTGACGGCGGAGACTGCCTTGTTTCCTGAGCGCCTTCAGGCAAGCCTCCTGCAGGACGTCCTCAGCGTCGGCTGAACCGAGCCAGTCGGCCAGGGAGGATATGAGACGGTGCCGATGAGCCAGCATCACCTCCAGCACGACCGGCGGCAACGCCGCGTCGTGGCTGCCGTCGCCGCGGCGCTCGGAACGGTCTGAGCGCGAGTTCATTGCGGACCTCCTGGTCTATACGCACGCGCCCGCTCGCGTGCAGTATTCTCGATCTCTACATAGAGACACATATTCATACCTTCCCCCGAAAACGTTTCTGGAGAATACGGTTCGACCACCGAAATGACTCGCACCTCGCTATCTGCCGAAAAATGTTGGCGGGCGATTTCATCAACCGCCGCTTCGCTCTGTTCAGAACCATCTATTGCCAAAAATATTCTCATCACTGCTCTACTTGTGTAGCTTTACGCTGACTGCATTGCCTCTTTTGGTATCACGCCTGGGATAAATTACTGTCCAATATTGGACAATTCCGGAAATTATACGGTGGAGCCATCCAGTGGTACGAGGATTTTTAAGTACATGGCTCTATTCCTTCAACCCTGGCCGTATCAACCGGGCCGAGTAATCAGAACCGGACCGACGGAATGGCGCACTACTATCTCCGCTACGCTGCCAAGCACC
>JAUYJC010000250.1 GCA_030688735.1 Deltaproteobacteria bacterium
GGGCTTCCTTTGGGATACTCAACTCGCTGAGAATATACTGTCCCGTCTCGCGTGACGATTTCGACCACCTGCGGCTTTACATCCAGGGGCCACTGCTCCAGTAGAGGATCGAGAACCGGCTTGACGCGCTCGGCCAAACTCAGAACCGCTTCGTTGCTTATGGCTTCATCGGTAAAGTCGTCCAGGGTTAATTTTCCTCGAAGCAATGTCACAGCAACGGTGTAGGGAATGCTAAATTGAGCATCGACGATACCCTCGGGCCGGTAGCGTTTTTTCCTTTCCATCTCCTCTCGACCCCAGACGGCATGCATGTCCCGCTTGCCCACACGCACTCTTACCTCGGCGATTTTCTCAACTGTGATAGGATGATCTCGTAGTAAAGACATCACACCGGTTACCGCTGGATGTGTGTAACGACATGATGGAAATGGCTTCGGACCAACCGAGACAATTTCATAGCGCCTTCCCGGACCGTCAAGGAGCGTATCCAGATCGCCCTCCTCCTTATAGTAAGTTTGAAAATAACCCGTAGGGCCACTGAAAATCTCTCCGGCTGCGGGGAATCCCTCCGCTGCTAAGAGCGCCGCTATCACACCGCTATGAGACGCAAAACCAGCCCCGAGCCTCTTTGTCAGAGAAGGCGACACGCTTCTATTCCCGGAAAATGTCACCCTGCAGTAAGCGATTCCCAACGCGTTCCTCATGCCCACTTCATCCAAGCCGAGGATCCTTGCGCTGGCAGCCGCGGCGGCAAACGGCCCCAAGGCGTTGAATAGGACATGCGTTGGCTTGGGATTGGTGGCGAGACCGATTCGAATCCCCAGATCCACTCCAAGGCAGACCGCAGTGATGAGTTCTTTTCCAGAAACGTGACCCCGTCTCTCCGCCGTGGCCAGGGCGGCAGGGATTGCTGCGACACTGGTTTTATAGGCAATCCGGTCGTCGTTGATGTCAAGTTCGCGACTGTGGGCCATCGTGCTATTGACCAGCGCAGCCGAGGGAGCCGGGAGCTTAACGCCGCAAACCAAAACCGTGCTCTCCTCTTTTGTCCCCCACTGACTAACAGCGGCCAGGACCTGATCGATCCCAGCGGCGCTGGAGCCGGCGATGACAGTGCCTAACGTATGAAGGATGTGGATCTTGGTGGATCGAATTGCTTCGCCGGTAAGATCCTCAAACTGCGTGCGCGAGAGATATTCCGCTAAAATCCCGGTAACGTCGTCATGGACCATGGCAAGCCTTCTATGCTCGACCTAATCTCGTATGTCCTGCAGGAACGGCTCCGTAGAGACCTCTTGTCCTACGCCCTTTTCCCGAGCCAGCGCGTACGCTTTAGCTGCCACGGCGGCAAACTGAAACCCGAGAAGGCCAAGGTTGTGAAAAAATGTGATCTGGTCAGGGGAGGTGCGCCTCTTCGATGGGTCTTTCAACAGGTCCACCAGCGAGGGATATTTCAGAAAATCGATATTGCTCACGGGGCGCTTCGGGATGCGGGCGATGTCGTCAGCCTGGCCAATGAGCCAGCTCGCCCATCCATACTTACGCTCCGAATCTTCCTTTCCGCAGCCATCGCCCAATGTTTCCGTGCCGACCTGTACCACGAGGTCGCAGCGCTGCACCGCATCCCAACTCCATTCTCTCGAACTGAGATTGGCCAGGTGCATTCCTTTCTCAATCCAAGACGGATTCGTGATCACCAGACCCGTCGAGTCGGTGCAGGTCGCCACAATATCAGAACCGCGCACCACCGGCTCGGCACGATCGAAGGGCTCCACCGGTATGCCTAGTTCTCTGCTCATCTCCTCTGCGTACGATTCTCGATGAGCTTTGGTCGAACTGTACACTTTTACTTTCGAAATACGGCGCACCTCTCGAAAGGCAGGCAGGTAAGCCCGCGCCATGCCGCCGGACCCAATCATGCCCACGACAGAGGCGTCCGCACGAGCTAGGTACTTCACCCCTAGCGCCGCTCCCGCCGCCACGCGCAAATGGTGCAGGATGCCATCGTTCATCATCGCCAGCGGTTCGCCGTTGCGCGTGCTGAATACCATCAGAAAGCCGCTGAAGGTGCCCGGCTGGACGCAATGCAACTCGTCGGTGCCTTCTGGTGTCCAGGTGACGATATCCGACTTCATGCGCGTCACAAATACACCCCATGGCTCGATGGCTCCCTCCATGCTGCCCCAGCGATAGTAGCCGTCGGAGCGTCCGCAGGGAACCCAAACATCGGTCCTAGGCCTGGAAAGCGCTCGACCCTGGGCCAGCACATGGAAGGCCTCTTCCAAAGCCTCGATGCAGTGCTTGGGCGTCAGCAGCTGTGAAATATCTCGATTGTTCAGATAGATCATGCGGAGCCTCCGAAGCAAACAGTATGGAGTACTGGAGTGGTGGAGTATTGGAGTAGTGCGTTTCTAAATCGTTTTAAATGCTTCTACGGTTGACTCAGCACGATGACCTTCGACGCAAGCCGATGGCCGCCTTCCAGACCTTACTGGGGATTTCCACCCGGAAAGCGCCGCTTCCCCTACGAAATCTGGTCGTGCTGAGCTAACCGTAGAAGCATCT
>JAUYJC010000255.1 GCA_030688735.1 Deltaproteobacteria bacterium
CCGGTCCGCCTCGGCATTGCCCGACCGGCACCAGGTTCGCCAAAGAAGAGCCTCCGCCGTGGCGGCAAGCTCGGCATCGGCGCCATTGAGCGCTGCCAGCGCTTCTGTTTCATTGGTTGGGTACATAAATCAGGTCAGGCCCATGCCGGTTCAAGGTTCCGAGTTCAAGGTTCAAGGCTCGGTGCCTTCAGAACTTGAGCAGACCGGCGCCCTTTCGTTGCTCGTTCCAGCCGGAGAGCAAATACCAAAGAGCCATCAGGAGCACAACGCTCCAAGCCGCACCGACCCAGCCGATTTCGTCGGGCAGAAATACCGCTGAGCCCAGCCGCCGAATCCATTCCGTGCGCACGAGCAACTGCCGCATCGCCGACGCGCCCAGGGCAAAAAACAAAACCGCGATCCACAACTTGATATGGCCTTCGCCCGCGCGCCACAGCGAGCCCGCGCCGCAGCCGCCGGCGATCACCATGCCGAAGCCGAAGAGGGTTCCGCCGAACAGCGATCCCTGCCAAAAAGACGGGAAGACCCACTCGCCGGCATCCTTTAAATCCGACGCTTTGAGAATCGCGAAGCCGATCATACTGAGCGTCAGCGCCAGCGCCCCGGCGCGGGCATGCTCGCTCTCGCCGGTCATGAAGGGTTCACGGAAGGCCCGCACGAGACAAAATCGCGAGCGTTGAAAGACGACGCCGAAGGCGGCGCCGAACAGAAGAAACATCCCCAGCCGGGCGTGGCCCGCCTGCTTATATAAGGAGGCGGCCCCAACTACGGTCAGCAGCAGCAAAAAACCGAGGACCGGCTGAAATCGATAGGCCGCGGACGCGGGCGCCGGCCGCGGCGGCGCCTCGCAGGTGGAAAGGTAGGGAATTTGTCCCGCGGCGATGAGCCGCGCGTTTTCCCGGATCGTGAAACGAGCGCCCGCGAAAGCTCCCAGGTATAATCCCGCCATCATCGCGACGCCGCTCAGTGATAAGGCCGACAGCGCGCTAAAAAATCCGCCGATGTTGCAACCGAAAGAAAGCATGGCTCCCAAACCCATCAGTAGGCCGCCGAGAGCGCCCTTGAGTAACTCATTGGGCGGCGCCGGTCTGACGGCGAACTCCCGGCTAAGCAGCGCGGCGGCGAGCGCGCCAAAGATAAGGCCGAGATTGAGCACCGAACCGGAGTAGAGCGACGGCGGCAACAGATCGGGCTGGTTGATGATGCCGACCGCTTGCATCAATCCATCGCCCCAGTTGCGCACCCCGTCCGACGCGGTCCACGGCCGGTCGAAGGCGAAGAGGAAAACATTCAGCGCGGCGATAACCAGGGCCGAGGGGATCACCGGCCAGGGACGGGCAAAAACTTTATTGTACTGATCGTGCAGGAAGGAGTCGAACGATGGTGACACGGGAGTCATAACGGAGGGAACGCGCGCGATTCGCGAACAGCAACCGAGGATAGAAGATCGAGGATCGAGGATCGAAAAAAACCATCCTCCATCCTCAACCCTCCATCCTCGACGATTGAAACCATGAACTAGGAGAACCTAACCTCCGCATTCCCCTCGTAAGTCTTCCCGGTCGTGTCGGAGAAAGTGACCGTAAGTTTCCCCGGCCGGTCAACTTTCAGCGGAAAAGTGAAGAGCGGATTCTGGCTGACCGCTTGCGTGGTCTCGGCGCGCAGCACTTCTTTGCCGTTATAATCCACCGTCATGGTGTGGATGAAATTGTAGTTCTTGGGAACAATCTTTCCCTGCTTGTCCCGCTGTACGAGATCCATCGGGTGGATCACCAGCGTGCGCACGCGGATCACGTCGCCCTGTTTGATCGCCGACGGCAACCGAATGCTGACTCTGCCTATTTCGGCCATAATTTCTCACTTTCGAAATGCTACGAAAGAAACAAAACCCGAAATCCGAATATCGAAATTCGAAACAAACCGCGGCCAAAATAAATTCAAAATCAGAAAATCCAAAACAATAAATCCGATCCTTCCCGTTTGAAGCATTGCAGTTATTTTGTTTTTCATCATTTTGAATTTGTTTCGAATTTCGGATTTCGAGTTTCGAGCTTTGCCTTTTTTTATCCCTGCGGCGGCAAATCGCAGCCGCTGATCGTCACTCGCACGTTCTTGCTGACCGCGTAAAGCGTACCGTCACTCATTTCTACCACTGCCCGCACATCCGTGTTCATCGCCAGGCGAATGCTGGTTGCGATAAACGCCTTGCCGGACTCCGGCGTGAAAGAAAACTTGGCGAGCATGGGGCGGCGGTTCTTATCTGCGATGATATACATGTGATTGGCGCGAGCCGCGCCGCTCACCGGCAAATTCGCATCCACGCTGATCGCCACATTGCCGCCGTCCTCGGCGATGAGCGGTAGCTCCAGCTTGATTTTGCCGTCGCCGGGCTGAAAAGTTCGGTTGCCGAAGAGCCGTTTCAGCGTGACCTCTACGAGTTCGTCGGGCTGGGGAAATCCGGACGAGACCGCCTGGGCCGATGCCCGACTCGCACATAAGAAATCCTTCATGGCCGCGCCGCCGGTCACCAAAGCCGCAAGTGCGCGTAAGAAGGCGCGCCTTCTTACCCTAGGGTTGATCGGGGGGGAGAGATTGGTCATAGCCGGCCTGAAATCGATGATCAATTTAGTAAATCTGACTAAATCAATCAAGAAGCTCAAAAACTCCTTGACATCGCGGTTCTGTTTCGTTATTCAGATAAACTTCGATAAAAACCACCATGCAGTTTGGGAGATATTCATGAAACCGATTTCGCGCCGGAGATTTCTCAAGGTCAGCGGAATGGGCGTCGCGGCGCTCGAGGCACTGCCGGTGACGAACTTCGCTCAGACGCGACGCCGCGTCGTCGTCATCGGCGGCGGTTGGGGCGGCGCCACCGCGGCGAAGTATATTCGTCTTAGCGATCCGTCCATTGAGGTCACGCTGCTCGAACCGAGCAAGGAATTCATCTCCTGCCCGTTCAGCAATCTCGTCTTGGCCGGTGTCGAGTCGCTGAAGAACTTGACGATGAACTACAACGGCCTGCGAAAGCATGGCGTAAAAATCCGCCACGAAGCCGCCGCCGCTATCGAGCCGCACAAGCGGCGCGTCAGAGTCGGCAAGGATTCGCTGGGATACGACCGGCTGATCGTCTCGCCGGGCATCGATTTCCAGTGGGAGTTAGTCGAAGGTCTCGCGCCAGCCAAGGACAGTGTCCTGCACGCGTGGAAGGCCGGACCGCAGACCGTCCAACTCGCCAAGCAACTGCAATCGTTGCCGGACGGCGGCGTGGTCGTGATGACCGTGCCCCCGGTGGCCTTTCGCTGCCCTCCCGGTCCCTATGAACGCGCCTCGATGATCGCCTGGTATTTGCAAACCAAGAAGCCGAAGTCGAAACTGATCGTGCTCGATGCCAACAAAGACATCGTCTCGAAAACCGGCCTGTTCAAAGCGGTGTTCAAAGATTATCCCAACCTCGATTACCGTCCGGCCCAGAAGGTCGAGAAGATCGACGTCGGCGCCAAAGAAGTCACCACCGAACCCGGCGACAAGGTCAAATACGACGTCATCAATCTAATTCCGCCCCAGCGCGCCGGTGCCATCGCCGTGAACGCAGACCTGGTGGGCGGCGACAAGCGCTGGTGCGAAGTCGATCACGTCACCTACGAATCGGTGAAGCAGAAAAACATCCACGTCATCGGCGACGCGACCATCGGCCTGCCGGTGCCGAAATCCGGCAACGTCGCCAACGCCATGGGGAAGATTTGCGCCACCGCCGTCGTGAGTTTACTCAACGGCAAAGAACCGCCGGCGATCGCGCCGGGGAACACATGCTACAGTTGGGTCAACGACAAGGAAGCGATCGCAGTGGTCAACGCTTACAAGATCGAAAACGGCAAGGTCGTCCAGATCGAGCAGAAACTCACGCCCGGCAAGAGCGTCGCCGTCGCGCAGAACTCGCTCGCCTGGCGCGCGAGCATCTGGAATGATGTGTTAGGTTGAGAAGAAAAGTTCTACCGGGATTACTGAGAAGGGGTATTTACCACAGAGACAGGGAGTTCCTAGCAGAGGGGTTGTTGAAGATGTTATCTTCATCCGATTTCCTCTCGGCGTACTCAGCGCCTCTGCGGTGAGCTAGACGGAACCCTGAGCCCCTACAAGGAGAATGCCATGCGGAAATCATCGCTCATATCGTTGGTCGTTTCTTCGCTCGTTTCGCTGCTTGCCGCATTCAATGCCGGCGCCGGCCCGCTCGATTCTGCCGGTGCGCAAAAGAGCCTCGTTTGCAGCGCCTGCCACGGCTTCGCCGGCAACGCCCCCGGCAACACCGTGCCGATTATCGCCGGTATTAACGCCGCCTATTTCAAGAAGGCGATCAAGGACTACGCCGAAGGCAAACGGACTTCGACGGAGATGGAGCCCTATTCGAAGTACGTCATGCAATTCGGCGTCGATGACATCGCGAATTATTTTGCCGCGCAGAAAAAGCAGCCGGCGAAGGTGAAAGCCGATCCGAAGGCCGTCAGCCGCGGCGCGACCCTGGCCACGCAATGCGCCGCGTGCCACGGCGTAAAGGGCGATGGCGACGCTGACAGAATCTTCCCCGCGTTGCGCGGCCAGGCCGCTGGTTTCCTGCAAGCCCAATTGACGCTCTTTAAGGGGGATCAGCGCAAGCTCCAAGACGCAGCCCTGGACGAGAACAAAAAGCGCATTCTCAAGGGGCTTGACGAAAACGACTTCGCGGATCTCGCCGCCTACTATTCGACGTTGAAATAGCCGTCGAGCGGGAATCGTCGAGAGCGCCGGGACCGTCTGCCCAAGGCATTATCGGGAATTATAGACACTGAGCCGATGCAGAAGGGCTCCCGTTCTCCGCCATTGCCTTCCGATCGTAATTCCTTGGCTGATTGCCTTTCTTGTATCGGCAGAGCGATTTCGTCTATGCTGCCGCCATAGAGATCAGAGGGAGGCCCCATGGTTAAGATCAAACATATCGCGATCGCAACGCAGGACCCGGACAAAACCGCAAAGTTCTACATCGAAGTGTTCGGCTTGCGTGAAATCGCCAAGATCAACAGTCCGGGCGCGCTTGGCTACCACCTCACCGACGGCGACATCAACCTTGCCATATTGAAATTCAAAAACGACCAGACCGCCGGCGTGCCTGAGGGTAAGGAGTATACAGGCCTGCATCACATCGGCTTTGAAGTCGACAAACTGGCCGATACCGAAAAGCGGCTCGCCGCCGCGGGAGCGCCGATTCGCGACGATATCAATGAAGCGCTCGGTCTAAGAAAAGGGCTGCCGGCGCATATCAACGTTGAAGTTAAGTACAGTGCTCCCGACGGCGTGATCATCGATGTTTCCGAAACCGGTTGGGCCGGAACGGCGCGTCATCCGCGCTGACCCTTCAAATGCCGCGTGGTGTCGCTGCGCCACTGGAGTACGCAAAAATAACGGGCGATTTCCGGAGAGCTGCGGGCCGTGACTGACTCTCACTTGATCAGAACCGTTTGCGATCCCAATTGCCACGCCAGCCCACGCTGCGGCATCACCGCGCATATCGAAAACGGGCGGATCGTAAAAATCGAACCGGGCACCTTTCCGCTGCCGGAATTCGATCGTCGAGTTTGCGCCATGGGCATGGCGCGCTTGGAGCAGCAGTATCACAAGGACCGCCTGCGTTATCCCCTACGAAGAGTCGGCGAGCGAGGCCAATGCCAATGGCAGAGAATCAGTTGGGACGAGGCGTTCGACCTGCTCGCCGACCGGTTGCGCAAGGCGGCCGAGCGATACGGCTCGCGATCTTTGGCGTTTTTCTCCGGCAGCGGCGCTGCGGGAGTGCTGACGCGAGGCTCGGCGCACCGCTTCGCTGCGGCCATCGGCGGCACGGCCCATCGCGCCGGCGGCGTCGACTACGGCGTACCCAAGGGACTCGAATACATTTTCGGCGTGCCGGCGTCGACCTACTTTAGGCCGGGCGGCCATGAAATGGCCGACGCCGTCAATTCGCGCATAGTTTTGCTCTGGGGCGGCAACGGCGCCGACACCCGGCTGGTCGACTTTCACTTCATCGTGGAAGCGCAGCAGCGCGGTGCCAAGCTCGTCTGCATCGATCCCAACCGCAGCGCTACCGCTCAACGCGCCGATCAATGGATATCGCCCCGCCCCGGCACCGACGCCGCTCTGGCGCTCGGACTGCTCGATGAAATCTTGCGCCATGGCTGGCAAGACGACGTGTTCCTGCGGTGCCATACCAACGCGCCCTTTCTAGTCCGGCGCGACAATGGCGCCTTCTTGCGCGAAGCTGATCTCTTTAACGGCGATGCTGCGGATTATGTCGTATGGGATCCGTCCCTCGATGGCCCGGCGGCGCACGGCAACTGCGATGCCCCGGCGCTCCACGGCAGCTATCGAGTGACGCTCGCCGACGGCAGCGCGATCGATTGCACCCCGGCGATCGAGCTCCTGCGCGAGCTGGCGCGGAATTATTCCGCCGAGCGCGCCGGCGCGATTACCGGCGTGCCGGCACAGATTATCCGCGACCTCGCCCACGAGTTCGCTCTGCGCAAGCCGGCGGCAATTCGCATCGGCTACGGCGTCGACCGCTGGTATTATAGCGACTATACGGCGCGCGCGGCGGCCAATCTGGTCGTCGCCACGGGAAATATCGGCGTTGCCGGGGGCGGCATCAGCGTCCACGACGGCACCTACGCCGCGCCGTTGAATTCCCAACCCTTTCGCTCTCCCGACGGCCGTGAGGCTGCCAGCCTCGACGTCGTTTCGCTCATGAAGGCGATCGAGCGAGGCGATCCTTACCCGGTGAGAGCCCTCTGGCTCTCGGCTTCGAATATGTTCAACCAGACTTCGGCGAACCGCTCCCGGGTCCTGAGCGCCATCGTGCCCAAGCTCGACCTCCTGGTCGTGGTCGATCACTTCATGACCGATACCGCCGCCCTCGCCGACGTCGTCCTGCCGGCTTGCACGATCTTCGAGAAAAAGGATCTTGTCGCTGGAATGTTCCTGCAGCTCCAACGCCGCGCTGTGGAGCCTGAAGGGGAGAGCAAAAGCGATTGGGACATTTTCGCCGGGCTGGCGGCGCGCATGGGGCTCGGCAAATATTTCGCCGGCGCGCCCGAACAATATCTCAAGGAAATGATCGAAACCGACCATCCCCTGCTGCAAGAAATCACCCTGGACCGTCTCGAGCGCGAGGACGCAGTTCTGTTAAACCGGCCGCGCGAGCCCTATGTCGCATTCACTGATTATAAATTCAAAACCCCCTCCGGTCGTATCGAGCTGTACAAAGAAGAGCTGGTCGGCCATGGCGCCGAACTGCCCTACTATCATGAGCCGGTCGAGGCTTCGCCCGCCAACCCGCTCTACGAGCGCTTTCCATTGACCCTGCTGTTTTCCCACAGCCGCCACCGCATCCACTCCACCTTCGCCAACCTGCCCAAGCTCAAGCAACTCGAACCTGAACCCATGGTGGAAATCCATCCCGCCGACGCGGCGCACCGAACGATCGCGAACGATCGGCGCGTGCGCGTGTACAACGAGCGCGGCAGCGTTTGCCTCAAGGCCCGGCTCAGCGCCGATCTCAAGCCCGGGGTCGTGGTCATTGCAGAAGGCTCTTGGGTCAAAGATTTTCCCGAGGGAGATCCTTACAGCCTCACCCACGAGTTGGTCAGCCCCACTTCGGAGAATTACGCGTTCTTCGATACCCTGGTAGAGATCGAAGCGGCCAACGGTTCATCAACATAGATCTGCGCAGCGCACTCGGCAAAACAACCGCACAAATGCCGACGCTAGTCGCTTTCCAGAAATCGGTATCGTGTCCCAGGAACTATTCCACATACTCTCAAAAAAATAGCCGCAAATAGCTAGATTTCGCGTATTTGTCCATTTTTCGAGTACGTCCACGTTCCGTGGATATTATAAACTCTTATAACATACTAATTTTATTAGCTATCAGATTCTTTGTACATGATTGACATTTGTCCACAACTCGTGGACACTAGTATTAGGTGGACAACCCGGATCGGCAAAATTTGCTGGAGGCCGTGATAAGCGCTGCGCAACAGCTCGGTCTCGGCATAGAGGTAGTACAGCTTGAGCCCCAACTTGGCGCGGCGCGGGAAGACGCACTAATTCGCGTCCGCTACGGCGACCAAGAAGTTTTATACGCGGCAGAAGTTAAGCGCGGGATTCGTCCCGCGACGTTAGGGGCGGTAACGCAACAACTGGCGCGTCTGGGGCAGCCGGCATTGCTTGTGACGAATTACGTGACGCCGCCGCTTGCAGACGCATTGAAAGAACGAGGCGTTGCTTTTCTCGACGAAGCCGGCAACGCCTACCTCAACCATCCGCCATTACTTATTTGGGTGAAGGGTCAAAGACCTAAACAAAAAAATGGGGCGAATCCGACAACCCGTACGTTTAACCCAGGCGGACTCCAGGTGATTTTTCCGCTTCTTTGCCATCCGGAGTGGGCCGATCGTCCGTATCGCGAAATTGCCCAAACGGCTGGCGTAGCGCATGGGACCGTCGGCTGGGTACTCGCAGAATTACCGAAGTTAGGATTCATGGCTGAGGTCGGCGGAAAGCGCCGCTTGCTTCAACCCGAGCGGCTACTTCAACAGTGGGTAGAAGCCTACGCACGCACTCTCCGACCTAGATTGTTGATCGGCCGTTTTCACACGGATCAGTTGGATTGGCATAAGACACTCGATCCCGGCAAATATGGCTACCTCTTGGGCGGTGAGCCTGCGGCCGCGCGGTTAACACAGCATCTACGTCCAGGCACAATCACCCTTTACGGTCCGAAGGTTGAACCGCGATTTCTACTCGACCAGCGGCTTCGGCCCGATCCGCAAGGCAAGGTGGAGATCCTCAGGCGCTTCTGGAAATTCGATGACGACCACCAATTGCTAACTCCGCTCCCGCTAATCTACGCGGATCTTGTGGCCATCGGAGATGCGCGTTGTCTGGAAACCGCGAAGCTTATCTATGGTGACATCATCGCTCGATTTGGCCGCTAAGAGCGAACTCACATTCTTGGCGGAATTAGTTGCAGATCTTCGTGCGGCCGCACCCGCTTGGCAACCGCTTCTAGTCGGAGCGATGGCGCGGGATTTACTGCTCCATCACGCCCATAACATTCCCGTGAGTCGTGCTACGGAGGATATCGACCTGGGATTTGCCGTGGCCGATTGGGAGGGCTTCGCGGCTCTGCGAGCCGCCTTACTTGCATCCACTCATTTTGAAGCTCATAGCTCAATGATCCACAAATTTCTTCATCGGCGGCGCCGCCAGGTAGACCTCGTCCCGTTTGGCGGATTGGAACTGCCCGATGGTTCGATAGCTTGGCCGCCCCGAGGCAACGAAGTGATGACAGTCGCTGGCTTTCGCGAGGCACTGGCTTCAGCTAGGGAGGTAATGCTGCCGGAGGGCCAGCGAGTTCTTGTCGTATCGTTGCCAATGCTCGCTGTACTAAAAGTAATCGCATGGTCTGAGCGGCACGCCACGGCACCGCGTAAAGATGCAGCGGATTTATTATTGATCCTCAAGAATTATCTCGACGCTGGGAATCAACATCGACTGTATGATGAAGCGGCGCACCTCTTGGACCAGAACAATTTTGACTACGAGCGGGCCGGCGCTTGGCTCGCGGGTCACGATGCTGCGGCGGCCATCGGAAAGGATGCCGCTGAGCAGACGCGCGTGCATCAAATGATTTCCACGCTCCTCACCAAAGAAGTGGACCCGGACGGACCCCTAAGATTAGTCGGCGAAGTTGCCGGCCGTGACGCTGAAAATATGCGCCTTCTGCTCGCAGCGTTTCTCAACGGATTTAATAGCGAAAAGGTGCCATGAAATATGCGGAGTCGAGCCGACATCGCCGTGCGATCGCTTATGATCAGCGCGTGCGCGTCTACAACAAGCGCGGCAGCGTTTGCCTCAAGGCCCGGCTCAGCGCCGATCTCAAACCCGGTGTTGTGGTCATCGCGGAAGGCTCTTGGGTCAAAGATTTTCCCGAGGGCGATCCTTACAGCCTCACCCACGAATTGGTCAGCCCCACCTCGGAGAATTACGCGTTCTTCGATACTCTGGTGGAGATCGAAGCGGCCGACGGTTGAACCCGAAATCCGCAGTTGAACATGAGCGAGGGGCGAACCCTTCGACTGCGCTCAGGACGGGCCTGGAGCGGCGAAGACACCCAGACGTGCTGTTTCAAAGTCTTTTCCGTCCCATGGCACAACGCCTTATTACTCTGACAAGATTCGCACAGCAGCGAGATCTGCCCTGAGTTCGGGGTAGAAAAGCATTGTCTTCGTTGCGCAAGGTTTGCCCCTCGCTCACAGCGGCACTTTCCCACTGCGGGATTCGGGTTGAGTACGTGGTAGGCTATGCCAACCGCTACGATACGAACACGAAGCCAATTTCGCATCGGCTGTATCGCATCGCAGCGGTTCAGTAGAATTCAGGGTCGTTGTCTAAGTCGAATAGCTTCTCCGTGGAGGTTTAGAATGGAGCGCCCGTTTTGGCGTCATCCCAGCTAGTCAACAAGGTACTTTGTTTCCCAGGTGAAAATCCGGCGCTTCGAGCGTGGAGTCAAAAATAACTTCCTGTCACTCTCAGGCGGTCGCGGCTTGCTTCGCCGGCACCGGGTCTTTCAAGTTGAGGACGAGCCGCGCGTTGTCGCACAGTATCTTTCGCTGGTCTTCCTTCGACAGCCCGATTTCACCGAACACCTCGAGCGCCGCCTCGGGATTCCAGCATGGGTAGTCGTCGCCGTACATCACGTGGTCGACGCCGTAGTAGTCGATCGTGAATTTCATCCCCAGCGCATGCGGCTGCACGGTATCGGTGTACATGCGCTTGAGGTACTCGCTCGGCGCCCGCGGCAGCTGCGCGGCCTTTGAGTTCTTGTCCATGCGCCCGGACTGAAAGGGAAGCGCGCCGCCGGTGTGCGAAACGTAGACTTTCAGCTTCGGGTGGCGCTCCATGATGCCGGAGACCACGAGGCGGTAAATCGCGATGCTCAAGTCGATTATTTTGCCGAGACTGTTGTAGAGCGCACCGTCCTTGCCGTCGCAGATCTCGGGGAAGACCACGTCGGTCGGGTGCAGGAACAGCATCGCCCCGAGCTTTTCCGCCCGGTCGTAGAAGGGCTCCAGGCTCGGGTCGTCAATGTGGGTTTTCCCGCGCGGCCCGATAGTCCCCGGAACATTGACCCCCACGAGACCCATCTTCATCGCCCGCTCCAGCTCCTCCACAGTCCTCTTCGTGTCCTGCAACGGCACCACGCCGCTCGCCCAGACCTTGCCCGGATAGCGGGCAACCGCGCCCGCCATCTCGTCGTTCCACATCTGCGCGGCGGCGAGGCCGTGCTCGGCGTCAGTCTCGGAAAAAAACGCCCCGCCCGGGCCGGTGGTGCACACCACCCCGAAGTCGCAGCCGATCTTGGCCGCGGCCTTGTCCATGTGCTCGAGCATCGCGTCGAGGTCGAACCAGTTGGCCCAGGTATCGCGGCGCGAGGCGCCCTCGTGCGGCGACACGAGGTATCCGCCGTTGGTTGTGGGGACCGCGCGCGGGTAGTCGCTGCGCTTGCACAGCATCTCGAACACCGAGCGCGGGTACCAGTGGAAGTGAGTGTCTATAATACGCATGGACGCCTCCTTACATACGGCATTCGGTTAGCGGGGAGAGTCTCACGAGCCACCAGACAACGTTGCAGCACGAGAGATCGCTTTTCACGCCACATATTAGCAGCTAATTTAATGGCCTCATAGCCCAACCGGGAGAAAATGTCCAACCCTACCTTAAAACCGCCCTTCGAGTTGGCATAAGAGCGCCTTATCGGATACTCCTCACTCACGAGTTGGTCAGCCCCCCTTTGGAGAATTACGCGTTCTTCGATACCTTGGTAGAGATCGCAGCGGTCGATAGTCCGGCAACATGGATCCGCGGCGCCGCACTCGGCAAAACCATCGCGCAAATGCGATGGTTAGTCGGGTTCCACTCTTCATGTCGGGGAGACTTTGGCAATGTGACCCCGGAATAAGTTTCCAGCCAACTTTTTAGAATTCAATCTGACATAGCAAAGGCAAAACCCATCCCTCTCACCCTACCTCCGTCCAAGTTTACCGAGCCGACGAAATGTGGTAGTTTGCGATTTATGCAAGCGAGGAAACGAAAAGTAAAGGCTGCAACCAAACTCGGTAAAATAGACCTGACAAGGATTCGCCACGTAATCAGAGCTCTGCACGTCGTACCTAAATCAGGGGGGTGGGTAGTAACCGCAATCGGAGCGGGTCAGCCTACGCAACAGTTC
>JAUYJC010000295.1 GCA_030688735.1 Deltaproteobacteria bacterium
GCGCTCCATGTACCAGTGAATCTTGTATTGTGACACGCCGAAATCGTGTTCCAAAATGCCGCGTATCCAGAGCGCGGCGGTCTGTTGATACTCGGCCACGCCCAGCCGTTTGCCGGCGAGGTCCTCCGGTTTAGCGATGCCGGAATCCGCGTGGTATGAAAGCTCGGTTTGAAACAAACGGCGGCTGGGAAAGACCGGCAGGGCGATCATGTCGGCGCCCTGGGAGCGGGCGATCAGGTACGACGACATCGACATCTCCGCGACTTCGAACTCGCCGAACTTTAGCTGGCGCCAAAAAGTCTCGGCGGGATGGGAGTAGGTAGGGATCAATTCGATCCCGTCCGCCTGCACCGTGCCGTTCATCAGCGGTTCGACGCGCTCGTTGAACGCGGAGATAAAAGCTAGAGTCAGTTTTCCCATTGCGGCGTCAAGTGAAATTAGAATCCGTCAATTGACCAGATGGACGCGAAACTCTAGGCGCGCATTAGCGCCGATCCTTCAACCGGCTCACGTAATACTCCCACCCGCGCATCGGGAAGCGCTGGTCGGCGTTGTAGACCTCGAGCTCCTGCGCATTCAAGTATCTCGGCTCGCTGTGGAGCAGCGCCAAGTGATTCCACTCGCCGAGCATGGCGAGCCGCGTCGTGCGTTCAATGACCTGCTCGATGCTCTCGCCGACCACCGCGTCGCCGTGGGCGCGCATCAAGACCGCCGGCCCGTTGCCTAAAGCCTTCGCTAAATCGTTGCCGCGCTCCACGGTGCGCACCAGTCCGATGCCTTCATAGATTGGTGGGCCGTCGGCGGAGAGGAATTTGCCGTAGTGGTGCATCGGCTTGAGCTTGATCGGCAGCACGCTGAAAATCGTGCTCCACTTCGAGTGCGTGTGGGAAACGCTTTCAACGTCGCTGCGCGCCTTGAATATGCAGGCGTGGATCGGCCACTCGTTGGGCGGCGTGTTCGCGCCGGCGAGGTAATTGCCGTCGAAATCCTGCATGATCAGCCGATCGCGGGTGACGCAGCCGGGGCTGACGTTGGCGATGGTTATAAACGCGTCCGCGCCGGGCACTCGCACGCTCACGTGGCCGTAGCCGTCGGTGACGCCCTCGTGATCGAGGATGTGACAGGCGGTCATCAACTTTTCCGTCAAATCTTTCAGCTCGGACGAATCGATTGCTGGCACATTCTTGCGGTCGGAAGCCATGAAAACTCCTCGGTGATCGGGATCAAAGAACAGAATGCCTGTCTCCGCGAATCTATTAGTCGGTTGCGAGACTGTCAAGGAGAGCGGTGTTCTCGCGCCCGGCTCAAGTAATACTCCCACGGGCGCGCGAGAAACGCCGGCTCGGCGGAAAATGTCGCCAATTCCTCTTCGCTCATGTAAAGCGGCTCGCCGTGGGCCACGGCCATATGGGCGAGCTGTCCGAGAAAGGCGACTTGAATGGTGCGCAGGATCGCTTGTTCGAGACTGGCCCCGACCACCGCGTCGCCGTGGGCGCGCAGCAAGACCGCCGCGCTATCTTTCAAGGCCGATGCCAGCGCCGTACCGCGTTCGACGGTGCCGATAAGGCCGGACGCCGGGTAGATCGGCGGGCCTGCGGCGGGAAGAAATTTCGCGTACATGTGCACTGGGCGCAGGCCGCCTTTCACGATGCTGAAAAGCGAACTCCACTTTGAGTGCGTATGGCAGACGCTCATGACCTCGGGTCGGGCGCGCATGATGCAAGCGTGAATCGGCCACTCGTAGGGAGGCGACTTTTCGCCGCCGAGATAGCGACCGTCGAAGTCGAGCATGACGAGCCGCTCCAGCGTCGCGCAGCCGGGGCTCACGCCGGCGAGCGTCAGAAACGCTTCGCTTCCAGGCACGCGCACGCTTACATGACCGAACCCGTCGGTGATGCCTTCGTGGTCGAGAATGTGACAGCCATCGACGAGTTTCTGCTTGAGATCTTTAAGTTCGCCAGAGTCGAAAGCCGGTCCGTTGTAAGGAGTGCCAGCCATTCATGCTCCTTCGCGTTCAGTAGTTCGTCACTCGGTTTTAGTCGCGGGTCGCCGGGCTGTCAAGGTTAGGTAACGAGCCAGCTTCGCTTTGCGCTAGATGTCTTTCATCAATATCAAGTACAATAAGGCAAACGCCTACCATGATGCTGCAATCCACCCCGCATACCGCAGTGCTCAGGTGTCATACTGGGGAATCCAGCCAGTGTGTGCACGGTATCGAAGCACGGGTGTTTTGGACGGAGAGAGGGCTTTTTGCGCTTACATATTCTCTCCAAGGAGACGTCGCCCGCCTGCGGATTCCACCGACTCGGTCTCCGCGCAGGGCGGATGGACTATGGCAGCACACATGCTTCGAGGTGTTCATCGCCGAAAAGGGACAGCAGTCTTATTGGGAGTTTAACTTTTCGCCGTCAGGCGAGTGGGCGGCGTATGCGTTGAAAAGTTATCGCGACGGTGGACCGATTGAGGACGATGGTCTGCATCCGGAGATTGTTGTGCGCAGCGCGGCTAATAGTTTTGAGCTTGAGGCGATTGTCCGCTTGGATCGTTTGCAAGCTGTTGACCCTAAAGTGCCATTGCGGATGGGACTATCTGCGGTGATCGAAGAGAATGACGGGACGATTTCCTATTGGGCGCTGAAACACCCGCCCGGCAAGCCCGACTTTCATCACCCCGATTCCTTCGCTTTGGAACTCGCACTTCCCGACCAGAGCGCTTAGAATAGACAGACGATGCAATTCGGGATCGACCGATTGATCGATGAGCCGGCCTTACGCAAGCCGTTGGCGGGGAAGCGCGTGGCGTTGCTCGCCCACCCGGCGTCGGTGACGCGGGACTTGGCGCACTCGCTCGACGTGTTGGCGGCGTGGAAGGAAATCAAGTTGGTCGCGGCTTTCGGCCCGCAGCATGGACTCCGGGGCGACAAGCAGGATAACATGGTCGAGTCGCCGGAGTTCCACGACCCCGTGCATAGGATTCCGGTTTACAGTCTCTACGGCGAAGTGCGCAGGCCCACTGGGGCGATGATGGACAGCTTCGACGTTATGCTCGTCGATCTGCAAGATGTGGGCTGCCGGGTCTACACGTTTGTCACGACGCTGCGATACGTCCTTGAAGCCGCAGCGCAATACAAGAAAGCCGTCTGGGTGCTCGACCGGCCAAATCCAGTTGGACGCCCAGTGGAAGGATTGTGCTTGCGCTCCGGTTGGGAAAGTTTCGTCGGCGCTGGGCCGCTGCCGATGCGCCACGGCCTGACACTCGGAGAACTGGCGAAGTGGTTTGTGAAGACGCTGTGTCTCGATGTCGAATTAGATGTCGTAACGATGAACGGCTGGAATCCCGCGATCGCGCCGGGATTCGGTTGGCCGCTCGGCGAGCGCGCTTGGGTCAATCCGAGCCCCAACGCGCCTAATCTATGGATGGCGCGCTGCTATCCCGGAACGGTGATGCTGGAAGGCACGACGCTCTCCGAAGGGCGTGGCACCACACGTTCTTTAGAGCTGTTCGGCGCGCCGGATCTCGAACCGCGTGCCTTGTTGGCAAAGATGCACGCGTTGGCACCTGCGTGGCTCAGCGGCTGCCGGCTGCGCGAATGCTGGTTCGAGCCGACCTTTCACAAGCATGCCGGCAAGCTCTGCGCGGGAATCCAGATCCATGTCGAGGACCCGGCGTACAACCATGACGCTTTTGGTCCGTGGCGCGTTATCGCCCTCGCCCTCAAGTCTTTGCGAACTCTTCGACCCGACTACGCTCTCTGGCGGGACTTTGTTTACGAGTACGAGCGCGACCGGCTCGCCATCGATCTGATCAACGGCGGCGAGCTTGTGCGCCAATGGGTGGATGATTTGAACGCCACACCGGCCGATCTCGATGCTCTGGCGATCCCTGACGAAAAGTCATGGCGCGAAGAGCGGGAATCGATCCTTCTGTACGGATGAAGTGATGGAACACGGTAAAAGCAGACTTCGCTCACTCTTCGACACCGTGG
>JAUYJC010000300.1 GCA_030688735.1 Deltaproteobacteria bacterium
CGCTGTCTTCGTTCTTCAACTCGGTCAGCATCTTCCACAGATCATCGACGTGGCGCCGGATGGACCGTTCGCTTGGAATATCGTCGCCATTCGAATGTGCGATGAACCAGTCTTGAATGTCGCCGATCATTTCCGCCTTGGAGGTGGGGATGCCACGCTCGTGGATGCGGATCAGAAACGCCTTGGTCATGCCGTCCCAGTCGTAGGGCGATGCTGATCCGGCACCACCGCTGACCCGACGCAACAGATCATGGGTGTCTTCGAACTTCAGTACCTGTCTGCTGCGCACCAACAAATCCGCAATCGACACATCGACGCCCTCGAGCGGATCGGTCACAAAAAGCCAGTCGGTGGCCTCTTCGGTGCGCAGGCGACGCAAGCGTGCGTTCTGGGGCCCGGTCCCGGTGCGGCGAAACATCGGCAGAATATCCATGGTGCAGATGACAACCGTGCCTGCCACGATTGTTGGGCCGCAGCAGGTGGGCGGTATGCCGGTGATCACGTCCAGCTGGCCAGCGGTCGACCAGCCTGCGATATCGGCCAGGCCACACCCCCAACGGGCGGCGACTTCGTGGAGGGTGTAAAATTCGCGCTGGGGCAGTTTCATGGTCTGATCCATCTTTCATTGGGTACTGAAATGCCGTAACTGGGGCGGAACGAACCGCCGAAGTCACGACTGCTTGCGGGGCGGAAAATGCATCTAAAGGTTGCTTTAGACACAAATGATTCGCTCCTAAGCTGATCCTGCCCCACACTCCCCGTAAGAACCTGACGTGGATGAAAAAAGAATCGGCATGGCGTTTGAGAAGAGCTTGGATCTGATGCGATTGGCCGAAATGGCTGCTGCCCGGCACAAGGGCGTGTCTCTGGTTGAGGTGAGCGCGGAGTTTGGCGTCAACATGCGCACCGCCCAGCGGATGATCCGTGGCCTCGAGGCGGCGTTCCCGAGTATTGAGTTCTCGACCGACCGGGACCGGCGGCGCTGGTGGAAGCTGAACGATACCAAATTCCTGCGCATGGAAGGCATCCGTGACAGCGAGTTGGCGGCGTTGGACATGAGCATCCGTCGCGCCCAGCGCGAAGTGGCCACCAAGGACGCCGCGGCGCTGATTTCCCTGCGGGATCGGCTTTTGGCGACAATGCCGTCCTCGCACGCGCGCCGCGCCGAGGTGGACGCGGGCGCGATGCTTGAGGCGCAAGGCTATGCCTGCCGTCCAGGACCACGCGTGCAGGTCGAACCCAAGATACTGGGCGCGATTGCCGTGGCGATCAAAGCGCCGTTCTGCCTGACCATCGCCTACCAGGGCGCAAGCGATGACGCTGCCATGGACCGCATGGTGGAGCCATACGGTATGCTGCTGGGCACCCGGCAATATCTGATCGCCCGCGATCTCGGCAACGGACGCGACTTCCGGCGCTTCCGGCTGGATCGCATCACCAAGGCCGAGATCACCGGACAGTCCTTTGCCCGTGACCCCGACTTCGATTTGGACGCCTATGCCGCGCAGTCCTTCGGCTCCTATCATTCGGATGCGGAATACCAACCTGTCGTCTGGCGCTTTGCGCCCAGCGCTGCCGCCGCGGCGCGCGAATTCATATTCCACCCCAACCAGGCGGTGACCGACGAACCAGACGGCGCGCTGCGCGTCGCGTTCACCGCCAGCGGCTGGGTCGAGATGGCCTGGCACCTCTACAAGTGGGGCGACAAGGTCGAGGTGATCGCTCCGGCCGAGCTGCGAGAGCTGGTGAGAGGGCATCAGCGCGGGGATGTCGGGGTGTTGCCGTGAGGGGGCAAATAGGGATAGCCCCGCCAGCCACTTACGCAACGGGCCGGAAGCGGTCGCTTGTCGCGAGCGTAAACACGTCCTTGTGGGGCGACCAAAGCAGTCCGCGGCGATCAATTGCTTATGACATCTGAAACCTTCGCGCCAAGTCGCTGACGTGTCGATGAAGTCAAAAAGCACCACGCTAAGGTCTGCGATAGATCAGTCGCCTTAAGTTTTGAGAAAAAAATATCTAGGCCGCCAGAATGTCTATGTCCCCTCCGAGATCACGAGGGTCGATTAGGTTATCCTTGTCGCCGCGAGAATTGTCGAACGCATAGAGCGACGATACCCGACTGCCATCCCATGAATACCTGAAGTGCTGACCTTGGATAGCTCGATCAAGCACATCGCCGTCCAGCACACAAATACGGGTGCCCGTCGGCCGCTCGATAGACCGGAATAAAACACCAGCCAGGCCGTCCATATTCGCTCGGGCAAGAAGTTCGCCCCCAAGTTTGCGCCGTTCTTCGAGTGGAAGTGCCGCGGGTACAGACTTTGCGTCAAGAAACGCTCCAGACACCCTTCTGCTCAACATCCTCATGTCCAATCCAATCGCCGCTTCGGAGGTTCGCTGAAGAAAGCCTTCTCTTTTTGCTACGGAAACCGCCAGAGCGGTCTGCTTGTCTTGCGACATCTCTAAGCAACGGACAAATCTATCAAAGAACCAACTGCCTTCCGGATTCGAATATGCAAAAGGCGCATGATTCCAGTTCTGGAAGCGAGGTGACGCTTCAATCTGTGCGGTACCCGCTTGTCCCAAAACGTGCTGTTTTTCTTTCAGGCGCGGATTGTGAAGTTCAGCGATGGCTGCGACCTCATCGTCGTGGCCCCCGGCAATGCGCTGGTATAGCGGAACGGGAGGAAACCGTGACGGAATCAATGCGAAGAAGACTTCATCGATCTCCCTTACGCAAAAATCATCCGCCGCGTTGTGCATCGAGGTATTCCCGCACCTTGTAGATATCGACCACGTGCCCGCCGAGCATCACCTCAAGGGCGCTGCGACCTCCAAAAAAAACGTTTGGTTTCTTCACCCATGCATCTGCTGCGGCCGGGCTGGGTAGGACGATCTGCAGGGACTTGTAGATGCCCAGCAGATGAGAAATGCGTTCAATCGTGTCGTGGGGGAGATTGCCGCCTGACTTCTTCCACTTGAAGAAGGTAGAGCGCCCCGGTGAGCCAAGAAGTGTGATTTGCTCATCAGTTGAGAGTTCCCAGTCCTCTGAAAGCCTTGAAAATGCATCCAGCGCTGCCGGAATCCTGACATCTCCTGCGCCGTCATGCGACGCAGAATTCGGATGTGGTTGCATTGGTCCTCCCGTGGTCCACATTTGGACTTGACGTCACATTTAGTCCGCATGTAGATAGTCTACATAGGGACTCTTGTACATCATTAGTCCAATTTTTCCTGAATGCAATGAAAAGGAGCAGGTCGATGGCAGGAAAAAGTAACGGCGGTGGAGGCTACCGCAGTGCGAAGTCGGGGCGCTACGTGACCATCGCGCATGGGAAGTCTCACCCGAGGACAACCGTAAAGGAAGCTCCGGGCAAGAGTGGACTAACCGGCGGAAGCTATCGCAGCGCTATAAGTGGCCGGTTCGTGACCACAAAGCATGGCAAGGCCAACCCGAGCACGACCATCCGGGAGAGTTAACTGGCCGATTCAGTATCAGCGTTTAGGGTGTGGCGACATGAGCATAGCGAGCGACTTCAAGACCTTCCTCGATAACATCAAGGTCGATAACGAGAATACGATTGCCTTGAGGTACGGGGAAGTCACCGCGGCCCTGAACAAGGAATTTCGTGAAACAGAATCGAAGTCTGCTAACAGCCTTCAGGTTGGTTCATATGGCCGATGGACGGCGATCAAGGGTATATCCGACCTCGATATGATTTACATCGTGCCCGCAACGAAGTGGGATACCTACAAGGATGGGGGGCACTACTCGCTGCTGCGCGACACCAGGGATGCGATAAAGCGGCGATATCCCTCGACCACTGTCAAAGTGGACCGACTCGTTGTTCGAGTGCTCTACAAGGACTTCCATATTGAAGTGATGCCAGCGTTTAAGCTGATAGATGGGAGCTTCAAGTACCCCGACACGGCGAACGGAGGCTCCTGGAAAATCACCAAACCACAGGCTGAGCTCGATGAGATGAGAGAAGCCAACGTGCGCAAGAATCGGAATCTCCGTCGCTTGTGCAAGATGGGACGAGCTTGGAAGAACAAACACGGCGTTGCCATGGGGGGCCTTCTGATCGACACACTTGCGTACAACTTCCTCGAGTCGACCGATGAATACGATACGAAAAGTTACCTCTATTACGACTACATGTGTCGAGACTTCTTCAGGTTCTTGGCCGATCAGCCCAAGCAATCTGAGTACAGGGGAATCGCGTTTGGGATTTGGCGCGATCTAAGTGGGTCTTGCGCAGAGCGGCGCGATGGATTCTTGAGCGCGGGCAAACCTCCAGGAGCCCGTTTTCCACATGGACATCTTCCTCGCTGCCTTCGATGACATCCCC
>JAUYJC010000307.1 GCA_030688735.1 Deltaproteobacteria bacterium
CGGGATCTGCGCAGTTGATCAAGCATTGTGACTTCCTCTGGCGTCAGCACCAATTTGGAACGAGTCGATTTTCTAGCCATGCCGGCAGCATAACACACGGCATAGCTAATAGATATGGTTCAATGAAACGATATACTAGTAGATCCATGGCGATCGAGAATCTCATGAATTCGCAGAAAACTGCATTGCTGCGTCCAAGAGTTTTGCAAGAGGCTCTGTAGTCACTTCATAGCCAATCAACTCGTCTCCAAGTTCACGAGGTAAGCATTCATCGATAAGAATGTGCACTTGATTCCAGAGCCGCTCGGGCGATTTCCAACGCGGCCAGCGCCTGTTCGCGAGTGACCGTTGGAAATGAATTGAGAAACTCGTCCAAGCTGTCACCAGCCTCCAAGCAGTCGATGAGATTTTGAACCGGGACGCGAGTTCCGACAAATACCGGCGTGCCGCCTAGAATGTCTGGGTCACTGTGAATAACTCTTGGACGTTTCGACATAGTGTTCCATCCGACTCTCTCACATTATAACACCCTGAGGGTCAGTGTGCATTTAGTGCGCATAACGCCGCGGCCCGGGCGCCTCCACCGAGAAGCACCGCCACGATATCACCGAATTCCTCCTTGGTGATCGTTGCCTGCAGCCTCCTTGTTCGGCCCCGCCGCAGACTCATGCCATGTCTTCCATATCTCTTCCGATACCGTCGCGTAGATTTCAGGTGGCCCGGCGATCTCTGCCCCAAACCAATGCACGAACTCTTCGTGGATGATCCGCTGCACGTCGCGGGCAGATGTGGCCTCGCGTAAACGTGGCAGAATGGTGCTGACCTCGACGTCGTACTCATCCATGGGCGCTCCGATGGCGATCAGACCGATGGGATCCGCCTCACGAACGAATCGCGACACGTGGGTGTACAGTTCCCCGTGCGCCTCCTCAAGCGAAGTCTGTCTCTGTGCCCGAGTCATCGCTCACCCGCCAATCATTTAGTGAACCGGTCAGTTTATCCCGGCCGACCGTTTCATTACCATGAGAAATACTACAATCTATTTTGTCGCTTAACAACGCAGATTCCTCGACCACCTTTATCTCGTAGTCGCATTGTCCAATCATGAGGGTCGCCTCCTGCATCCCATCAACGTGTGCTTGCAAGGCATGGCCCTCGTCGGCGATTCATTCTGAGTAAACCCCGCCTCTTGAGGCGGGTACAATTAAATGGGGTTCCCAAAGGGGGCGAGCATCCCCTTTGGTCGCGAGCGGGGTTCAAACCCCGCTCGCGAATTCACTTGATTGTTCAGCGCGTCGCGTCGACCGTTGCCTGCGCTATCCGACGGAGCTCGTCGCGTCTAACCTTCACACCGTTGGGGCCTTCGATCGTCGGCAACGAGTCGAGAGTAATCACGCGCGCCGGGACCTTGAATGATGCCAGCCGCTCGCGGCAATGGGCGATGATCGCCAACTCGTCGGTCTGTGCGCCGGCGGCGGGCACCACGAAGGCCACCGGCCGCGTCCGGCCGTCGAGTCGAACTTCGACGACCTGACATGCGCTGAGCGAGCCGATTTCCAGAACGGTCTCTTCAATCTCCAGCGGATTGACCAGAAACCCGCCAAGCCGAAGCGCGTCACCCATGCGGCCGAGATGCACGAATCCGCCGTCGTCTGTCACATAGCCGAGATCGCCGGTGCGCAGGAACCCATCCGGCGTGAACGCCGAGCGCGTGGCTTCGTCGTCGCCCAGGTAACCGGACATCAAGCTGGGCCCGCGCAATTCGATCTCGCCGCTGACGCCGGCGGCGGCAATCTCGCCGGATGCGAGATCGCGCACGCGGGCTTGCCCCGATGGCGAGACGGGAATGCCCCCGGAAAGTTGCCGGCGATCGAGCCCGGCCGCGGCCGGCTGCGCGGCGAACAGAGCAAGGCTTTCGCTCATGCCGAATAGGCCGCGCAGTTTCACGCCTCGCGCCTCGGCCCGCGCCGGCAGGTCCGGCAGAGCCGGGTTGAAATTGGCGTGGCCGAAGAAGCGGAGGTTCGGGAACGGTTTCTCGTCGGTGGCCGCCGCGAGCATGCGATCGAGCATATCGTTGGTGCCAACCATGTTGGTCACGCGGTGCGCGCGCGCAAGCCACGCTGCCTCGGCGGCATCGAAGACGGGCGGCACGACCAGAGGACAGGCGGCCGCGATGGCGGCGATCGCCTGGGAGAACCCAAAGGCGCCGCAGAACGGCACGACTTGCAGCACAGCCGAGCCTGGACGCGCGAGCTCGAAGGCGGCCGCGACTTCGCGCGCATGGGCGACAATGCCGCGCTGGCAATGGACGACGAGCTTGGGCCGGCCGGTGGTACCGGACGTGGTGAAGAGGATGCAGGCATCTTCCGGGCGGCCCGCATCCGCCGCACTCGCCTCGTCTGACATCTCATCGAGATTCATCACATCGAAGGGACGCCAGGCCGATGGATCGCCCTCTCTGGCGACGACCACGGCGCGGAGCGAGGCGAGATCGCCCGGTGCGATGGTGCGAAAGATCTCCTCGCTGCGAACTTTGCCTTGGCACGGATCGGTGACAAGGAGCCGCGCCGAACTACGGCGCAGCAACTCGCCGATCTCGCGGCCGCGGAAGCGGGCGTTGATGCCCACGGCCAAGGCCCCCAGACGCACGCAGGCGAGGAAAACCTCCAGCCAAGCCGGCGTGTTCGCCATCCAGACGCCGATGGCATCGCCGCGGCACAGGCCGAGCCGCGAAAAGCCGGCGGCGATGCTGCGCGAGCGGGCGGCCATAGCGTCGAAACTCAGCTCGCCGCCATCCGGGAGGACGACGCAGATGCGTTCGCCGGGAGCGCCGTCGAACATCCGATGAAAGGTATCGGGCGCGCCCGCGTTGGTCATTCCGGGGTCGCCCCGATGGTTAAACCGCCGCAGACATAGAGTGTCTGGCCGGTGATAAAGCCGGCGTCGGCGGAAAGAAAGAAGAGCACGACGGCGGCCACCTCCTCCGGTCGTCCGAGACGTCCCAGCGGCACGGCCTCGGCGAGCGCGCGAGTGGCCGGGGAGGTCGGATCATTCGCGCCGGTGAAAAATTCCGTCGCGATGGGACCGGGCGCGACGCAGTTGACCGTGATCCCGTGGGGCGCGAGTTCGAGGGCCATGGAGCGCGTCAGGCCGGTTAGCGCCGCTTTCGTTGAGCCGTACCCGATGCGCCCAATCTTGCCGAGGGCGGCGCGACTGCCGATATTGACGATCCGCGCGCATGTGGACTGGCGCAGCCGGGGCAGGCAGAGTTGCGCGACGCGGATCACCGCGCGTGTATTCACCGCCCACATCGCGTCGGCATCCGCGATGTCGATCTCGGGCAGCGGCGCGACCGTGATGATGCCGGCATTGTTGACCACCGCATCGATCGGTCCACGCTCGACGATGGCCGCGATGCAACGGGACAGGGCCGCATCGTCGCCGAGATCCACGATGGCGACCTCGCCGGGAAAATCGCCGGGCGGCGGACTACGCGTGACGCCGATCACCTTGTGGCCGGCGCGCGCCGCGGCTTCCGCGACCGCTCTGCCGATACCCCGGCCGGCGCCGGTGATGAGAACGGAACCCATGGGTTGACCTGTGCTACTTCCTTGCCTTTTTGAACAAGACGACTGCCAGAAAATTTATCCCCCCAAGGCGCCAGCGAAACAAAATCCGAAATCCGAATATCGAAAGAAGCCCCGCGGACCGAAACAAACAGGCGGCCAAACAAATCCAAAATCGGAGAAAATTCAAAACGCCGAATCCGAAACGAGTTTGTTTAGAAATTTGGGGTTTTGGTCATTTGAATTTGTTTCGGATTTCGTGCTTCGGATTTCACGCTTTCAATTTCGAACACATGGATTTGTTTCGAATTTCGGAATTCGAATTTGGGATTTGACACTTCGTGGCATCCGGCGCCGCCATTCCATTACTGCGCATAGTTCAAACGAAGGCCCGGTCGCTCCCATTCGAACGCGACGAGTTTTCCTTTTCCCGAAAGCGTGACGAAGGCCGTGCGCAGGTCGGGTCCGCCGAAACAAATGTTGGTCGGATAGAAATCCGGCAGCGGGATATGGCGGACCTCGCCACCATCCGGCGAAACCACCGTGATGCCGCCGTTGATTAAGGTCGCCACGCAGATGTAGCCGGCCCCGTCCACCGCCAGCGAGTCGAAGCGCTGGTGACCGCCGACCCCGACCAGCAGTGTGCCGCCGTGCGGCGATGGCCATGGCGCCTTGTGAATCTCGCCAAGGGCAATGATCTCCCACGACCAAAGGCGCGCCGTTTCGGTCTCGGCGACGTAGAGCCGCTGGCCGTCGGGAGACAGGCCGACACCGTTGGGCGTGAGGATGGGATGGATGATCTCGCGGATAAGGCTGCCGTCGGTGCGGGCATAGTACACCCCGCCCCAGTCGCGCTCGCGCGCCCGCGATTTTCCCAAATCGGTGAAGTAAAACCCGCCGTGAGCGTCGAAGACGATATCGTTGGGCCCCCGCAGCGGGCCGTTGGCGGTGCCCGTGTAGAGCGTTTCGATACGGCCCGTCTCGAGGTCGACGCGCTCGATGCGCCCGCCGCTGTAATCTTCCGCCTGCAAGACGGGCCGCAGGCAGAGCTCGTCTTCGACCCACTTGAAGCCGCCGTTATTGCAAATATAGCACTTGCCGTCCGGCCCGATGGTCGCGCCGTTGGGGCCGCCGCCCATCTGCGCGACCACCTCCTTGCGGCCGTCCGGAGCGACCCGCGTGAGCGTGCCGCGCTCGATCTCGACAAGCAGGACAGAGCCATCGGACATCGCCACGGGTCCCTCGGGAAAGCGCAGCCCGCTGGTGATCTCGTGCAACTTCGTCATGATGTCATCTCCTCATCCGCCAAGAGATAAAACGAAACCAATATAACGCGAAGCCTAATTTGTTTCTCATGACGCCCTCCTATCACAATCCGAATCGGCCGGGCAATCCCGCATGAGCATTGGAGGCCGTCCGGCCATTGAACTGCCCCGCGCGGGTTCTGAATCCCCCCTGACATAGTCATTTTGCCACGACAGCCCCGAGCCGATCTTGTAGAAAATATGAGGCATAAGGTATAGATTCCTACCTCAGAAATGTTGGACAAAACGACCGCAAAAAAATTTATTCCGCCAAGGCGCAAAGTGACACTCGGTGTCATTTCGACCGAAGGGAGAAATCTTTGTTAGATCCCTCGCATTCGCTCGGGATGACGGACCTCGGCCCGTCACTTGGCGTCTTTGCGCCCCTTCGACTTCGCTCAGGACATGCTTTGCGGGAGACATGGTTTTTCCGATCTCTTCTTCGTTTCCGAATTTCGAATACTTTTGGCTAGGTTTGAGTCAAATCGAGGAGAAAGGCCCCATGGCGAACGCAGAAATCGTTGCTATCGGTTCCGAGTTATTGCTCGGCCAGATCGTCGACACCAATTCCGCCTGGATGGCGCAGCGGCTGACGGCGCTCGGCGTCAATCTTTACTTCAAATCGGTGGTGGGCGACAACCCGGTGCGAATGAAAGAAGCGATCGGCCGAGCGTTGGAGCGGGCGGACATCGTGATCACCAGCGGCGGACTCGGACCGACGCAGGACGACTTGACGCGCGAGGTCGTCGCCGAAGTGACCGGGCGCAAATTAGTGTTCGATGAGATTCTCATGGAGCAGGTGGAAACCCATTTCAAGCGGCGCGGCCGAACCATGACGCCGAACAACCGGCGCCAGGCCTATATGCCGGAAGGGGCGATTCGGGTGAAAAATCCCAACGGCACGGCGCCCTGTTTCATCGTCGAAGATCCGCGCGGGGTGATTTTCTCTCTTCCCGGCGTGCCCGTGGAGATGAAGTGGTTGTTTGAAAACGAAGTCGAGCCGTATCTGCGCCGGAAGTTCAATCTTGCGGAAATGATTCACTACCGGGTCTTGAAGATCATCGGCGTCGGGGAGAGCGCGGTGGACGACAAGATCGGCTACTTGATCGCCAATTCCAGTAACCCGACCGTGGGCGTGCTTGCGCTGCCCGGCCAAGTCGACGTGCGCATCGCCGCCAAGGCCGCCGACAAAGAGGAAGCGATGAAGCTCATCGCGCCGGTGGAGGCTGAGGTGCGCGGCTTGTTGGGCAATGTGATCTTTGCGGTCGATGACGAAACCATGGAAAAGGTCGTGGGAAAGTTATTGCGCGAGAAGAACATAACGGTGGCGGTCTACGAAGATGTTACCTGCGGCCTGCTTGCGGAACGAATGCGGTCGGCGAGCGCCGAGCACTTTGTTGCGGGCTTCATCAGCAATGGCAATTCATCCGTGCGGGCGTTCCTGGGTAGCGCTCGGGAGCCGGATACGTTGGAGCAAACGATTCGCGATCCGGCGGCGCTGACCGATGAGCTTGCTTGGTGCGCACGCGCCCAGGCCGGCAGTGATTTTGGGCTCGCGTTGCATTCCATTCCCGATCCGAAAAGCCAGGAACAAAACTTAGCACGGGGAGAAACCTACGTCTCGGTCACGAACGGAAAAACCTTCAAGCGTTTCACCAGTACCATGGCGGGCCGGGGACAATACGACCGCACGCGCATGACGCTCAACGCCATCGATCTGCTGCGCACGGGGCTTCTCGAAGGCATGTCATGAAATCAATTAACCGCAAAGACCCTAGCGCGGCAAAGCCGCAACCAAAATGAGAAAAGTCGGATTCACCACGAAGGCACGAAGGACACGAAGGTTTTCGCAGGGTGCGCTTCGCGCACCGGTCGGTCTCGGAATATCTCTCGCAAAAACGCAAAGGAAGAGCATTGTCATTTCGAACGAAGAGAGAAATCTTTCCTAGATCCCTCGCATTCGCTCGGGATGACAAGCCTTGGGCCTGCCGCTTAGCGTCTTGGCGCCTTGGCGGGAGCAATATCCGAATCCGAGAATTTTCGACTTCCGGGAAATTTGCGCGAGCCGCGCAAATTTTCAACTTTAGTAGTGCAAAGGACGCAAGCAAAGAAGTTATAGAGGCGGGTGTCAGACCCGCCCCTAGGAAAGAACGTTCGGCAGAAGAGTTTCCAACCGCTGCAGCGGCTCTTCCAGACTCCGGATCGCTTCACTCCAGAATTCCGGCGCTTCGAGTTCGCGGCCCACGGTTC
>JAUYJC010000314.1 GCA_030688735.1 Deltaproteobacteria bacterium
GTCAATAGTGCACAGCCTTTCGAGCCGGATCAAGAAGATTTTTGCGACGTCGAATCGACCGCACTTTACTACGAAGATTTCCGGAAAAAACCCTTGCTTGCCACACACAATCGCAAAATTTAGCCTTTCCAGCTACCCTTCACCCCAATCTTCGTGTCGACAAAACTCTACAAAACTCGCCCCCTACGAGGGAACCCGTGGCTCTCGTCTGGGTTCTCGACCAAACACTAACTACACTCCGCTTGCCGACTTCCATGGCCGCGGCTCCAGCGGCTTGACGGCGACCTCCAGCAGCGCCGGCCCGGGGTGAGCGAGGGCGCGGTCGACGGCCGGCTGCAAATCCTGCGGCTGGATCACCTGCTCGCCGTAGGCGCCGAGGGCACGCGCCAGCGCCGCGTAGTCGCCCTTGAGCGAGATACCGATCTCGTGGCCTTTGAAGCGCTCGTGCAAAGTTTCGCGGCTGGCACCGAGACTCTCGTTGTTCAAGATCACCGTCAGCGTTCTGATGTCGTTGCGCGCCGCGGTTTCGATTTCCATACCGGTCAGACCGAACGAGCCGTCGCCGGTGACGTTCACCACGGTCTTGTCGGGGTGGCCGAGCTTCGCGCCCATCGCCGCCGGCACCGACCAACCCATGGCGCTGGTGCCGCCGAAACCGATGAAGCCCGTCGGAAACAAAGTCTCGTAATGATGCGACACGTAGGCGCGCGTCACGCCGGCATCGTGCAAGAGAATCGTCTTGCGCCGGTCGAGCCGGTGCGCGATGTCCCAACAAACGCGATAGGGATTCAACGGCACTTCTTCAGATTGCAATCGCGGACCCCATGAATCCATCCACTGGTTTTTCAATTCGCGAATCTCTTCGCCGACGACGCCCGCCATGCCCTTGCGCCAATTTCCCAATTTTTGCTGGCCGCGCCCCAACATCGCCTGGAGAAATAGTTTGATATCGGAGAGAACGACGAGATCGGCGCAATAGTTCTTGTGCAGCTCCGCCGGATCGATATCGACTTGCACGAGCTTGGCATGCGCCGGCTTGGGCAGCCAGCTCGAAGTCGCGTGCTGGCGGAAACTGCAACCCAGGGAAATGACTAAGTCCGCCTCCTCGGCGAATTTCTTCGCTTGCCCGGTGCTATATACCGCGCGCGGATAACCGCCGAGACCCAGGCATAACGGATGATCTTCGGGCATCGCCCCTTTCGCCGGCAACGTCGCCATCACGGGAATCGCATAGGCTTCGGCGAATTTAACGAGGTCGTCCGTCGCGCTCGCCCAGAGCGCGCCGCGGCCGACATAGATGAGTGGTTTCTTCGCCTGCTGCATCAGTTCGAGCAGCTTGTCCACGTCGTCGGGGTCGGGGCCGAAGCGCACCCGGCGCATTTTTTGGTATGGCGGAATCTCCGCCTGCGCCATGCTGATGTCCTGGGGAATTTCGATGATGACCGGGCCCGGCCGGCCGGACTGACAAAGCGTGAAAGCGCGGCGAAATACCTCCGGCACGCGCTCCGGCGAAGGAATGCTGAAGGTCCACTTGGCCATCGAGGCGAAAGTTTCCAAGTACGGCACCTCTTGCAACATACCCTTGGCGAGCTGTTTGCGCGGACTGTGGCCGAAAATCACCACCAGGGGAACGCAATCGGTAAACGCATTAACGATGGCCGCAAAGGCGTTGCACCGCCCAGGTCCCTTCGTAACCATCGCCACGCCAGGCTTGCCGGTGCTGCGCGCGTAGCCGTCGGCCATGAAAACCGTCGCCTGTTCGTGGCGCGTCAAAATCAGCGGGATTTCCCCGTTCTGGTGAAAGGCGTCGAACAGCGGCAGAATGTCGTCGCCGGGTAGCGTGGCGACGAACTTCACGCCTTCGGTTTTGAAAATGTTTACGACAGCGTCGGCAACTCGCATAATCGGGGGTACCTACTTCCGGGAAAATTTCTTGAAGAAGCCTTCTTCCTCAAGTTTGCGCAAAAATTTCAAATCGACGAAGTCCGCCGGATTTTTCGCCTTCAGCGCCGGCTGTTTTTCCGCGAGGAAATCGAGCACGAATCTTATTCCTTCTAGAGAAGGATGCAAATTCTGATTCAACAGTTGTCCCACGGTTTGCTGGGACTGAAGCAGCGCCGGGTCATCCTTGGGAACTCTCATGAACCTCGCGACCACGGGAATGGTCAGTTCCGGTCGCGTCTTGTAAAGGTAGATCGCTTCGGACGTGGCCCGCAGGATATTAAGAATAACATCCGGATTGCTTTCGATATAACGGCGCGTGCTGACCACCGAGATGACCGGGAAAGGAAAATCAAGACTGGCGAGATCAAAAATCTCGCGGAAGCCCGACTTCGCCGCCGCGGTCGAGGTCGGCGGCGTCAACACTCCCGCCTGATACTTCCCCTGTAGCAAACCGGCGAGCACCTCGGGAGAGCCGCCCGCGGTAACGATACCGATGTCGCGATTGGCTACCCAGCCGAAATTTTTCGCGAAGACCAGCCCGGCGAAATAACTGTTGCCGCCGATGGATCCGGCGGCCAACACCTTTCCTTTGAGGTCGCCGATCTGCTTGATCTGCGGACTGACATGAATGGCAAAGGTAAGTCTGCTGAATACCGTGCCGAGAATTGAAATTTCCGCGCCCTGCGCCGCCGCGGCAACCGCCGCAGCACCGCCCACTTGGGACACGTCGATGGAACCGCCGAGCATCGCCTGGATCGGCCGCGAGCCGCCGACATAGACAATCTCCGATTCGAGACCGTATTTTTCGAAGAGCTTCAGATCATGGGCGATCCAGAACGGCGGGTTGGCGTAGGCGAGGGCGCTGAAAGCAAGACGGATTTTTTTCGCCTGGGCCGCATTAGCAACGGGTACGGACCAACACGCAGCGACGGCAAGAATAACAAAAAGGAGTGGAAATATGTTTCGTTTCATCCGCCTGACCCTTATCGCTCACACAGTGCTAAAATACTTTCTTTACAAGCAGCTCAAAAAGATCCCAGATGCGAGGCGCGAGGCGCGAAAGTTCGCTAAGGGCTAAGGGCATGGCGCAAAGCGTTCTCCTTTTACTCTTTGCTCTTTGCCCCTTGCGCTTTGCAAGCTAGTACGTTGCAGCGAGGCGATTGAGCGCACCCTTCGACCATGCTCAGGGCAATCGGCAGATGAGGCTTTTTCGGCAGCATGCTAGGGAAAGACATAGTTCCAAACGGGGAGGCAGTCAAGCTTTATCCAAGCGGCAAAAATCTCGCTTGACTGAGCAGTGGGTTGGGCATGTCATGGAGTCACGTCCAGGATGGAATCCGATGCAAAGTTTCGGGATCGGGCGGGCATCACCCAACAAAGTTGTCAACAAAAGTTTTGACCCCTATGCCAAGCTATCCGCCTAAGGCGGAGTGGGACTTCCCTCATCAAACGAGAGTCACCCTATGGATCACGACAGCAATTCATCTGGACACGCCGAGTGTTCTCCCAGCCCCCCCGAGACAACTCATTGTAGCTCCCCCGCGCCCTCGTCGTGGCGAGTTGCCATGAGTCATTTCTGAGTCATTTATCGGGACGGAGGAATGAGTCATAAGAGTCATTTCCGAGTCATTTTGTGTCCAAAAATATAGTAGGTCCCGCGCTTTTCTCCCCGCCGCTCGAAAACGCCCAAACGCACCAGGCCTTCCAAGTCACGGATGGCGGTAGGGCGGCTCGCTCCAGTAGCCTTTTGGTAGAGGGTGTTGCTCAATCGCCCTTCGTGTCTGAGAGCCCCCACAGCCTTGATTTGACGTTCATTCAATCCGAACCCGGCCAGCGCCTCGTCCGTCAACCATTCGCGCCACAGCGTGATGACGAAAAAACCTTGACGCAGTTCGAAATCAGGCTCAGGCAAACCGGCTTCGCGGCAAAGCTCGATCATGGTCTGGGTACCTGAGCCTACCCTTTCGATGTAGCGAGTTAAGTAAAGCGATTCCGCAACCAGCGGGTTGGTGGGAATCGAGGGGTGATCGTGCCGGAGCCCCTCCAAAGTGAGCGATCCTGGCAGCCTGCCAGGATTCCAAACTTCTAAGCGATCGGCGAACAGGCGTACTTCGACAGACGCATTGCTATAGTAATCGCGGTGAGCGATAGCATTGATGATCGCCTCGCCAATGGCGGCGGGCGGAAGCTCGTAGGTGGCCGGTGCGATGTTGAACAAAAGCATCGCCGCGTTGGCAGGTTTGGCGCCATCGAGCAAGTCAAGATGGGTGATCAGCGCTTTTGTTTGGGTGTTTCCTTTAAGAGGAAAGCCGCGCTCGCGGCGGGCGGTCTGCAAAAACCACTCGATGCGTTCGCGTGAGAGATTAGTAAATTTCCCCGCCCAAAGGGCGGGGCTTTTTTGAAGACATTAAAACAATTTCAATTGACGCCCTTGCTCTTGTTTATGATGCCGGATGTAGCGCCGAATCACTTCTGCGGTTACATGGTCTCCCACCGTGCGCGCAAAGTAGCCGTCTTCCCACAACTCCCCCGACCACAGTTGTTTCTTGATCTCGGGGAATTCCTCAAACACCCGACTAGCCGAGATACTTTTCAAAATCCCCATTACCTTCGCAATCGCGTAGCACGGCGGAAAATCCAGAAAGATATGCACGTGGTCCACCGCTACTTCCATCGTATCGATCTCAAACCCAAAGTCCTGCGCAATCTCCTCAAACAGCTCTTCGACTCGTCGCCGCAAATCTCCGCGCAGCACCCACTTCGATATTTGGGCGTCCACACCAAATGGTATTTTGTATCGTAGACCGCATGACTGGTTCGTTTGACTGCCATGCGGCACTTGTATCACTGGCCCGCCTCCGGCGGGAGGACTTTTCCTCCCCGCCCAAAGGGCGGGGCATCCAAGTCCTATTCTCGTGAGCGTGGCGCCGTCGCAGGCGGAAGTGTCGAACGGCGGGACACGAAGGGCGCCCATGCCGTCCAGATGATCCACAAGACTGGCATAGACCTCGGACGTCAACGCGCTAACGTCGTCGACCCGGCGGCGGATCAGCTGGCCGCTGGCTTTGCTGACCAGTTGGCGCATCTTAGGCGTGCGCTTTTTATCGTCGGTCCCCCACACATAGATGAGCCGAGTCTTTTTGCGACGGGTGGCATGATTGTATTCATGTTCGGTGGGGGACACGCCATTCTCATCTTCGTAGCCATATTCGAATCCGAAGAGTCCGAGATAGATATCGCAGCGCTCGACCTCTTCCAGGTAAACTTCGTCGGCGCGCCGATCTTTGGCGGGAAGATCTTCAAAGAGAAAGACCTCGCCGATGAATCGATGCAGGACCGCGTCGCCGAGCAGAAAAGCCTTTAAGTCCCGGCGCACCTGCGCGAACTCTTTCTGCACGCTGCTGATGAAGATTTTTAGCCGAGTCGCTGCCATACGAGTCATCTTATCTTGCCGGTAATGTTTTCAATCACGGTGTTGAACTTGGCTTCGACCTCGGCCTCGAAATCCGTTCCATCTGGTACACGTCAGTAAACTCCGCGAAGGCCCATCGACCATGATTTGGTGGGTTTGACCGACCCGGCGATTCTCCGCGCACCGTAATACATCGTACTGACCTCCGCTTTCCGAACGGCCCAAGCGCCGAATATCGTCTTCAAACTCGTTTGGCAAGACGCGGGTCGAGTGAGTTAGGGAGCTAACGGGTTAGTGATTGCGTTCGTGATCGCTCAAGGAAGAAGAACTAGGGAAACATGCAGAGCTTAGAAAATGGTTTAGGCGGTGCAGCGTTTAAAAATGTAAAAGGTAAAGTCCCGGCCCTCACGCCCGTGTTTTCGCAATTGCGAAAACACGAAACAATGACGTTAATGGTGGGTCGGGGAGGCGGTCTTCACAAATCCCGACAACGCGGCGAATATTTTTCGTGTCTCGCGCGGATGTTTGAGCCGGTATTGCGCCCGGGTTCCTTCGGTTTGATAGCGCACCACTTCGGCAAGCCTCAAGGCGGCCAAAATATTGCTGACGCGAGAGACGCTTCGCCCCGCGGCCTTCGCGATCTCGCTCGTGTTCATCTCTTTGCCTTCAGCCAAGAGACTGACGACCGTAAAGGCAATGGGATTCCCCAGAAGCCGGCAGAGCCGTGATTGTCTGTATTCCGCCTCATCCACGGACGCGACTATTATCATGTTTTCGCAATTGCGAAAAGACGAAAATATGATCACGGGGGAAATAAGAGAAGCCTGGGCGCGAAAACGAGATCGTCATCGGCACCAAGACGCTATGACATGCGGCTGCTGAAAGGGCGAAACAATGGCTCTCACTTCTTCCGCGCAACGCAACGTTTCTCGTGTTTTCGCAATTGCGAAAACACGAAACAATGACGCTGACCTTTCGTAAACGCAAATATCGGAAGTCTGGCACTGGGACCGGCAAGAAATTCCGCGTCATTCATCGTTTCCTAAAACGCCCGGCGCAAGAGCTGGACACGATCCTTCGGAGTGTTCGGCCGAAATGAGTAGAATATGTGATCGCACTTACGTCGTGCATCACGATCTGGATCAACTTCCGTCCGAGCGCCCCCAAGGCCATCCGCCTAAGGCGGAGTGGGACTTCCCTTATCAAATGAGAGTCACCCTATGGATCACGACAGCAATTCATCTGGACACGCAGAGTGTGATTCTGCTGAAAAACCCTTTGAATGCTTCGACGAGGCTCAGCATGAACGGAAAATCTCCAATGATTTCAAACGCTCCTCCGTTCGTCCTGAGGCGCTCGAAGGATGAACGGCAGGTTTTTCAGCGGAATCGAGTGTTATGTCAGACCCCGGCGATCCGGCGAGAAGGAGCGATGGATTTCTACCACCCCCGAGAGAGACGTTAACGGAACAGCGGCAGTTGGTCGTTGGGCAGCCATTGTCTGGGCTGATTGCGATTGCGGCAGCGGTAAATCGTTTCATGATATTCGCAGTATTTGTAAAGACCGGTTTCCAAGCCAAAGAGAAAATCGCCACCGCTTTTGATCGTCATCAGCAGCGTTTTCTGGTCCTGCCGAATATACGCCGGGCCCTTGCGCCAGTGGATCGACGAGACGCTGTGTTGGAAAGCACTGATTTCATCGGCCTGAAACAAGTCGCTCAGCTCATAGGCGCGAAGCGGTTGCCCCTTCGAGTCGTACAACGACACCACCTTGCCGTATCCGAGGTTGTGCCAATTATCGAGAGTCGCTAGACGGCCGTCATCGGAGACAAAGAACTCGACCGGCGCGATCGGATTGGACAGCGTCGCCCGCGCGGCCAATCTGTAGGAGCTATCCTGGCCGCGGTGGTAGAACTCGGCCCTGGCGAACTTGCCTTTTCCCTCGCCGGCAAACCCGACGGTGTCGCCCAAACTTTCCCCGGGTATGATCCGTACGAAATGATCACGCGACGTGCTGAACCCCTCTTTCACTTGCGCCGCCGCCCAGGAATCGGCTGCGGCTTCATGGCGAGAGCACCATGCCAGCGCTGCTAGCAACAAACTCAAATGGAACAGCCGATGACGTTTCATTCTTGCTAAACCAGTAATGGCAACTCTAAAAACCCGCACCAGTCAGAAATTGTTTTTGTACCAGACAAACGCGCGTTCATGCATTTTATCGTACAACAAAAAATAATGCGCGCCGTCGCGCCCTCGTCCATCCGCCGAGAACCACGGGCTCTGAAACGCCTCGGCGCCGGCGGGCATCGAGCGCGGCCAATAGTGCGGCGCCATGCGCCAGAAGGCCGGCGGCACCGCACCGGCGCGGCGCAGCTCAAAGCTGGAAATGACCTGTGCGACGAGATCGGGCTTGGCGTCAATGCGCCACAACCATTCCCGATCGATGAAGCCACCTAGATCGTAAGCGTAAAAAGTCACGGCGCGCGTACCCTCGACGCCAAGCGCCTCGCGCAACTCCGGTGGCAATCCATCCGGCTGTGCCGGCCAGTCCAAGTAGCGCAGAGCTATCAAACCTAGCCTCGATTTCCACAGTACCGGTAATCACCTAACGCTCGTGTACCGCCGTGTTCCGGCACAGCCCACGGGCGTGTGCCCTCCCGCTTAATTGTGTTAGTGAATTCGAGTACTGATCCATAACAAACCGGACTTCTA
>JAUYJC010000325.1 GCA_030688735.1 Deltaproteobacteria bacterium
GGGTTCTTCTCTTCTGTTTTAGGTTTGACTCGGGTGGATATGTCGTTCACGCACGAAATGCCGGTTTGAAATTCATTGATGCCCACTTCAACAGCGGTCCGACTCCAACCAAACACATTCTCGGCAACGCGATGCTTGCCCTCGAGCAGCAATAGCGTTACATCACCCATCGCACACCGTCGCGCTGGCCCAGGAATCAAGTCAACCAAACGCGAAATTAAGCCCACCATTTCCGTAGACACACCATTGCGTGCCAGGGTCGTTGTCTTCATACGCATCGCCTCCGTTTATGCGGTATGAAAACATTATAAATGGTATTTTAGTAAATTCCTACTCCCTAAGATCTAGCTCTTCTGCGCCGATAGCAGTTCCATCCGGAACCCCCAAGATTTCTTGAGGGATCAACTCGAAGAACCAATCGTCTGCTGGTGAAATTTCGCCACTGTTGAACAAGCGCTTGGCCAGTTCATTACGGGCGGGTAGCTGTGGCGTTCCTGTGCCGTTGGTTTCGACACCGTCTTGGTCAAACGTACGGTTGGTCGTGGCGTTGAGCCCCCGCAACGAAAGCGGAGTTAAATCGTTCACGTAGCGCTGCGCGCTATATGCCTTAAAGTTGAGGCTTCGTACCGCCGCGAATTCCAAAGTGTGGTTTCCTGGTTTCAGTGCAAACGTTGCGCTGTTACCTTCCGCTGTTAAATCACCCACCCGCCAGAGTATGCGCCCAGCCTGAAGGACAGCGCCTCCCGTTGTAATAGTGATCGTTCTTGCCGTGGTATCGAAGTTGACGCCGGGTAAGTGGACGATTAAGGGATCGCCCAATTTTTGGTCTCGCGAAACCACGACACTAACGCGAAATTCCGACAAAGAGCCATTCTTGACACAGCGCAGTTTGAGCACATAACGACCGGGTTTGGCGTAAGTGTGGGTACCTTCGGCGGGCGCTATTGGCGTTGCGCCGCTTCGAACAGTGCGCAGGATCGGAGTGCCATCGCCGAAATCCCACGCCAGCTCGGAAGCGCCGTCCATGGCGGCGCGTACGGCCACTGTCAAGGGGCCGGTCTGCGTCACCGATGTTTCTGGAATTGCCGTCAGCACCGTGACTCCGCTTGCAACACCAGCACTTTCGTCGACCCTGAAACTTAACCGTAACCGCGTCATGAGCCGGCTAAAGTGTACGTTCGGCACACCGGGCCGTAGACTAAAGCCAATATTTCGCAAGCGGCCGAGTTCGCCCGTTAACGTCAAGATTTCGCGGGGCACCTTCCACACCATCCGGCCCGTTCGGCTGAACTCGTAAAAGGCGTCCGGGAAGTTCTGTCGCGCGGACAAGAAGCTGATTAACGCGGTTGTCTGGGGCTTAGCCGCATCAATGGCGGTGCGTAGCTCGGGATCGTGGTAACCCGACATCGTGAAAGTAATCAGCAAATCGGCAAGGGTCTCCGGCACCACTTGATTCTCGCGGGCGGTGAAATCCACCTGCCATGCGGCAGCGGCACCCAGGGCTTCAAATGCATGTCGCTGGCTGGTTGTCGCAAACGGAAACACGGCGTTCGCCTCCTGCCGGCTCATGCCAGAGTAGACAGCGGTCTCCGGGCCTGTGACGCGCAACTTGATCGGCCACTCATCCTGCAACTCGGCCAACCACCCACCTGCCGGAACCGGCAGATCGTTGGTATTCAAGGGAGAGGAGCTCGTTGTCCCGGGCAGCGTATCCGGCTGTGCCTTCAGCCGCACCTGACTCGTGCCGAGGTGGGTAAATTCAAGGCTGAAGCGGGTGGAGTCCATCAATGCGACCGGTAGCACATCCACGGCCCCGATGCGCAGGTTGTACAAACCAGGGAACCGTTTCTCAAGTTGTTCCAACCGCAGACTGAACGTGGTCTTACCGTTATCGCGGATATCCTGTAACGCTTGCGGGAACTCACGCGCCATGGACAGTACGTAGCGCACCTGCTGCTGACGTTGGCGCTGCGTGACGACCAGGTCTTGTTCCAGTGTGTCGAGGTCGCGCATCAGGAAATCGGCGGCGAGAAAATCACCCACCTCGCTGAGATCATAGTCAAAGCGGATCACGTTGATGCGCTTGTCCGCCTCGAACTCATAGGCTTGCTCGGCGAGGAAGGCAAGCTCGACACTGTAACGCAAGTAGGTTTCGCTGACACTCCGAATGCCGGCAACCAAGCGATACCACAACTCGGCATTCAGGACGCGATTGCGGAGAAATTCGAGATTCTGGAGGGCAAACTCATGGCGTAAGAGCGCGGCCTGACGCTGCAAGCCCGCTATAACCAAACCAGCGGCCGCGGCATTCAGTTGCGCTGTTGCAACGTCCACGGCTTTAAGAGCTTCACCTTCCGCTAAATCGAGGTTGAATTTTTCTACATCCCGTTGTGCGTTAGCCACGAGAACGTGTTTCCGACCAGACACAGCTCCGCGGGAAAAGAAATCGCCTGCCGCTGCGTAGCCTTGCTCCAGATACCGATCCCACCAATTATCCCCAAGCGCCTTGGACACATGTTCCACGGGCTCATAATCTCCAACAGTCCCGAACAGCTCATCAGCATAGTCATCAAACTCCCTGTATTTATCAAGCCGCCTTTTCGCGTCCACAGCGGTCAGCTCTGCCAACTCCTTGCTCTGTTGCGAAGCCGCTACCTCCAACCCCACCTGATCTACTCGCGCCGTCTCGATTCGCACGTTGCTCTTTTCCATCTCGACGTTTTGCGAAGTGCTCAACTCCTGGAACTCTTCACGTTCCGCGTTGCTCAGGAAGTTCAAATATTCTCGTTGGGCGTTCTTGGCATGCTCGGCAAAGTACCTTGCGCGTTCGAGCAGGAATTGAAAGCGCCAGGGCGGAACGTAGCTGTCCAGGTATCCCAGATAATTAAAGCCAGCTCTCAGTTGCTCCAGACGGGCCGCCGCAGTTAGCAATGCGGCATACACACGCGGATTAGTCTCGCGCATGACCTGGCCTTCCAGCAGCGTGAACTTCAGCAGTGGCTCGTGGGCCTTCGCCCGCCGATCCAGTCCTGGAAGCGTGTCTCCGAATGATTTGAGCGTGGGAACAAGGATGTCCTTTCCCAAAAGCTGAAACTCTGGGCTACGAGTATCGTTGACTGCGAGTCGCAGCTCGATTTGTTCCGCAAGGTGTTCACGGCTGGCGTCCACCCGTGCAACGTATTCCCCCTCAGCGTTGAATTGATCCTTGATCGCGAGATAAGTCTGTGCCGCTTTCAAGCCCTGATAGGCGGTCACATCGGCAGCTGGTGCCGGTTCCGCACCAATCCGTGCTTTGTACTCTCCGTCCGCCTTGTCCAGCATGGTTTCGGCGAGCAGCAATTTCGCGAACGGTAACTCGATAAACTCACACGCGAGGCGAGCGAACACATACCGAAACGGCCCTGGGTCGCCCAGGGTTGGTGCGATCCGCCGGACAAGTACCGAATTCAAGACCCATGTGAGGTCGCGAAGTGCCGCGTCATACTGTCGGCGAGCACGGTTCGCTTCGGCCCGTGCTAGCGGCACAAGCACGAACGCCACAGTGACGAGCGGAGCATCGAGATTCCTCTCTCGGAAGGCCTTCGCGATGCGTTGGTTGATGCTCTGGGGCGAGGTGGGGTTCGGGTTGGGGTCGGGAGGAAGGGTCGGATCCCCTAGTTGATTCTGCGCGAAGATCACGGCGCTGTCGTATGCATTTCCGGGCACGATCCGATCGTGTTCTTCCAACTCGGCCAAGGCCAGCAGCTCGCGACGCCTTTGAAAGAAATCCCAAAAAGCCACACGCTTGTCTCGAAGTACGTAGAGACGTTTTATGAGCGCAACCAATCGAGTCGTACGATCGCCGGCTGGGAGCTCTACTTGGTCCAAATAGAATTTGTCGAAGTAAGAGAGGACCTCATCCTGGCAGGCATCGTAGGCAGCAATCGCAGCGGCATAGCGACGCCGGTTGAAGTGGTTGTTCCCCTCGTTCCAGTAGCGCAACGCGGCGATCGCCGCTGGACCACCAACGCCCTGTGCGGGATTGAACTGCGTGGGCTGGAGATTCGGCCACTCCAAAGCGACGCGCTCGACAGCGGAAGGGTCCACCCACGGGCGTCGATAGGCATAAAAGTTCTCAGGATACGGCACCTCGGGCGGGCGTGGTTGCGGAGATGCGGGCACGGGCAACTCCAAAAGGGGTTCGAGGACGCCTCTTGCGCCGCCATGGTCGGGGATAAGCAGGGCGATGGAGTGGGCCGTCTGATAGTCTCCGGCGAGAGTCGCGTAGCGGGCGAGCCAGTAAAGTTCTTGCGGTTGGCTGTTGTCCGTAGCGGCCGCAGCTTCGCGAACCGCCGCGCGCAGGGCTACACGATCGCCGCTCTCGGCGAACTGGGACGCCACGTGCATCAGCCGCCCAGTCGGTAGATCTACTGTATCCCCGGCCGGCAAGCCGTACCGTTCGCGAAAGACCCGGACGGCGGCCACGGTGGAATCGCCGAAATTCGTCGCGGTTTGTTCGCCAGGAGCAATTACCGCACCGACCGCGATTAATTGATTGTGCAATTCACGGACATTAGCGCCCGTGTTTCCGCGATTGAGTAAAACTCCGATTGGTGGCATTTGATTACTCCTTTCGAGTGGCACATTGCAATCACGACCGGGTTCATCGTGTGTTCTTAATTTGCCTCAATTCAAATTCACCATCAGGGTTCGATTCCGTCAACCGAGATTTACGGTGAACGATACGTTCCGCCCGCGAGATCAGCTCGCCGATAAATCGTGCATCCACCATTCATCGCACGTTGGATTGATGAAGGAACTCCAACGTGATCCTCATCGTGGTTTTTTTGGTCACTCTGACATATGTGAGTTTGCGTCATTTAGAAATTCGTAGTCCCCGATTAACAGTAACAGGGACTCCACTTTTGACTCACTGCATAGGAACAGGGTCGTAGTTACGAAAAAGGGCTTTATCCCAAATTTCTGCTTCCAATGGGTTCAGCGTAAATTCATCTGAAGTAAAGCGCTCATTGAGTATTCGTCCAAGTTTTACAGCAAACCCATAGTCACCTCGACGGGCCTCGTCGCTCGTAATCATCTCGGCCATTTCCGCTTGCTGCTCATCGCTTCCGAAGATCAATGTGATGATGAACGACAATCCCTGGACTGTCGTTCCGTGCTTATGGGAGAGGTTGCGACGTTGGATCACGGGCCCTGCGTCCCGACCGTGGTTCATCAGCGCCTGGATGCTGCTCCCCCCCGCAATGTATCCCGCGAACACCGTGGCAGGAGCGTTTACCTCTGCCAGAACTCCGGTAACCTCGGTTACTTTCTTTGGCGCTCCCACCGCGCGGAGTCCGAGATCCAAGAGTGCAGCGGTTCCGCTCCAGTGGCTGACTCCGGGGCTACGATGGGCGATATCTCTGATCCATTGGAGAGACCCGCCGAACCTCTCTAGTGCTCCGCCTGCTCGCATGTAGACGCGCGCCAACGATTGCGGAGCGCGATCAAGCCCCCAAGAGTGGAACCTGTTGGACCAGACCCTCGTGGCATCCAGCCATCGGGGCAAGCTCGCCACTACCTTAGCTCCTGCTGCGACACTCGACACCACGGCTCCGGGGCTATCTGAACCGAGTGGAGGTGGACCAGGGTCGAGAAAACCGCCAACGGCATTGGTGCATTGGAGTGACGATCTACAGCCAGTGACTGTGGTGCTGTACAAATCTGATTCCGGGTTTATGGGAAATCCCGTCTCGGGATCGACGGAGACGGTGAAGTTGTCAGGCTCCGCCTCAGTACCAGTCGGATCCACATACCCCATGGGATTCGCAACGGAATAACAGAAAGAGCTCCAGTCCGGGAACCGGGACTGTTCGGGATCGACGCTGACCCACCTCCCCTTCAACGGCGCATAATATCTCGCGCCGTGATAATTCAACCCACTCTCCTCATCCCGCTCCTTCCCCGTAAACCGATACCGCTTCTTGGCAAAGCTGCCGAAACTCGTCTCTCCATACGGAGTGCATTCCTCACGGTTGATCAATGCACCGCTTAAATCAACAACCACATTGCTGCTCCCAAGATGATCGCCCAGTTGCAGTTGCACAGCAGGCCCCCGATCGTCGGGATGTGCGTCGCCAAGCCTCAGGAGTGCAATCCGCTGCATGTCATCCATCACATGCACATGGTTGTTCTCGTTGGCCTGCGCGCCACTGTCCCAGCGGTGATGTTCGAACGTCGCGTCGATGTAATGGGTGACCTCGATCTCCCCGCCCTGCTTGCGCAACAGCTTCTTCACGCGCTGACCAGTGGCATCGTAGAGGTAGTGCGCATGGACCGAGGGCTCGACGCCTTCGGTCTGGGTGCGGAAGGCCTTCATCTGGTCGGCGTGATTCCACTCAAAATGGCGTGAGGTCGTCTCCGAGCGCATGTTGCCGTTGGCATCAAAAGCATAGTCGTAATCGGCGTCGCTGATCTCCATGCGGCGCAAGCGGTTGTTGGCTGACTCCACCGTGAACTCTCGCGTGAAACCGCCGGGTTCATTGCGATGCTCCAGGCGCAACATGTTGCCCATCGCGTCGTAGCGGTACCGCTCCGTGTAAGCTCTCGTCCGAGTCAAATCTGTGCATCGGGGCTGATCGACCCAAGGCGGTCCGTCGGGCGGGCGATCGCACTCTCGGCCCGTTGCGGAGAGCAGGCGATAGATGGGGTCGTAGTCGAATCGGCGGTTGAGTGCATTGCCGCTGATCAGCAGCTGCGCCAGAGTCGAATCAACCGCGCTTATCGCATCTGGATTGTTGGGGATGCCGCTAACGGGCGCCCGGTCGCGAATGCCGAGGATGTTGCCAACCAGATCGTAGTCGTAACCATAGTCTTGCAGGGCCTCGCCGCCCGGGCGGTAGCTGAGATCGTCTGGTTTCGAGTAGCGCTCGCTACGCAGGCGCTTGAGACGAAACGTGTACGGGTCGTAGGCATAGCGGGTCATCACGCCGTTGCCGTAGGCGATAAGCGTGCGCTGGCCCTTGGCATCGTAGGCGATGCGCTCGACATACAGAATGTCGTCCAGCCACACCTGTTCCAGTCCGCCCGCGCGATTGTATTCCGCTCGCAGCTCGCGGCGCCGGCCTTCCACGTCCTGTGGGAACTGCATTCGCTTGATGCGGTTCAGGGCATCGACGCTCGATGTGGTCTGATAGGCGGCGGCCTCCAGTAGCTCGCTTTCGCGGTTGGCGAGCGTTTGTTGCGGCCCCTGTTCCCAATCGACCTGGAAGGGTGTGACCTGCCAAGCGTTGGCCGGCGCCTGCTCAAAGACCGCGAGGATCGGCGCGTCGGCGATGACGCGGCGGGATTTGTCGAGCACGTTGCCTTTGAAGTCCACCGTTGTCACCGTCGTGAGCCCGGCTTCATCATGGTGGCGAAGGAGTTGCCCCAAGAGGTTTCTGTCTCGCATCGCCGCGCGCTCTGATGCGGCCTGGTTTGGAATGCTGGCGTCGCCATACTCCATCCGTTGCCGCAAGCTGATCGGACTGCCGGCATCATCGCGTGCCCAGTGGCGGGTCGGTCGGTGCAGGCGATCATAGGCCTGGAGGATGAGCGCCCCTTTGCTATCCCGCCCCTCGGTTTCGTTGCCCAGCACGTTTATCACCATGCGGCGGAGTCCTGCATCGATGCTGTCGATGCGCCAGGGACGGTTGGCGAGATCATAGGTATAACGAAAGGCAACGCGGTTCAGTGCGTCCGTCACTGTGAGTACGTTCCCGCGAATGTCGTACGTCGATTGTGTGCGAAGCTCCTGGATAGGCGGCAATGGGTCGCCTGGGTCATCCGGTGCGTCGCGATTGCGCGCAATCGCCTCACTCGTGCGCCCGAGGACGTCAATCACGATACTCGATGGTGTGAAATGATGGGTCGCCGGTGCGCTATTGGCGAGCGATGCGGCATCTGGCCCCTGACTCACTGACGCCAGATCGTTCGCGTCATAGGTGTAGGCCTCCCAAGGGGTGGGAGCACATTGCTCCGGGTTGGTAAGGTCTGCTGGAATTCCGTAGATCACCCGCTGCTCCGATCCGTCGGGATTGAGTGTGCAGATCATCTGGCCGCGCGGATCGTAGAACATCGTGGCTTTTTGCCCCATCTGGGCTACGTTCGGTGCGATATAGTCCCAGCCTGTCGCAAAGAAAGGCTCGTGCTTTTCGACGACGCGGCCCTTGTTGTCATATACCTGCCAACCGCTGACAATCACATTCTGCGGATCGCCCGCCGTCTGTCGCCTGACGACCGCATCCCCTGTGACAATGGACTGATCGGCGGACAAGATGCCGCCGCCGAAGCTCAGATCGCCGAACAGGACATCCTCGGCCTGCGTTCGCGTTTGCAGCAGCCGGCCGAAGCCATCGGAATACTCGACAGTTTCGATTGTCTCGTCCCGCTTCGGCAGCGGTACGTCGGTCTCTGTAACGTGATGCTGGCGAACGATGCTGCGGAGGAATGCCGGCTGCTGGCGATTCATGAAAGCGAAGAAGTCGTATTCGAGGCGACTGCCCGGGGCTTCGAGCGTATCGCCGGCCTGTTCGCCTTCCTTGCCCATCACGGTGGTGGCGGTGACCAAACCCAAGGGGCTAAAGGTCGCCGCACCGCGGTTGCCGTTGGCATCCGTAACCATTCGCGCTTGCAAAACACGGTAGTCATACTCGGCTCTCACGGTGAGGCCTACTGCATCCGTCACTTGCACCGGTAGCAGATGAAAGGGATCGTCGTAGGCAATCGTGGTTTCGTTGTCGAGCGGGTCACGCATCGTCACCGGCAATCCGCGACGCGGCAAACCTTGCATCTGAAAATCAAACGCGACGCGCGAGGCGTGGGCGAAGTAGCCTCTCGTGCGGTGATCTGACCCGTCCGCAAACGTGTAGCCGGCCAGCACGGGCGTGCTATCGCGGAACTCCTGTGGATAGTCCGGCGGCCAACTCGTTATACCTTCTGGCCGCAAATAGGGCGGAATATCCGGTGGATCAGGGTTCGCGGGATCACGATAGGCGTCACGAAGAATATCCTCGGTCAACATCAACGATTCGGCGCGCACCAATGCACCGAAGTCTCCGAGCTGACCGAGTGGCATGCCGACAAATGCGTCGCCATCGTAGTAGTTGAACGTCTGCCCAATCAGCTTACGCGCTGCTGTGCCTTCGCGGATTTGACGGTAGAGCTCGAACACGGTTGCACTGCCGTCGTTTAGTATCTCAAAGCTCGCACTGCCGAAAACGCGATTCACCATGTACCCCTGCGCCTCGTCACGTTGCGCGTACTGGGTTTCCGCGGCCGTGCTCAGATAGGGCTCTCCTGCCGGCGCGGTGGCGCGATAGTCCCGATGGCGTGGTACACCCAAACTGACTTGCCGGCGCGACTGCCCGTACGCGTCGTAGTCGTCGGTAAATCCAAACTGCGTCATCGGTTCGTCGCCGCGCTCCCATTGCGTGGTGCGTTGAGCCAAGGGGTGTGGGAAGAAGATTCTCTGGCGCTGCGCATCGCCACTCTCCGGCGGGATTTCTTCGCGCAAGCCATATGCCTGTTCTGTCACGGTGTAGGGGCGGTTCTGGCGGTCCGTGCTGTCGAGGGCATAGAGTTCAGACCGGAGTGTGCTGCCGCGCAATGTCCGCAGGGCATCGCGCCGGTGGCGCGGATCGGCCAGGGTGTGCAGGAACGCATTGACCGCGTCTGTATGCGCCAGGGCCTGAGGATCACCCGGCCAGTAGTCCGGCGACCAGTCCAGTTCTTGCCAATCGCCCGTCTCCTCATCCACCGGCCCCTGGTGGAACCAGGTCTTGGTGAGGAGGGGCGGGGAGAAGTGCTTGTCGAGTACCGGCTCGAACCGTGTGTCTGGCCCATGGGCACCAACTGCGTGATACTCGGCGAAGGTCTCGGTGTCGAATTGTTCCACCATGCCGAAGCCGCGAAACTCGCGCTCCGTCCCGTCCCAGTAGCCGTGGTGATAACGATACTCGGTCGTGAGCTTGCCGTGGGAGATTTGGTCGATCACCTCGACGCGCGCCACGACCTGCACGGGAAAGGGGAGTGGCGTTCGCCAGCGCGTCTCGGGTCGCTCATCGTCCTCCACGTAGAACCGGGTCGAGGCGGCATAATACACTCTGGTCACCGCGCCCATGTGGTTGTCCATCTGATCGAGCACATAAGGTTTGACTCCGCCCGTCAGATCCAGGAACTTGTAGGTGCTGTCGGGAAACGCACCGAAATCGTAGGACCACAGAATGCCGTCGGTGCCGGTGCCCAGCATGTCGGCCAGCCGAACGGCCGTCGCGTCGGTCACCGGCGGGGTGCCGTGAATGACAATGGGATCGCTCCAGGCGTTGCCGTCTTGGTTGATCCAGACGGTGACATGCCCGGACGAGACGTAGACGAGATCCGCCACGCCGTCGCCATCCACATCGCCCAGCAATACCCGCTTGGGGTCGAAGCCGATGCCGGGGAAGAAGGCGGCGTCTTCAAACCGCGGGCTATTGCGCATGGCGACGCGGCGGCCCCATCGGCCGTAACCTCGATAAGGCCAATACTCGACACGCCCATTGTGAATAAGGAGGATGTCCTGAAGGCCGTCGCCGGTCATGTCCCCGAGTTTGACGCGGGGGTCTTCAAAGCTGACATTGGGGAAATCGTCGCTGGCTGTGCGCTCGCGCATCTCGATAGCCGACCAACCATCGTCGGGGTCGTTGTAGTAAAGCTCGAATTGGGGACCAGTGCGGAGTGCGTCTGTGACCCCGTCGCCGTCGAGGTCCATGAGCCGCACGTCCGGCGCGTCGATATCGACAGTGGGCACGCTGCGGTAACGCACGAATCCGCGCTCGTTCCACTGCCCGTCAAAGGTTAGCGGGTAATAGCCATTGCGTAGCCCATCGATCACCATCAGATCGGCCCGCCCATTACCATTGGCGTCGAGCAGTTGTACGCCCGGATCGCTCAATTTGACACCCGCTGGAGCCGTCTCCATGGTACGCACGAGGTCGAACTGACCATTACCTCGATTACGCCAATAGCGTACTTGTTCGTTGATCTCCAACACCGTGGGTAAACCGTTGCCGAATAAATCAACTAACTCGTATTCCGGGTGTCCTAGCGAGCGTTCTGGTCTCGATCCGCCAAAGGGTTGATAGCGCCGCTGCGTCGGTTCGAATGCTGTGTAGCCGAATTCCAGCGGTGGCAGCGACTCGCGCCGCTCGCCGTCGTGACCTTCGACGACCACTTGATTGAGCAGGGATACCGAGTTCAGGGGAAGTTGTTCAATCGGTAGTCCGCGTTGATCAAGGTAAATTAAGCGATAGACGCGAACCACGCGTTCGCGGTCGGCGTGGGTGCGAATCTCGATGCTGGTGCAGCGACGGGTCGTGCGGATTTCAAACCCAGGACGGTATTCCGAGAAAGGGTCTGGCCGTTCTTCGTAGTTAAACGTCGCCGAGACGAGGAATTTCTCGCCTGCTTGCGAATCGGTATAGTCTACGTAGCGTATCCGCTTGAGGTAGAGCTGATCCCAAAGGTGGTCGGACGTATCGCCTAAATCCCGCTCATAGTCGTAACGGATAACATTCCCAAATGGGTCTTGGGTCTCGGTGAGTTGCCAATGGAAAATCTGCCCTCGATTCTCCGGATTGGCGATTGTTGCTGGATCGTCCTGGACACTGCGCGGGGTCCCGTACACACTAACCAAGCCATCCTTGCTGCGAACCTCCCAGTGATCCGTGAGCGTATCCCGGCGATGCTCGATGCGTGCAAATAACCCTTCGGTACGCGGGCGATAGCGCTTCGCCCCCGCCATTTCCGCAACGAGCACCAAGTCCTCGGCACCAGAAAGCAAGAACGTATCGTCCTCGTCCACATAACGCGGGATCCCCCTGGACGTCTTGCGGCTGACGCCGGGAATGCTCAGCCCCCAGCCCAATCCAAACGGACCGTTCCCATTGCCAGTACTGTAAACAAGACTTAATTGGGATTGGAATTGGCTGCGCCCCGGTGGAAGCGCGATAGGCACGGAAAAGTTGCCCGTTCCGGTGTGCAGGTCGGGAGAGAACGTCTCGCCGATACCATGGAGGGCACCGCCGCCCTTTGGAAGCGAGATGACCTGGTTGCTACTATTAGACTTGTTTGCCAAAGATGCTCTCGAATCCAGGGCGACAGGTCGAGTCTACAACGTCATGGGCGTGACAGGCAAGTACTGTACTCAAAGCAGGCCAAAAATGGCGAATGGGGCTGATTTTCTTTGTCCGACTCGCTATCGAGCTGGATCGGTGTCAGGGATCGGTGTCAGACTTGCGATTCTTGCTCAAACGTTGCTTCTCCGCTTTTGCAACGCGCGACTCACATTGGACGGATGGCACCCTAGCGAGGAGGTTAAGGGGATAAGTCCAGTATTTACCTCAGCGAGCGAAAAGAAGAATACTCCGCTATTCTTTTCGTCATCATCCTTTAATAAATCGCATTATCCGCTCCGCCGGGGCGGGGTCTTTGTATTGATTGTAGAGACGCTGGCGCATGCGGTCGAGCTCGCCGCTCTGCAGGCGCTCGTAGAGTTGGCTGCGCTTGCCGAAGGGGCTCATGATCATATCGGCGGCGACGGCGAGCAAGCGCAGGCGCTCCTTGGTGCTCGGCGCGCCGCCGCGAAAGTAGCGCTCGATCAAGGGGCCATCTCAATTTGTCCCCGGATTCTAATCCAGCAGTACCACATTTCCGGATTTCCGAAAACATTTGAGTGAAGGGAAGGCGGGGTTTTAAGGAGGAAAAGGAGCCCAAGCGCTTTGTCCCTTGAATGGGTTTGACGGGCTAAACGTTTTGAACGACTTGAACGGCTGGAACGATTTGAACGACCCACGGTCGCCAGTGACCGCGGTTTCGGAAAGATGGATAAGTTTGTATGGGCTGGCTCCGGTGTTCTAGTCGACAGTTGTCAATCGTGACGGTCCGTCGAAGGTCACCTTCATCCGGTTGAGAACCTCG
>JAUYJC010000329.1 GCA_030688735.1 Deltaproteobacteria bacterium
CATAACTCACGGGGTTTCGGTTCCCTTCTCCTTCTCGAAGCAATCCCCTCTTAAAGAGCAACGTCCGTGCCAATCCAGCCGGGCTTCTTGAACAATGGATTGAAACGACTTCTGAAGTCGTCTCAATCCTTATTGGTTAGGGCGCTCGCGCGACAGACGAGTCAGAATCTTAGCCGCTTCGTGGTCTTTCGCCGACGCTCGTCCGCCTCCGCCTGGCTGAGCGCTTCGGCCTTGCGCAGTTCATCGGCGGCCAATTGCTCACGCCGATAGGCATCATTGGCCTGGGATACGTGGTGCTTAAAGCGTTCGATTTGTGCTTGCGCTCCTTCCTCCGTGGAGCGCCAACGCGCAGTAGATCCCGCTACCCTGATGTCCCGTGACGCGTCGCGACCGCCAGGTCCGTCGTCGCGCGCTCGAAAGAAGCAGCTCAATCCAGCGGGCGGGTCCGGGGCGACTCAAGTTGAAAATCAAGTCAGTGCCATCCCAATCTCCGCCTCCGACGCGGATTGGTCCGCTTGCGTTTAGTTCGCGCTTGGCTCGTCCGACCGCCGCAAAAACCACAAGGACGACGACGACAATGGCGACTGCGACCCAAACCGGCGGCGGAATTGCAGCCGAAACATCGCTAATGATTTGAAAGCCGATAGCCAAAACATCGCTAATGATTCGGAAGCCGATTATAATCATGATCCCGACTACCGCAAGCCACAGTACACCTTCCATAGGTTGCCTCCCTATTTGCCAACACGAGTAGCCGATGCTCCGACGGCATACCGATGGTCGTGGTCGCCCCAACTATTAAGTGACCCGCATTAGGCGGCGACAAATGCCGGTCGGCCTATCTCCTAAGACGGCTCCACCAGTCAAATCCGAATCGGTTGCAATATCCGTCAGCTACTTGAACTTGTCAACAGCCCACTGGCCGTGAAAAACCGCCGGGGTCGGTGGCCCATCTCCCTAACGACTCCCAGCCTATCTAGGTCGGCGCTCGCTTGCGCCGCCGCTAAAGCCTCCATCGAAAGCCTGGTGGACAAGTATGCCAAGCTGAAATGAAGAAACTGACCTGCCTGTTTTAACTATCAAACAAGTGCTTTTTTATTAGGCGTGTCTTGCAGTGCCCATTCTAGTATTGGAAAACGGAATGTGACGTTATCAGGTTGCCCGGTTCCGCCCAATTGCATCGAACCCAGGTGGTCAATTTCAATGTGGAAAGTCGCCATCATATTCGGCCTAGATTTTCGATTCCGCCGATTTGCCCAGCCAATGATCTTGAACTCGTAACGCCCCTGTGGCCAGAATTCGATTTTCTCGCCTTCTACGAGTTTGAACTCAATGAAATGAAGAGCGCTGTTGCGCGGAAGGACTGCGATCGGAAACGGATCTGTCTTCTTTTGAACGTGCGTCGCTCCCTGGGCATACTCAAAGAAAAGATTCCATCGGAATCGCCATTTTTGTTTTTGAGGGTCCACAACAATAGCCTCGAGGTGATGGACGGCCCCAACCTTTGCTCGTGAGTTGACGAAGTTGCAACCAATGTGAAATCTATCCGCTACTTCCTTTGGAGGAATCACGATATTAATCGAATCGCCCAAAAATAGCTTTATCTTTGCCGGCGCAAGGAGCGTGGACAGTGTATATGCGCCATTTAGGAGGCCCACAAAACTTCCGAACTGGACAAGGCTTATGTTACTGAGGAATTCTGATATCATTACAACCTCCTTTTTGATTAGGATATCTATAACAAAATGGACCTTTCTCTACTAACCAACATTTCGGCGAGCGCCCCAGCCGCGCTAGCCGGGGCTGCTGGGGCGCTCGCCGGGGCATTCGCAGCATTTCTTCTTGAAGAGCGCCGACGGAAGAAGGAGATTTCGGAGACACAACGTTCAAAGTTGTTACATGCACAATTCCTCCTCGCGGAAAAAATCAATTCGATCACCAACCTCAAAAATACCCTTGATGAATTTCCTCAGGAGACAAATCCGGCTGGGGTGCGAGCGATGATTTACATCACCATTGACGAGCGTCTCAGCTCGAGAGATCTGGAGCCAATGATAGATGGTCAATGGGCAGATCAGGCTGCCGAGATTCTGAGGTGTGACCGTACTTATGCGGACGCCGCAGGATGGCTCACTCGATTCAACCAACAAAAGGACCGCATGGAATCTCACCCCGATACTAAACTATTTAATCTTGATTTGGAGAAGGGCGAGAGTGGGGCGGCGGTTGATCCCGTCCTCTTCATAGGTTTGAATTTCGCATTCAAGAATCTCCGGGAGTCTGTGGAGCACTCTCATCAAAAGCTACCTCAAGCTTTGGATTCACTGATAGCGTTTATGAAGCAAAATTATCCCGGCCGCAGGACAATTAGAGTAAGCCCGAAAAAGAAAGAAGGCCTTACAAAGTAACAAACCTGCCCGCCCCTTTTTTTGGCAACTCCTACGAACTCATGTATGATGCCGACGCCATGACAGCGTTTCCCACACTTGCCCTTAACGGAGGCCACTGATGGAAGGCTCGCTGCAAATTGCTCTTGGCGATCGCGTTCGCGTCGCCGGCCGTGCGGTCCGTGGCCTTTTCAAGCAGCCCACGCCCCAGGACATTCTCGGCGTCTATGCCGGTTTGTTTCCCGGCGGTCCGGGGCGCTGAGTTTCCCGCCTATGGAGATACTGCTCGATCGCTCAAGGACCCGAAGAGCAAAAAGAGCCGCCGCAGCATCCTCGCTCCACGCGAACTGGTCCATGATCTCGGGTTGTGGAGGCTCTAATGTCCGCCGACGTCCCAACAGATCGTCATGGCGAGGGGGGACGGAAAGCCGCTGCAAGCCGGCGCCGCTCAGGATATGCTCGACTGCTTCGTTACTTTTAATGCGGGGCCGGCCGTTGCCGGAAGTGAGCATGCCACTCGGGCATCGCGACATCGGGATCACCGCAAAAGTCTACGCTCATTACATCGATCAGAAGACGACGGCGGTGCAGGATCTGGCGTCAAGCGTGTTGGGGCACGCTAAAAAGTGAGGTCGCAAGGTCTCCTAAAAGTCTCCACGGCACGCCGCTTATTGTGCGTTCTATGAAGTGACGGAAGCGATTAAGCTTTGCGATGCACCGTGTAGCGCCCGACGAACCCATCGATGAATGATACCGGCGCAAAGCGCATTGACGTCGTAGCGGCTCTCATCTTTCAGGACCTGCGCCTGCTGGTGTGCCAGAGGCACGAAACTTCCGAGTTTCCTTTGAAGTGGGAGTTTCCCGGAGGAAAAGTGGAACCGGGCGAGCGACGCGAGGACGCCCTCACACGGGAGATCAAAGAAGAGCTGGCGATTGAAATTCACGACCCGGTGAAGATCTTCAGCCATCGGCATGTCTACCCCGGAGCATTCGAAGTCAGCCTTGATTTTTTTCGCGTGACCCGATTCAGCGGGAGCGTAAGCAATCGAGTCTTCCAACAGATTTGTTGGGTCCCGGTGAGCGAACTGACAAAATTCGATTTTCTGGACGGCGATTTGCCGCTCATTGCGATATTGGCCGGGCCTGAAGGAGAGAGGCTGCTTTCCTGAAACTCGAGGCGGATTAGAGTCGAATGTTTCCAACCCTATTATAAGTCTACGATAAACTGACGGTTTCTCTTGTTTGACAGGGAATAGAGGAGAGGATATTCTAACACGGACTTTGAGGGTGATTTGGATGACGCGGAGTTTCTTTTTTCTCTGTTTGTTTTACGTTTTTGCCGGGGCCTTTTTCCCCGCCCAGAGCGATGCGGACGTTTTCGTCTATAAGGACAAACAGGGCGTGCTCATTTTCACCAACGTTCCGACTCACCAAGGATTCCGCAGGGTCATCAGGGAAACAAACGGGAATGTTGCGCCGTTTTCTTCCACCAATGGCTACGAAGACCTCATCCAATCCGTTTCTGAACGCCATCAGCTCGACGCCGACTTGATCCGGGCGGTAATAAGGGCCGAGTCGAATTTTAATTCGGGCGCCCGGTCCAACAAAGGTGCCATGGGTCTAATGCAGCTCATGCCGGATACGGCGCGGCTGCACAATGTGGTGGACGCCTATGATCCGAACGATAATGTCGAAGGCGGGGTACGCCATTTAAAAATGCTGCTTGGGCGTTACCAGGGCGACCTGCAGTTGAGTCTCGCCGCCTACAATGCCGGCAGCCAGGCGGTCGATCGTCACGGGGGGATTCCACCGTTTGTTGAGACCAGGGAATATGTGCGGCGAGTCCTTCAGTACTACGACAGTTACCGGGGTGGCGGACTGCGGGTGCTTCAACAGGTCCAACGCCAGAGCGCCAGATAATTCTCCAACCCGTTTGACCTCGTCGTGATTTGGACACTGCCGAATCTACTCAGTCTTTTCCGCATTGTTATCATTCCCATTCTGGTCTATTTGCTCACCTTCACCGACCCGTCCTCCTCGCTCCTGGCGGCCCTCTTGTTCTTGCTGGCCTCGGTTACCGACTATTTCGACGGTTACTTGGCCCGGCGCAACCGAAGCGTCTCCGATCTCGGTAAAATTCTCGATCCGCTGGCCGATAAGCTGTTGGTCGCCTCGGTGTTGATCATGCTGGCGGCCTTAGAGCGGCCGGGCGAGCCGAGCGTGCCGGCATGGTTGGTTGTTCTGATTATCGCCCGCGAGAGCGCGGTGACGGTCATCCGCGGCATCGCCCTCAGCGAGGGAATCGTGATGCAAGCGGAAACCCTCGGCAAGCACAAGTTGATTCTTCAGGTCTTCGGCGTATTAGGTCTACTCCTGCACTTCACCTACTGGAGCATAGACTTTTTCGCCGTAGGACTCTATTTTCTCGGTTTATCGGCGGTGATTGCCATTTGGTCGGGAGTCAACTACCACGTGCAGTTTTTCCGCCTCTGGCAGTTGCGCGGCAGCCCCGGCTAAGAGCCGAGAAATTGACAATCCGAGCCGGTTTAGGTAGAAAACTTATCGGTGCGGGTGTAGCTCAGTTGGCTAGAGCGTATGCTTGCCAAGCATAAGGTCGGGAGTTCGACCCTCCTCACCCGCTCCATTCTTTCCTAACTCATCGGGGTTTCCCCGGGTAAACGAAAACGTTTTAACCACAAAGTCCCAACCCGGCAGAGCCGCAACCAAAAGATAGTTTTCATCACGAAGATTCGTGTCGATGATGCCGACCCACATCGTTCCCGCGGTCTCGTTGTAGCCGCCGTAGGCGATGCGGAAAGCCTCCTCCGCCCGCGCGGACGAGCCGGCGAACCAGCCGAAGGCCAAATAAGCCGCCGCAATGACCCAAATGGCTGGGCGAGATAGATTCATGCGTTAATCTCCTCTGCTCATTTCGTTTCCCGTGGCGGATGGCCACGCGTTCCGTGGGAGAGCCTGTCTTTGAAGCTGATGACGCGTCAATCTTTTTCTTCATAAGGCGTGCGATTTTTGTTTGAATCAAGGAGCATCCTGGGTAGAATGGGCCGGCGAATCGATTCCATCTAATCGGAGGGCAAATGAAAATCCTTTGGGGAAATGGTTATACGCGCGCAGCGGTACTGGGTTCGGTTGTGGTTCTTATCCTGACCCTGGGAGGCGATGGGCTCTCCGCCGACCCAGCCCGTCTCGCTCCTCTGCGGCTGGCTTACAGCGCCATGACTGTCAATCAGGCGATTCCGTGGATCAGTGTGGAGGCAGGCCATTTCAAAAAACATGGGCTGGACGTCGAAGTCGTGCATGCAAGCAGCATCCTGGCGATGCAAGCGCTGCTCGCCGGCGAAGTCGCTGTGGGGCAATCGCTCTCCGATGCTTGCGTGAGCGCTAATTTGAGCGGCGCCGACACGGTTTTCATCGGCGCGATTCTCGACAAGCCGCTCTACAGCTTCATCGTCAATGCGAAAATCAAAACACCGCAAGATTTGAAGGGCAAGAGAGTCGGTGTTACGCGCTTCGGCTCCACGCCCGATGCCCTGGCCCGGTCCACGCTTAGAATGTGGGGTCTGGATCCGGCGACCGACGTGACGCTGATCCAACTGAACGAAATGGGTCTTCTGGTCCAAGGGTTGGTCAATGGCGTGATAGACGCCGCGCCGATCTCGCTGCCGAGCAACATTAGGGCGAAGAATCTCGGTTTCACCGAGTTGTTTGACCTGACCAAGCTCAACAAGACCTATATCACGGGCACGGTGGTTACTCGGAAGCGTTTTCTCGACGGCCAACACGACGTGGCCAAGCGTTTCATGCGCGGCTTTCTCGAAGGCATGAAGACTTATCTGGAAAACGAAGAGTTCAGCGTCAAGGTAATCCAAAAATGGACGCGGGCGAAAAACCGCGATGAAGTGAAAGAAGCGTACGCGCAGCAGGCACGCCACATGCTGCGCGTGCCGCGCACCAACTTGGAGGGCGTTAAAAGCATCCTCGAAGGATTGGACAAACTGCCGGCGGCGAAAGGCGCCGACCCGCGCCGCTTTGTCGATTCGCGCTTGCTCGACGAGCTGGAGAAAGAAGGGTTCCTGAAGGGGCTGTACAAAAATTAGCCGGGGCGCGTGCAGCTGAAGTGACTGTGGCCGTTGACCGAACGAGCTGAGGCGCACCGATTTCGATCTCGTAGCAGGAAGGAGTCGTCGATGAATCCCTCACCAGGCTTCCTTGCATGGCACGCATACCGAAAACTTGTCTTGGTGTGCTCGCTGCTTGCGGCATTCGCTCCGGCTCTGCCGGCACAAGAATTGAGCCATCTTCCCTATGTGCCGACGCCGCAGGTGGTTGTGGATGAGATGCTCAACTTGGCCACCGTTACGGCTGACGATGTCGTAATCGATCTCGGCTCGGGTGATGGTCGCATCGTTATCACTGCGGCCAAGCGTTTCAGGGCGAAAGGTTTGGGCGTTGATATCGACGGCAAGCTCGTCGCCCTGAGCACGCGGAATGCGAATGCGGAGAAGGTCGAGGACCGCGCGGAATTCGCCGAGCGGGACATGTTCAAGACCGACATCAGCGGAGCGAGCGTATTGACGCTCTACGTCATGCCGGATTTCATGCCGAAGCTGCGCGCCAAAATTCTAACGGAATTGAGGCCTGGCGCGCGGGTCGTCGCGCATGACTATGACATGGGCGAATGGCACCCGGACCGCATGGTGACCCTCACAGTGCCTGAAAAAATCGAGGCCAACGGCACGGACAAGGCATACCTGTATCTCTGGATCGTACCGGCCGCCATCGGAGGAACCTGGCGCATCGATTTTGACGCCGAAAAAAGCGGCGAAGAAATCACGGTTGCCTTCAGCCAATATTTCCAGAAGATCGACGCCGTAGCGGAGCGGATGCGCCGGCCGCTGCCGATTCAGAATCCGACGCTGACCGGTGCGACGGTCACATTCTCGATTGCATTGGGAACAACGCAGTATCAGTTTTCAGGCCGGGTCGACGGAGCTAAGATAGAAGGCACCGCGACAACGTCAAGTGGAAAAGGTCTTCTCAAGTGGCGCGGAACGCGGGTAGCGAAAGGAAGCTAAAGGTTCGCGTGAAACTCAAACGACTCCCGGGCGGTCGATCGATCCTCGGGTCCAGCCTTGGAGCGGTTCGCGCACTTCCGCCGGAGAGGCGCGACCCGGTTGGTTTTTCCAGAGCCGGACCGTTAACCAGTTCCATTGGTCGGGATATTTTCGAATCAAAGATTCCAAGAAAAAAACCATCTGCCGTGTGTTGCGCTCGATATCCTCGGATAGATTTCCGTCTCGTATCATTTCGATCTCGGGTTCGATCACTAAATTCATCTCACCTTGGTAATTGCGCACCAGGTACATCGGCACGACCGGCGCGGCGGATCGCAACGCCAAACTGATCGGCCCGCGCGGTGATGGAACCCGTTGTCCGAACAACGAAGCGTCAATCCTGCCTTTTTTCAGGTTGTCACCGAGAATGTGAGCGATTTCGTTTCTCTTCAGCGCGTCGAGAATCTTCGTTACCGCAGTTCTCTTGGCCGCCGCCGAAATGACCGATTGATGATAGCGGGGCAAGAACTTGGCGATTAGTCTTTCGATCCGCGCGTCCGCTGGCATTCGAAACAGGGTGTGGAATCGATAGCCCTCGATACCGAGACGCGTTCCCACGAGAACAAAATTTCCGATCTGCGCGCCCAAGGCAATTACGCCCTTGCCTTTAGCCAACGAAGTCTGCAAATTTTCCGCGCCTCGGATCTCGATCGCTTTGCGAGCATGTTGGGCGTCGGAGAGCTGCCAAAAACAATCCACAAGATTTTGCAGGAAATGTTCCTGCACCCCTTTGGCAATCCTTTCCTTCGTTGGAGCGGTGTAACTGTCGCCGAACGCGGCGGAGAAATTTCGGATGACGCGTTTTCTGGGGATCGCCAGCCGAATGAACAGGCGCAGGAACGGACGAGATAGTTTCCTGAACAGCCAGCCGGGAAGTCGCCGCTGCATGCCATAAAAGAAGAGAAAGCAAGCCTCGCAGATGCGATTGCCGACCTGCTGATGTGCCAAGTGAAACTTCATCGAGCCGTTCGCGATGATGCTAGAAGGAGTAACATTTGTCGCCGGCTCTTATTGGCCCCTTGACTATTACTTGACATATCAAATGTTAGCATATAAAGAATTATTGATCTATCCAGCATGCTGATATTGCAGACATTTCCCGTGATTCACCGGCTTTCGATCAAGAAGGACGCAACTGCTCCGCGACCCTTCGAAGCGAGCCCTAGGCCCAGTCTCGGCCGGGGGCTCTCGCTCAGGATTTCGCTACCCAACGCGTTGATCATCGGGCTGGTCGCTTGGCTTTCGCTGATTCCGGTTTGGCTCGATGCCCAGACGCTAAAATCCCAGGCCAATCCTGAGTGGGACAAACTCGTCGACGCGGCCAAAAAGGAAGGAAAAGTTGTGGTCTCAATTCCCGCCAGTGCCGAGATGAGAAAACAACTGGAGGAAACTTTCAAGAAGCGCTTCGGAATCGAAATCGAATTATTCACGGCGCGCGGCAGCGCGGCGGTGCGGCGCATGGCCGACGAGTTCAAAGCCGGCGTCCGTCACTTCGACGTGCATATCGGAGGTTCATCTTCGGCGGTCTCGGGCATGTTGGACGAAGGAATCCTGGACGCGCTCGAACCCTGGCTGGTGCTCCCGGAGGTGAAAGATCCCAAACAATGGTGGGGCGGCCATATGTGGGTCGATAATGCCAAGAAATTTATTTACGCCTTCCAGGCCTATCTGACCGAGAGCATCTGGTACAACACCGAGCTGGCGAAGCCCGGCGAGTTTCGTTCCTACGACGATTTTCTCAACCCGAAGTGGAAGGGCAAGATTGGTTTTCTCGATCCGCGATCGCCGGGAGCGGGCGATTCCCATTGGTCGTTCATGTGGGACGTCAAGGGTGAAGCGTACCTCAAAAAATTTGTCGCGCAGGAGCTGCTTCTGGGGCGGGATCAGCGCGTGCTCGCCGAGAGCTTGGCCAAGGGGCGCGTGGCGGTGATGATGGGGCTGACCTATTATAGCTTTGGTCCCTTCATCAAGGCCGGCTTGCCGGTAAAACCGCTACCAGCGCTGAAAGAGGGGACCTACGGCACCGCCGGCAGCGGCAATCTCGCCATCATCAAAAATCCAGCGCACCCCAACGCAACCAAGGTTTTCGTCAATTGGCTTTTGTCGCGCGAGGGACAGGAGATCGTTTCCAGGGCGCTCGGGCAAGCGACTCGCCGTCTGGACGTCGATACCAAATGGCTGCGCGAGGGCGGCGTGATCGCCGCCAAGGATCAGATGTCTTTGCAAGAATTCTTGAAGATTGAGAATCAGTCCGAAGAGAAACTCGACAAGGTGCGCGAGCCGGCGTCGAAGGTCGCGCAGGCCCTGTTGAACTAAGCAAAGCGATTCCCGAAGAGGAAATGTTCCAGATGCCGCAAGAATACTACTCCGACTTTCGCGCCTACTTAGGTGAGCTTGAAAAACGCGGCAGGCTGCATCGCTGGCGACGCCCCGTTAATAAGGACACGGAGCTGATGCCGCTGATGCGGCTTCAATATCGCGGCATCGAGGATGGCAAGCGGCGAGCGTTTCTTTACGAGAACGTGCGCGACGGCAAGGGAAAGCAATTCGACATTAGAGTCGCCACCGGGGTTTACGGTTCGTCGCGCGACGTAACGGCTTTGGGTTTGGGGTGTGACGACCCGCGCGATATTTACGAGAAGTGGCGCGACGCGCTGGCGCATCTGCATGAGCCAAGAATGGTCAGCAGCGCGCCGGTGCAGGAAGAAGTCTTCAGCGGCGCCCGGTTGAAGGAATTTCCCGTCACCCGGCTGCCCTCGCCGGTAGAAGAGCCGGGGTTCAGTTGCGGCATCCGCGTTACCGCGCCGTTCATCACCAAAGACCCAGAGACGGGAATGAGAAACGTCGGCATGTACAGCGGCCACTTCCGGGGCGACCACAAGCTCATCGCCGGCATCGCCCGCACGCACCACGCGCTGCTCTATCACCACCCGACCGCGGTGCGGCGCAAAGAGGCACTGCCGGTGGCGATCGTTTTGGGCAGCCTGCCCGACATCACTTATGTTTCGGCAGCCAATTTGCCTTACGGGATCGATGAGATCGCCGTGGCCGGCGGAATTCGACGGCGTCCGGTCGATATGGTTCCGTGCAAAACGATTCCTCTGGAAGTTCCGGCGGACGCGGAGATCGTCATCGAAGGCGAGATTTCCATCGACGCCATGGAGAGGAGCGAGCCGTTCAGCGACTATCCGGGTTATCTTATGGCCGAGCGCGCCTTGCGGCCGGTGATCGACGTCAAAGCAATCACTCACCGGCGCGACGCGATCTTCACGGCGATTCTGGTCGGCCTGCCGCCGAGCGAGTCCAACGGCATCTCGCGCACTTGCCGCGAGCTGATGCTCTACAATTTCCTCAAATACAGCTGCAACATCCCGGAGGTTCTGGAGGTCTGTTGCCCCGAAATGGGCGGTGGCTGGAACTGGTGGGTGATTCGTATGGCGAAGAGCCATCCGACCAAGCCGAAGCAGGCGCTGCAAGCGGCCTCGGGCATGGATACCACCAATAAGATCATCATCACCGTCGACGAAGATATCGATCCGAAGGACCCGGAGATGGTGATGTGGGCGATGAGCTTCGCCATGCAACCGCACCGCGACGCGCAAATCGTCACAGGGAAAAGTCCGCTGCTCGATCCCTCCGCCTACGCGCTGATGAACAACCCCGAAGAACGTTTTTTCCCTCCTCCCGTCGGCTGCTCCGGTTTGCTGCTGGACGCCACGCGCAAGGGCAAATATCCGCCCGTGGGTTTGCCCAAAAAGCAGTTCATGGAGCGGGCGCTGGAGATTTGGCGGGAAGAAGAAATGCCCGAGCTCAAGCTGCGCAATCCCTGGTACGGCTACCCGCTCGACCTTTGGACCGCCCAGGACGACGAATTGGCCGAGGCGGTGGCGCGCGGCGACTATTTTTATTCCGTCAAAAAGTAGGGTTCTTACGGGTTTAGTGTGAAGGAATATTCACCACAGAGACGCGGAGTTCGCAGAGAGTTTGTTAGAGATCATAGCCCTGTTCGATTTTTTCTCGGCGTACTCTGCGCCTCGGCGGTGATCCCTACGGAAGTCCAAAGCCCCAAAGATAGAAAGGGATAACTCTGCCCGTGGCAAAAAGAGCGACCAGTTACGAAGCATGGCTGCGCGAGGAAGGGATTCCCGTCGTCGAAGGGTACGGGATCGAGGACGTGACCGCGCTGCCGCGCAAGCCGTGGCAGCGCACCGGCGGCAGCGGCGCCTACATCGAGCTCAAAGGAATGGAGGGATTCACCGGCATGTACGTCGGCGAAATCCCGGCGCGTGGCGCGCTTCATCCCGAGCATCACCTTTACGAGGAGCTGATCTATATCATCCGCGGCGTCGGCGCCACGGAAATCTGGTCCGCCGGCGATGAAAAACGCAAAATGCACTTTGAATGGCAGCAGGGCAGCCTGTTCGCGATTCCGCTCAACACGCGTCACCGCATGGTCAACGGCAGCAACGAGCCGGTGATTTTCCTGGCGGTCACCAGCGCGCCGCTGATGATCGACTTGCTGCACAATGTCCCGTTCGTGCTCGGTTGCGAATACAAATTCGCCGATCGCTTCGACGGGCAGACGAACTATTTCGTGCCGACGAACGATCGCAAGGAAGTCGGCGGCTTCATCAACTGGGAATCGAACTTCATCGCCGATGCGCGCGGCGCGCTGGTCGATCCGTCCGAGGCGAAGGGCTACGGCGTGCTCATCACGTCATTCGACATGGGCGGCAGCACGTTGGTTGGCCATATCGCCGAGTGGCCGGTGGGGCGATATCACAAAGCGCATTTTCACCAAGGCGGCGCGATCCTCCTGATCCTTCGATCGGAAGGTTACACGCTCATGTGGCCGCAGGAAGCGGGTATCCGCCCTTATCGATCAGGAAACGGCGCTAAAGTCGTGCGCGTGAACTGGCGCGAAGGGAGCGTGTTCAGCCCGCCGAGCGGCTGGTTCCATCAGCATTTCAACACCGGCAATGAAAAGGCGCGCCAGTTGGCCTTCCGCTATAGCGGGCAATCGGGGAAGTATCTGCTCGGCTGTTGGCGCGCCATCAATAAGGAAGGCGTGCGCACGAGCATCCGCGACGGCGGCACGCTGATCGAATACGAAGATGAAGATCCGCAGATTCAAAAAGACTTCGACGCGGCGCTCAAGAAAACCGGAGTTTCGATGGAGATGCCGCAGTTCAATTACGCGGGCCTGTGAGGGCGAAGGAGCAAACCACTATGAGTTGTTGTCGTATTTTCCTGGTTGGATATCTGCTGTTGTGGCCGGCGCTCGCCGCAGCGCAGACAAATAACCCGGCTTGGCAAAGCGAATGGAATAAGACCGTCGATCTCGCCAAGAAGGAAGGCAAGGTCATTGTTTCCATGCCCACAAGCGCCGAGCTGCGCAAAGAATTCGACGGCGGCTTCCAGAAAGCTTTTCCCGCCATCGAGCTTGAACTGAACGTCGGGCGCGGCGCCAGCAACATCAACAAGATCGTCGAAGAACAAAGCGCCGGCGTGCGCGGTGTCGACCTGCACATCGGCGGCACGACTTCCATCGTCACCGGCCTGTTGGCGCAAAATCTACTGGAGCCGGTGATGCCGTCGATGCTGCTGCCCGAAGTCAGAGACGCAAAAAACTGGTGGGGCGGCCATCTTTGGGCGGACAACGCCAAGAAGTTTATCTACAGCTTCACCGCCTATATGACTGAAACCATCTGGTACAACGCGACGCTTGTGCGTCCCGAAGAAATCGTCTCATGGGATAGTCTGCTGGAGCCGAAGTGGAAGGGAAAGATCGCTATCTTGGACCCGCGCTCGCCCGGCTCCGGTGAATCCACCTGGGCGTTCTTGTTGCGGATCAAAGGAGAACCCTATCTTGCCAAACTCGCGGCTCAGGAGATGACCGTGGGCCGCAATCTGCGCCAGCTTGGCGAAGCCGTCGCGCGGGGTAAATCGGCCGTCTCCATCGGTCTCTCCTACTACACCTACGTGCCGTTCATTAAAGCCGGCCTGCCGGTCAAACCGATATCGGTGATCAAAGAAGGATATTACGCCGGCACCGGCAGCGGCAATCTCGCGCTGCTCAAGAACGCCGCCCACCCCAACGCGGCCAAGGTGTTCGTAAACTGGCTGCTGTCCAAGGAAGGGCAGACCGCTTTTACCAAGGCGTTGGGGCAGCCGACCCGCCGCCTGGACGTGGACGCGAAGTGGACCCGAGAGTTCGGCCATACCTCTGCCAAGGAAGTACTGACGCCTGAGAAATTCGATGAGCTGGAGAATGGCTCCGAAGAGGTGGTGGTCAAATTTCGCAAGCCGGCGATGGCGCTGGCGGAAAAACTTTTCAGATAAGTGGTTCAGGGGGAATTCAACTATGAGTCCTATAAGTCTTATTGGTCTTATGCGAAAAAGCTTGGTCGCGGCGACGGTTGCGGCGGCTTGCCTGAACGCCGCTTCAGCCCTCGCGCAATCCAAGTCGAGTGAGTGGGACAAGATCGTCGAAGCGGGCCGGAAGGAAGGCAAGGTCGTCGCGTCGATTCCCCCCAGCACCGAGCTGAGAAAGCTCATGCAGCTGAGTTTTCCCAAACGTTATGGCATTGGCGTGGAGTTGGTTCCTGCCCGTGGGGGTAGCAGTATTCGCAAGATGGTGGACGAAGCCAAGGCGGGCGCTCAGTATTTCGATCTGCACATCGGCGGCACGGAGTCGGCGATCACCGGGCTCTTGCCGGAGAATGTTCTCGAGCCGTTGGAGCCGTTTTTCATTCTGCCCGAAGTCAAAGACCCCAAACAGTGGTGGGGCGGGCATATTTGGGCCGACAACGCCAAGCGCTATATCCTCGCCTTTGTCGCCTATCAAACCATCAGCTTGTGGAGCAATTCCGACATCTATAAGCCGTCCGAGTTCAAGTCCTTCGACGACCTGCTGAATCCCAAGTTGCAGGGCAAGATCGGCATCAGCGACCCGCGCACACCGGGATCGGGCAACTCCATGTGGTCGCACATGCTTTCGATCAAGGGCGAGGAATACCTTAAAAAGTTTGTCGCGCAGAAACTATTCGTCACCCGCGATCTACGCGTTCTCGCCGAAAGTCTCGCTCGTGGGAAAATCGGGGTGACTTCGGGCATCGCCTACTCCGAGTTCTTGCCGTTCATCAAGGCGGGATTGCCGGTGGTTCCGCTGCCGGTCCCGAAGGAAGGTCTCTACATCAGCGGCGGCTACGGCCACCTGATGATTTTCAAAAACCAGCCTCACCCCAACGCGACCAAAGTGTTCGTGAACTGGCTGCTCGGACGAGACGGTCAAGAGATGTTTTCCAGAGCCATGGGAGTCGGATCGCGGCGTCTGGACATCGACACTAAGTGGCTCAAGGAGTTCGGCGTGGTCGCGGCCAAGGATTTCTTGACGGTGGAGCAGTATCACAAGTACGAAAACCAATCGGAAGAGAAAGTTTACAAGATAAGGGAGCCGGGGGCAACCGCGGCACGCAGGCTGTTAGGGGAATAGACAATCATCGGGTGGCGTATGAAGTTGTTATTTCGTTTCGTTTTGACTGCGGCTCGTTGGATTAGATAAGGGCTGGCCGAATGATGGACGCTCAGGAGTCCCATAACGTCACGCTGAAGATCAACGGCAAAGTTCATCACGTCGACGTCGACTCCAATTGGATGCTCAACGATGTGCTGAGGAATCGGCTTGAGTTGACCGGCACCAAGCGGGCCTGCGATTACGGCGGCTGCGGTTCCTGCACCGTGCTGATGGATGGGGTCGATGTTTACTCCTGCTCGACCCTGGCGGTGGAAGCGCAAGGAAAAGAAATTCTCACCATCGAAGGGCTCGGCAATAGCGAAAACCTTCACCCTTTGCAAAAGAGCTTTGCGTTTTCCTACGCGGCTCAGTGCGGCTGGTGCACGCCGGGAATGATCATGTCGGCGAAGTCACTGCTCGACCACAATCCCAAACCGACGGAAGCCGAAGTGCGCGCGGCGCTCTCCGGCGTGCTTTGCCGCTGCACCGGTTACACCTCCATCGTCAAGGCGGTGCTCGACGCCGCAAGCGTCATCAGAGGTGAGACGTGAGCGGAGAACTATTCACAGTCGGCAAATCGGTTGCGCCGGTTTACGGCATTGAAAAGGCGACCGGGGAGATGCGCTTTCCCGCCGACGTCAATCTGCCGAGCATGCTGTGGATGAAAATCCTGCGCAGCCCCTACGCCCACGCAAAGATCGCCGCAATCGATGTAAGCGATGCGTTAAAAATGCCAGGGGTCGCGGCGGTGCTGACGCACAAGGACGTGCCTACAATACTCTTCGGTCCGTACCAAAACGAAATCTATTCGCTCGACGAAGAGCTGCGCTTTGTCGGCGACACCGTGGCCGCCGTGGCCGCGGAGGATTGGAACATCGCCGAACAAGCGACTCGCGCCATTCGCGTCACGTATGAAACTCTGGCCGCCGTTCTGGATGCGGAAGCCGGAGCCGCGCCCGGCGCCCCGGACGCGGTGCTCCATTATCCCGATTTTTCCGAGATCAAGCCGGGGGACATCAGGCCCGACCAGCTCGGCACCTTTGGCAATATCGTCGGTCTCAAAGAGGGCGGTCCGACCGTGGTGAACCAGCGCGGCGACGTGGAGCGGGGATTCGCAGACAGCGATGTCGCGGTGGAACGGGTCTTTCGCCAGTCCGAGGTTAACGCCGTCTCCCATGAGCCGCGCGCCTGCGTCGCGGTCTATGAAAACGAGCGGTGCACTCTGTGGTGCTCGGTACAGGATCCCTATCGTCTGCAGGACAGCGCGGCGCGCGTGCTCGGCTTGCCGATGGACGCCGTGCGTGTCGTTTCTACCAATCTCGGCGGCGCCTTCGGCGTCAAAGTCACCGGACGCTTCGCGATTTTATGCGCGCTCTTGGCGTGCAAGACCGGTCGTCCGGTAAAAATCTGGTTTACCCGGGAGGAAGAGAGTCTCGATTCGCACAACCGCTCCGCGCTCACCCATTACGTCAAAGCGGGAGCGAAAAAAGACGGCTCCCTGACGGCGCTCCAGGTGCGCACGTTCCAGGACAACGGCTACTGGCCCTTCGGTGGTCTCGGGCAAAATATCGCGTTCGCCATATCGACGCGTCCCGTCGATCTCTACCACCGCTGTCCCAACGTCAAATGGGAAGTCTTCGCCGTGCGCACGAATTATCCGAGCACCGGGCCCTATCGCGGGCGCGCCGACGCCGAAAGCCACTTTCCTATCGAATCGGTGATGGACGAACTCGCCCACCGCATCCATATGGACCCCATCGAGTTTCGCCTGAAGAACCGAATTCACGAAGGCGATGATCTCTGCTCGGCGCCGGGAAAAATCGTTTCCACCGTGTGGGTCGAGGAAGCGGCGCGCGCTGGCGCCAAGACGATCGGCTGGGAGCGCCGATCGGCCGTTCCTGCTGCTACTCTGGGACCGCGCAAAAGAGGCATCGGCATGGCGATGGTGATCCATAGCTGCGGCAGCAATCCCGCCGGCACCTCGGAGGCGGAGGTGGTCGTCGATCTCGACGGGCGGATCTCGCTTTTTTCCGGCACGCCGGACCAGGGCTCGGAGCAGCAGACCACGTTGCGCCAGATGGTCGCGGAGATTTTTGGCGTCGCCGTCGAAGACGTGCACGGCAGCAACGCCGACACCTCGACCTGCCCGTACGATTCCGGCCCGTTTTCCAGCCGAACCGTTTATGCCACGGGTATCGCGGCCAGCAGGGCGGCCGAGGATGCGAAGAAGAAAGTGCTGGAGCAGGCGGCACTCCTATGGAAACGCGCTCCAGGCGATCTCAGCATCGCGAAACATGCGGTTTGGGTCCGCTCGGAGCCCTTGCGAAAGCTCGATCTCGGCGAGATCGCAAGAGCCGCCGGCAGCCCGATCAGCGGCAAGGGCGTCCATAACGGGAAAGACGATCGCCTATTCGCTTACGGTTTCGCCGCGGCGTTCGCCGAGGTGGAAGTCGACGTGGGAACGGGCGAAGTCAAAATTCTCCGACTCGTTTCATCCCACGATGTCGGTCGCGCGATCAATCCGATGATCGTCGAGGGGCAAATTCTCGGCGGCGCGGTCCAGGGGCTGGGTTACGCTTTGACCGAAGGGTTCTGCTTCGATCCGAGAACCGGCACGGCGCTCAATCAATGGTTCCTGGATCTGCGCACGCCATCGATTTTGGATATCCCCGACATCGAGCCCGTCGTCGTCGAACTCGGCGAGCCGACCCATCCCTTCGGCGCCAAAGGATGCTCGGAAATTTCCTACGTCGGCGTCGCGCCGGCGGTCGCCAACGCGATCTACAACGCCGCCGGCATCCGCCTCACAGAACTGCCGATGACCCCGGACCGGGTGCTCAAGGCGCTGCAAGAATTAAAGAGCAACGCCCCTTGATCAACTTCAAGCATATCAACGCCGCGTCGGCGGAGGACGCCGTGGCCGCGCTCGGCCGCTTCGGCGAAGGGGCGCGAGTTTTGGCCGAGGGCCAGGACCTTTTGTTTCGCATCAAGAAATACATCGTTCAGCCGGAGTGCGTGATCAATCTCAAGACCATTCCGGGCTTGAGTGCGATTTGCTCTCGTCCGGAGGAAAATCTCCGCATCGGCGCGCTCACGACGCTTTCGGCGATCGCGCGCTACGCCGAACTGCAACGGCATTATTCCGTCTTGGCCGAGGCGGCGGGCGTGGTGGCGTCGCCGCAGATTCGCAACCTGGGGACTCTGGGAGGAAACATATGTCAGGATGTCTGGTGCTGGTATCTTCAGGACGGATTTTCCTGCTGGAAGTCCGGCGGGAAATTCTGCGATTTGGCCGGGGGTGACAGCCGTTATTACGGTAGCGTTATGGGCGGCCATCTCTGCTTGTCGAATCATCTGTCGGATATGGCGGTGGCTCTGGCGGCGCTGGACGCAAGAATCCATGTGATCTCTCCGCAGGGCGCGCGCGCTGTTCCGATTGCCGACTTTCTCTCCGGCCACAACTGGGTTGGCGGCAGGCTGCAATCTCATTCCCTCGCTCTCGACGAGATCGTCACCGAGATCGAGATTCCCTTTCGCCCGACGCATAGCACGTACGTTAAGTTCGCCCTGCGCAAATCCTGGGACTTCGCCATCGCCAGCGTCGCGGTGAGCGCAGTGATTCGAGATCGCGTGTGCGAAGATCTGAGAATCGTGCTCGGAGGCGTGGCAACTTTTCCGTACCGGAGTCGCGAGGCGGAATCACTCTTAAAGAATAAAGAAATCGACGAGGCTTCGGCGGGCGCGGCCGCGGAAGCGGCGCTCGAGAATGCCAGACCGCTCAAGATGAACGGATACAAGGTTGAGCTAAGCAAGACTCTGGTCCGGCGCGCGTTGTTGTCGTTGGCGGATGGAAAAAATTAACTGAACGGAGTTGAGGAAATGGCGGTAAGAGACCTGCGCGACTGGATCGACGACTTGGAAGAGAGAAATGATCTGAAGCGCGTTAAAGCGGAAGTGGATTGGGATGAGGAGCTCGGCGCGATAACGCGTGAGGTTTCCAGCCAATTCGGTCCGGCGCTGCTCTTCGAGAACATCAAGGGCCATAAAGACACCCTCTGCCGCCGCCTGTTTACCAACGGCACCGGCACCAGGGAGAGGGTTTGCCGGATTCTTGGCATTTCAGAAAAGAGCTCCGATCGCGAGCTCGTGGCAATCTTCAAAGAGCGGTTTTCGAAGCCGCTTAAACCGGTGACGGTTGCCAAGGGGCCAGTCAAAGAAAATATCGTCAAGAAGGGCGCTGTCGATCTTTTTCAGTTCCCGGTTCCCCGATGGAATCCCCACGACGGTGGCCGCTATATTTGCACCTCTGCCAGCATCGTCACGCGCGATCCCGACACGGGAGTTTTAAATGCCGGCACCTATCGCGGCATGATCGCCCAGAAAAATTCCATCGGCGTCTTGCTCGCCATGACCCAAGGCTGGGGCAAGCACTTCAGTAAATACATAAACCGCGGCCAGGAGATGCCCGTCGCCGTGGTGATCGGCTGGGACCAGACACTGTTCATGACGGCGTCAACGCCGGTCAATCATCCCGAATATGAAATGGCGGGCTCGCTGCGCGGCGCGCCGGTGGAGCTGGTCAAATGCGAGACTAACGATCTGATGGTTCCCGCGTCTGCGGAAATCGTCCTCGAAGGAGTTGTTTCTGCGGACCCAAAGACGTTCGAGCCGGAAGGCCCGTTCAGCGAATATCCGGGCTACTACGCGGGACGGAAAACACCGAAGCACGCGATTCGCGTCTCATGCATCACCCACCGCAACGATCCGATTTTTCATGGCTGTCTCACCGGCTCCAGCCCGGGAAGAACCAACGAGGGAACGACCTGGACACCGGCTACGTTCTCGGCAATGGCCTGGCAATATTTGGAAGAGGCCGGGGTGCCGAACGTCACCGGCGTTTGGCGCGGCAAATGGCCGGAGCTCCTGCGCGTGCAAATCCGCAAGAGCCATCGCGGCCATGCTCAGCAGGTGGCTAACGCGCTGTGGGGTTGCCATCTCGCCAACTACGCTGGGAAACATCTCATCGTCGTCGACGACGACATCGATATTCACGATTGGGAAGCGATCGAGTGGGCGCTCTGCTATCGGATCAACGCCGGCCTCGGCGACATCACGACCTTCCCAGGCACCTCGGGCTCGATGCTCGATCCCAGCGTGCCGTCGGCGGAGAGAGATTCGGTCAAGTACGGCCACGGCAAGTGGACCCGGGTCTTGCTCGACGCGACGATCAACTGGGAGCTCGAGCCGCAGGAGCAATACGGCGGCAACCGCTACCCGCCGTTGGGTACGGCGATCTCGCCGGAAATGAAAGAGACGCTGAAGCGGCGGTGGAAAGAGTACGGATTCTGAAGTCGTGAGGATTGTGGACGAGAGGATTCGAACATGAACGGAAAATCGCAAACGCTGAACGGCGCCGTAACATTCGAGAAATGGTCGCTGCCGATGTTTCGGAAGTTTCGCATGCCGTCGCTGATGATGGCCAGCTTGCTCCTGGTGGTCGGCTTTCTCGTGCTCACGCCGTTGGTCCTGATGATCCTCAACAGTTTTCAGATCGCCCGTCCCGGCCAACCGATCGTCTGGGGCATGGAAGGTTGGGTCAAAGCCTTTAGCACACCGGGCATCGTAAAGGCGATGACCAATACCTTTACCCTCGCGATCACCCGGCAGGCGATCGCGCTGGTGCTCGGTTGCTTCTTCGCCTGGTTGATCGCCCGCACGGATATTCCAATGAAAGGGTTTTTGGAGTTTTTCTTCTGGCTTTCTTTCTTTCTGCCGGCGCTGCCCGAAGCGATGGGCTGGATTCTGCTCTTGGATCCGAAGTACGGTTTGCTCAACCAAGGGATCATGGGCCTGGGTATCGTGAGCCAGCCGATATTTAATATTTATTCTTTTTGGGGAATTGTCTGGGCGCATCTGGGCGGCAGCGTTGCCGTCAAGGTGATGCTGTTGACGCCGGCCTTCCGCAATCTGGACGCGGCCCTGGAAGAATCCTCGCGCATCTCGGGCGCGAGCGGTTGGCGTACCTTCTTCCACATCATCGTGCCGGTGATGATGCCGGCCATCCTGGTGACGACGATCCTCGGAATCATCCGCTCCCTTGAAGCCTTCGAGATCGAGCTTCTGCTCGGCACTCCCATTGGCCTTCAGGTCTACTCCACCAAGATTCACGAACTGGTCACCTGGGAGCCGCCGCAGTTTGCGCCGGCGATGGCGCTGAGCACGATCTTTCTCGGCCTGCTCTTGCTCATGGTCGCCCTTCAGCGCCGGCATATCGGCAAACGAATTTACACGACGCTCACCGGACGGGGGTTCAGCATCCGGCCGACGTACCTGGGGCGTTGGCGCATGCCCGCGTTCTGGCTGATCTTGGCATTCGCGTTGTTCGTGACGTTGGTGCCGACGGCTTTACTCTTGACCGGCACCTTCATGAAGCTCTTCGGCTTTTTCAACATCGCCGAGCCGTGGACCCTGGAGAACTGGCGTGCGACGTTGACCGATCCGGTGCTCATGCGCTCGCTGTGGAACACGCTTGCCATCGGCCTGGGTTCCGGCGTTATTGGCGTGCTGTTTTATTCGCTGATCGCCTACGTCGTCGTCCGCACTCGGCACCGGGGGCGCTGGCTGCTCGATTTTCTTTCCTGGCTGCCCTGGTCGATTCCTGGTATTTTACTTGGGATGGCGCTGCTCTGGACTTTTCTCCAGACGAAAATCTTTTTGCCGATCTACGGCACGATCTATATATTGATGATCGCGATGGTGATCAAGAGCATGCCCTTCGGCACCCAGATGATCAAGAGCGTGCTGTTGCAACTCGGCAACGACCTGGAGGAAGCTTCGAAAGCGTGCGGCGGCACATGGTTCGATACCTTTCGCCGCGTGATCTTGCCGCTGACGATGCCAGCGCTTATCACGGTTGGTTTGGTCGGATTCATATCCGCTGCGCGCGACATTAGCACCGTGGTGCTTTTGGGTTCGGGCAAGTCCCGCACTCTATCTTTGTTGATGCTCGACTTTGCCGCGGGGGCCGAATTTGAAAAGGCGACCGTCGTCGCCGTGCTAATCGTCGCCCTCGTCGTCGTCGCTGCACTGTTCGCCCGCGCTCTCGGCGGGCAGGTTGGGGTAAGGGAATGACGCCCGCAAAGATTTCCAACTCATCCTGGTAGATGATAGTCTGAAAAATAGGGAAAACCCTGCCCTTGGCTTTTTTGGCGTCGGAGCGAAGGTGGAAAATACTTTACCCTCAACTTCAGGATTGCTACCCCGCAAGTGATTTTTTACGATACCAGGACTGAAGTGCAATCTTCGCAACCTGTTGAAAGCGAAGGGAAAGACTACCAGCCATCTCTCAATGAAGCGTTGCTTCCGCCCACGGCCACTTGTCCGCTATGCCAATGCAGCGGCGCGACGAGAATCTTTTGCAGTCGCGATCGCGTGTCCGAGCGGCCAGCAATCTTTGGGCTTTACCGTTGCGCCGGCTGCGATGCGATTTTTATTCAACCTTGGCTTACCGATGCTGAGTTGGCGCAGTATTATCCAGAAAGCTATGGCAGATTTCGTCACTCCCGGTCGTTAAACAAAAAATCGTACCGCGGTTGGCAACGTTTTGTGTTGGAAAACTACTACCGTTATCCCGCACCCAGGGGTCATGATTGGCCAATTTTTAACCGTTTCCTGGCGTGGCTCCTGTCGTTTTTCACAGCCAGGAGGATCATTCCCTACCGCGGCTCGGGAAGGATTCTCGACGTGGGCTGCGGCGGCGGCTCGTATCTTTACCGTCTCAAACAATGGGGATGGGAAACCTACGGAGTAGAACCCAGCGAGACAGGCGCCAAGCAGGCACGGAGCTTGGGACTGGCAGTGCATCACGGAACGCTGGTTGACGCGCATTTCGAAAATCAATTTTTTGATGTCATCCGACTCGATAACGTACTTGAACATCTCCGTGACCCCTTGCTGACGTTCCGCGAGATTCATCGAATTCTAAGAGCCGATGGGATCGTTTACTTGATCGTTCCCAATACGCGCAGTTTGGTCTTTTGGTTGTTTCAAGAGAACTGGTACGCGCTAGATGCCCCCCGGCACGTGATTTCCTATTGCCCTAGAACACTGGAGGTTCTTTGCCAAACCGCGGGATTCAAAATCGCTCATATGAACTTTGCCTCTGGTCCCTTCAATTTTGTCAGGAGCGTGAAATATTTCTTCGAGGGGAAAGGAAAAAACTGGCCCCTGTGGATACGCAAGATCCGCTGGGATAGGAGCAAATTCATTCGGCGGTCGCTGAAGCCGTTTTTTTTCATGATTGATACCGCCGGGTACGGCGATTTTCTACACGTGACGCTGCGCAAGTAGGGCACTCGACCCTGATTCACCATCAAAAAAAATAAGAAAATTGATCGAAACGCAAGAACCTCGTTGGCATGCACCGTTAAAGTGCATTAGAAGGTGCATTAGAGTGTATTAAAATCAGAAAACACTCTCCAACGAGGTGATAGATGGCACAAGGGATACTTCCATTCAAGTACGAATTGGAGAAGAGAGGGGCAGGAATGACAGCGCTGGGAGGATTGCCGCTGTATTTGGATTTGGCGAAGGTGGTGGGATTATCGAAGTCGATTGGA
>JAUYJC010000335.1 GCA_030688735.1 Deltaproteobacteria bacterium
TTCAAGGTTCAAAGGTTCAAAACGACCAAGATCGGCGGTCGTGATCCGGAGCCTGGCTTTTATTTCCTAACTCTTCTATCTCAGCTCTAAATCAAAGCGGAGAACATGCTCGCCGATTCGATTGCCGCTGAACCTGCTCGCGCGGAGGGCGGTCAAGAGACCGCCGGTTCCAGCCGTTCCACCATAATACTGAAGCCCGTTCCAGTCGTTCCAAACGTTCAATCGCTGCGCTCCGTTCAAGTCGTTAATACCAATCAAGATTGGCGAGGGCGATATAACTCTGTGTGTCTGTGTGAATACGAATTTGGTCGCTGACTTTTTCAATCGCTCTGTTTCACTAGCCGCTCTTACTTCCGACCTTGAATCATTCTCCATGTGACACTTCCACGTTTGCGCAATTGCGCAAATACGCAACTATCCACGGTCGGCGGAATCGTAGGCGATTTTGCAGGAGACGGGAGTGTTTGATAGTGTTATACGCGAAGCAATCGCTACGATCGAAGAGAGCCTGCGGAAAAAACGATGAACCGGGAAGGCGTCGACGAAGCAGACCTTGATTAGCAAGATTGACTAGAACGGCCATCCGGCTACTGGAAACAAAAACGATTTAAGCTATGGCTAAACTGACTGAGGAATGGCTGAGGCAAGCCAATTACGATATGGACACAGCCGACTACATGTTTAGGGGCGGACGCTACATGTATGCGGTCTTTATGTGCCATTTATCTCTAGAGAAAGCCTTGAAGGGACGCTACGCAGAAAAACTCGGCAAGGAGCCACCCAAAACACACAACTTGCTTTACTTGCTCGAAAAGATGAAACTTACGCTACCGGAGGACCTGTTTGATTTTATTTCCACGCTCAACAGGGTAAGCGTTCCGACGCGCTACCCGGATGACCTCCAGAGAATTCTAAAAGATTACGACAAGAAGAAGACCAAGGAAGTGCTGGATCAAAGCAAACAGGTGCTGCAATGGCTAAGCGCAAGGTGAAAGCGGCGATTGAGTTTTTGGAGCGCTGCCTAAAAGAGGGTGGGGTCACCCCCTCAAGGGTCGTTTTGTTCGGCTCACAAGCCAAAGGCAAAGCGACCAAAGAAAGTGATATTGACGTCGTCATCATTTCAGAGGATTTCCGCAATAAGGATATTTTGGAACGGGCGGCAATGACGATAGACGCGGAAGTCAGAACCCTTAAGAAATTCATGATTCCCCTCGATATTGTCACCCTGACTCCTGAGGAGAACAACACATCCCTTATCACGGCCTATGCCAAAGATGCCGACGTCGTCTCTGCAAAATAAGTCTAATGGCCTGGCCCATGAAAATTCCGGGGATGTTGAACGGGCTCTTCGGTAGTTCGAGTGTATGGTATGTCAATTGAATCTATCCAAAAAGACTTCCAGGAGAAGGTTTGTTTACGGGGTCTATTGATTCTTCGGTGACGGAGTCCGGTGTATCTATTTCTTAGTTTGCAGCGTCGAGGAAATCATCACACTGCTTCAAGTTTTGACACGTTCGTTCTCGAAGCCTGCTCACCAATAGGAATCCGGTGGACTTCCAGAGACAACCCGCAGTATCATCGCTCCGGTTGAAAAGTGGCTAGCGGCTGTCCGGTGATCGTGAGCGACGACCCTTGCCGCGTTACGCATCGCGCGCGGCGCGAAGTAGATTCACGCGAATTCCTTTCTCTCCCTGCGAGCGAGGGTCCCCTGCGACTTTCTATATAACACCGACCCAGAGCAACGCCGCCGTGCCGGCCATGATGATCAAACCCAGCGGGACGCCGAGGCGCGCCAACTCGGTGCTCGTGATGTGCAGCGCGTGGGCCGCGATGATGTTGGGAATGTTCCCCGGGATCAGCATGCCGCCGGAGATGAGAAGCCCCACCAGGGCGCTTTTGATCTGAGCGACACTGAGCGACGGTCCAATGTCGGCCGCTGCGAGGGTGGCGTTATCGAGGATGGCTGAAACCATGTTTACCCAGAAGAGAATTTGCGACGGCAGCTTGAGAAGATAGGTATCGATGAGCGGCTTGAAGCCGGCGCCGAGGAAGATCAGCGCCAAACAGCTTCTCTTTCATCCATTCACCTCCTGTGGTAAGTCAAATCAAAACTCTAGAGCTATACGAATCTATAGAAATTGTGGCGGGCCGGCGCAAGCACAAGGAGGCAAGCGGATGAAAACCGAGGCTAGCAAATTTGAAATCGATCACATGACTCAGGATTCCTGGAGACTGTTTCGAATCATGGGAGAGTTTGCGATCGGCTTTGACCGCATGAGCCGGCTCAAATCTCCGGCGGTCACCGTGTTTGGCAGCGCGCGCGCAGGTCACCAACCGCTACTACGACCTCGCGCGCAAGCTGGGACGAACGCTGGCCGAAGCGGGGTTTGTGGTCGCTACCGTGGTAAAAAATAAAACTCGCCATTCCTCGCTCAGCAGCGACCACGGCATGCTCTGGATTGTTCGAAGGTTGAAGAAATTCTAGGCACCAGGAAGTTGCGAGTGCCCGGGCACCGGCCATAACATGGAACGGAGAGCCGTAGCGATGAATGTAAAGATTGCCTATTTCTCGATGGAAATCGCCCTGGAGCCGGGCATGCCGACCTACAGCGGCGGCCTTGGCGTGCTGGCGGGCGACACCCTCCGCGCCGCCGCCGACCTCAAAGTACCGCTGGGCGCTGTCACGTTGCTCTACCGCAAAGGCTACTTTTGCCAACGACTGGACGCGAGCGGCTGGCAACGTGAAGAGCCGAATGAATGGGCGGTGGAGGACTTCTTAACCGAGCTGCCCACACGCGCCAGCGTGACGGTCGAGGGCCGCACGGTTTACTTCCGCGCCTGGCAATACGAAGTCAAATCTGCCGAGGGTTTCACGGTGCCGGTCTATTTGCTCGATACCGACGTGCCTGAAAACGCCGCATGGGACCGGACACTGACGCATCACCTTTACGGCGGTGACGCGCACTATCGACTCTGCCAAGAGGTGGTGCTTGGCATCGGCGGCGTGCGGATGCTGCGGGCGCTCGGCCATAATACCATCGCGCGCTTTCACCTCAACGAAGGTCATGCCGCGTTGCTCACCCTGGCGTTGCTGGACGAACAAACCGCGCGTGACGGCCGGAACGCCTTCACACGCGCCGATGTGAACACGGTGCGGCAATTGTGCGTCTTCACCACGCACACGCCCGTGCCCGCGGGCCACGACAAGTTTCCCCTGGAGTTGGCGATGCGTGTGCTGGGGCGGAAGGAAATTCCGGAGATGCAGGATGTCTTCTGCTATGACGGCCTGCTCAACATGACCCATCTCGCCTTGAACCTCAGCAATTACGTCAACGGCGTCGCCAAGAAACATGCCGAGGTCTCGCGGTTGATGTTTGCCAAGTATCCAATCAACGCCATCACCAATGGCGTGCACGTACCGTCCTGGGTCTCGCCGTCATTTGCCGCATTATTTGATCGCTACATTCCCGGCTGGCGCGAGGACAATTTCAGCCTACGCTACGCCTTCCGCATTCCGCCGCAGGAAATCTGGGACGCGCATTGCGAAGCCAAACGGCGGCTGATTGAGTATGTGAACCGGGAGACCAACGCGGGCATGCGGGAAGACCGGCTTACACTTGGCTTTGCCCGGCGCGCCACGGCTTACAAACGGGCCGACCTGTTTTTGCACGACATCAACCGGCTCCAAGCCATCGCTGCCAACACTGGCGAGTTCCAGGTCGTTTACGCCGGCAAGGCGCATCCGCACGACCACGAAGGCAAAGAACAGATCAAGCGGATCTTTCAGGCCCGCGATGCGCTCAAGGACCGCGTGCAGATCGTTTACTTGGCTGATTACAACTGGGCACTCGGGGCATTGATGACCGCCGGCGTGGATGTCTGGCTAAACACTCCACAGCCGCCCCAGGAAGCGAGCGGCACGAGCGGCATGAAGGCCGCCCTCAACGGTGTGCCCAGTCTCAGTATCCTCGACGGGTGGTGGATTGAAGGGTGCATCGAAGACAAAACCGGCTGGGCCATCGACCCTGGACCGGTCGACAACGACAGGCGCACGGGCCCCGATGCTGCGGCCTTGTACGATAAGCTCGAAAGGGTGATCCTCCCGCTTTACGCCAAGAACCGCCAAGGTTTTATCGACGTGATGTCCCACGCCATCGCGCTGAATGGCTCGTTCTTCAACACCCAGCGCATGGTGCTGGAGTATACCTTGAAAGCCTACTTTCGTTGAGAAGGGTTTTCCAATGAGGATTTTGGATGAGAGGCCGGCAAGATCTCCGCCGGTAAAGAAAGTACAGGGAAGTCAGCCATGAACGACGAAGCTCGGACCGTTCCCTTTAACGATCACACTGGCAACGGATTGTTGATGCCGGCTTGGTCACACATGGTTTTACCTTATGTTCATCGTCTCTTCGTTGTCGACAAGCGCCTTATGCGCAGCGGTACATGTCGATGGATCGCCGCTATGGGGCTGCTCGCCACCCTTGGGCTGAACGGGTCTTTGTTCGCTCAGCAACCGCCTGTGGTATACGTCGCGCCCATCGAAGGGATCATAGACCTCGGGCTCGCTCCTTTCGTTCAACGCGTGCTTAACGAAGCCACGGATGCAGGCGCCGCGGCCGTGATTTTTGAGATTAACACCTTCGGTGGGCGGGTGGACGCGGCGGTGCTAATCCGCGACGCTTTGTTGAATGCCAAGGTGATGACGGTCGCCTTTGTGAACAAGAGAGCTATTTCCGCGGGCGCCCTCATCGGTTTGGCGGCTGAGAAGATCGTCATGGCCGACGGTGGGACGATCGGCGCCGCAACGCCCGTGCAAGTGGGACAGCCGGGCGCGCCCGCTCAGCCGGTGGAGGAGAAAACCGTCTCCTATGTGCGAAAGGAATTTAGCGCGACGGCCGAGACGCGCAAGCGGCCGCCGCTTATCGCCGAGGCGATGGTGGACGCGGATGTGGAGATCCCCGGTCTCATTGAGAAAGGAAAGCTCCTGACATTGACGACGGAGGAGGCGCTGAAGCACCAGGTTGCCGATTTTCGCGCCGAAACGATAGAGAGCGTCCTGGAGCAATTGAATCTTGCCGGAGCTCAGCTTACACGCGTAACACCCAACTGGGCGGAGGACCTCGTCCGTTTTCTGACTAATCCTATTGTCAGTTCTTTGCTCATGACCGTCGGTATGCTCGGAATCATCCTGGAAATCCGAACGCCCGGCTTCGGGATCCCCGGCGCTCTGGGTATCACGAGTCTGGCGCTGTTCTTCTGGGGCCACTGGCTGGTCCAACTCGCTGGATGGGAGGAGCTGCTGCTGGTCGGGTCCGGTCTCGTGCTACTGGTTTTGGAGATCTTCGTGACCCCCGGTTTTGGCGTAGCCGGGGCCCTGGGGATTGCGGCCCTGCTCGGGGGTCTCAGCCTGAGCCTCTTCGGAGCCGGAGCCAGTTGGGAGTTCATCCTTAAAGCAGTGAGTCGCGTCGTTTTTTCTCTGCTCATAGCATTAATTGCAAGTCTGGTCACGCTGCGCTTTTTGCCGCGCCTGCCTTTCGGGCGCCGCTTGATCCTGCAGACGGGGCTACTAGTATATCGTTTCAGTGATCCATATCTATTAGCTATGCCGTGTGTTATGCTGCCGGCATGGCTAGAAAATCGACTCGTTCCAAATTGGTGCTGACGCCAGAGGAAGTCACAATGCTTGATCAACTGCGCAGATCCCGGACAGCATCGCAGCGGGATGTGC
>JAUYJC010000344.1 GCA_030688735.1 Deltaproteobacteria bacterium
GAAGGACCTCGAAGAGGTGATGAAAGGGCACTCCTCTTAAGTTTCGTTCAGATCTTTACGCTGAAGGAGTGTCGCCACCCGGCCCTTCTCTGACCGGCGCTCGTGAAATTGCCGGATCAACACGCGCGGCACAAAAAAAAATATTAAGGCGGATCGATCATCGAGGATTATTCCGAGGCTTGATTGATTCTCCGCCTGATCCTTCGAAGGCGTCGTATTATACGTTGTCCTTCGTAGTACAAGTTAAAAGACATGAAAGGAGGTGACGGTCATGAAAAAGGTCTTGTTAGCGGCGGCAGTAGCTCTGGCTCCGGCGCTTTATTTCACTGGAACGGCGATGGCTCAGACGTTGCAGGTCGGGACCGAGGTTTGCGTCAATGCTTCGCTGGCCGAGGAAGCCAAGCGACGATTTCCGAACGCGCACATCCATGTTCTGCCGGATTTTCCGGATCCGGATATGAACGGATGGCGCATCGTCAGCGGTCAGGTGGGGCCCAATGGAAGGATCCACACCGACGCGGAAGAAGTTCGCATCCGCCAACACGAGCGTTTTCACGATAACGGTTATACTAGCGAATAGCCTTAATCGTTCCGGAGGGAGGATACCTCCCCTCCGTTCTTTTCTCTGGGAAGCGAAGGAGGTGACGACAATGAAGAAGGCTATGCTCGTAGCCGCGCTCGCGATCCTCTTGGGGTTTTCGGTGACGGGGAAAGCGACGGCTCAAGAGGTGCGGTATGGGACTGAGGTGTGTGTCAATGCCTCATTGGCGGATGAGGCAAAGCGGTTGTTCCCAAACGCTAATCTTCATGTGTTGCCGGATTTTGCTAGTCGCGGAATGAACGGCTGGAGAATCGTCAGCGGCAATGTGCGGGCCGATGGCAGGATCCACACCGATGAAGAGGAAATTCAAATGCGTCGGCGTGAGCTTTTCCACAGGTATGTTATTGAATAAGCCGCGCCGTTTTTGGAGGGGGCATGCCCCCTCCGCTTTTTGGGGGTTTTAACCATTCTTCGCTGAGAGAACGGAGGCCAGGTGGAGCGTATGCGGAATCAGAAGTCCATCCAGCCGAAGCAATGCCTAATATGATTAACCTTCGTCACTCGCTAATTCGTTGCGGGATCATTTTGGCTGGAGAGGAAGGTACGAGGCTCCGGTCTTTTGTCCGTCAATTGCGTGGAGATTTTCTTCCAAAACAGTACGTCCGGTTTGTCGGAACCCGCTCGATGCTGGAGCATACCTTTCACCGCGCGGAGAGGCTGATTTCTCCAGAGCGCCTTTTCACGGTCGTAACCCGAGATCATCTTGGCCATCCTGGCGTTAAACCCACTGAATAGGCTGATCTCTTAACTGTTCGCGGGGGAGTCTATGGTCCGCCGCCTGGTCGAAAAATGCGGGTTGCACTTCTACGAAATCAGGTGTCTTTTTTGGGAAAGAGATGCGAAGATTCCGACGAATGCCCGCTGTGTTAAAGTAGAGCGCGACGCTCATGAACATCTAACACTAGGGTAAAGGAAAGGAGGATTACTATTATGGAACCTGCCAGGTTATGGTGACTGGCTATAACGGCGCAATTTGGGTGAACTCGCTCCTCTCTTGAGCAGCGAGTTAGGCACAAACGGCTGACTACTGTACGTTTTCCTTCCTTCTCCAGGTAAGTCGTTCTCATAGGCTTTAACAAAGAGCAGGGTAGCCAAGGTACGATTTTTTACGTCTAGCTTGTCGAGGACATGATTCATGTGAGCCTTTACAGTTCGTAAGCTGATGAAGAGCCGTTTGCCGATCTCTTGGTTGGTCAAGCCTTTCGCTACCAGTGCGAGAATCTCCAGCTCTCTTTTGCTGAGCACTCTGGCGACCCCGTTTTCTCGTTCGCTGAGGTCGCGACCTGACTTTTGGCGAGCAAATTCCACAAAAGTCTCTGCGCATTTGAGCTGTGTGTCCACCCAAATTTCACCCTTATGAATCATTCTAACGGCGTGAATTAACGTCGAAGGAAGCGTACAGTTGAGAGCGATATAACCGCGGGCTCCAGCCTTGGCAGGATCTAAGATGTTCTCTCGGTCAGGAAAGAGGCTGAAGATCAGAACCTTGACGGGTAGGTGTTTCTGCTCGAGCTCCAATAGGACCGGTACTGCTTTCCGGTTAGGGATATCGAGATCGAGCAGCAAAACATCGGGCGTGGTTCGCTCGACAAGATTAGCGACCTCAACGTTGTCCCCCGTTTCCCCGACGACGAGTATATGGCTTTCCGTGGAGAAAACCCGCTTGAGCCCCTCACGCAAGAAAATGTTGGCTTCACCAATTGCCACCTTAATGAGTTCCATTGTACTCTCCTTGTAGACTAACTAACTAAGGGTGCCGACAAACCGACTCGGAAAATAATCCGTCGAAAGAGGAGAACAGAAAGAGAACTACTTAGAGAGAAATTTTACAGGCGATAGACCTCTTCAAACTGGAAGAGGCCCTGTTGAGAAAATGGTTCATAGAAAGGATGATCTTGGAACCGAGCAACTGAAATAACGCAGTCTTTTTCATGGATGCTTGGCAGCACTTTGTCCAAGTTCCTACTGTGAGACGGAATTGTCGAAACTGCCTGAATGTTGGAACGCAGGAAATCACCGGGGCAGTGAATCGATGGAGCTTCGTCTTCTGCAACAACCCCGTCACTGTCAATATGTTGAGCACACTCGATGTTGCATAGCTGGCCTGAGATGAGAATCAGGAGCGAAGTAATAACCACGACGCCAAATGTGCCGAACTTCATGCCGCAATTGTCCTTAAGTTTAGTTTTTGATCCTTTCGATCGGCCAGCTTATCGGATAAAATGCACACCTATAACAGAACCTTCAGCCCTCTTTCCAGAAGCGATGGCAAGAGGGAGAACCCATACATCTTTGTGGCAAGGGTCATTCGGATCTTCTGCTCCTTTGTATGCTCTCGTCTCTTCGCGCAAGGTCGATCTCATTTTCCATCTTTTGTCCTACCCATTCGCCGCTGGCAATGAGTTTCTGCCATTCAATGTCTTTGCTGGAGATCATAGCGAGGTCGCTTTGAATCTCGGAGCGGATTTCTCTTTTTGGGTCCCAGTATAGGCCGTAGCTGAAGCGGGCATAATAGCTGATAGACTCAAGCCAGTCGTAAAGCCCTCTCATTCCGCTCTCGATTTCCTTGGCTCCTCTCTGTCGATCGTCCTCTCGGACCAAGACCAGTCCCAGATAGAGCCTCGCGAGATAGTCGTTTTGATGGCGGGACAGTGCGCGCTCCAGTGCTTGGCGCGCCTCGGGCAGTTTCCCTGTTGCATAGTAGGCTCGACCGACATAGGTCCATGCCCCTTCCTGGAAGACGCCAAAATTCATGATGTAGTCAGGGTCCAATTGCACGACGCGCTGGAAGTGTGCCAGGGCCGAATCAGCGTTTCCAATGATGAGATCTTGCCTTCCCGCCAGCAGCGCAGTTCCCGCCTGAAAAGAGGCACAGCCAGATTGGAGAAGCAAAAAGAAGGACAGCAATAAAACGATATTCGTGATCTTGAGCTTTTTCACGATTCGCCAATTCCTTGCTGCCATGAAGGCCCGGTTTTCGATTGGCCGTCGGAAGCCTCAACACACATATATATGTGTACGATGGAACAACATGAATACGATGCTATGTTCCTGCGGGGGTGGTAATTTTGCGACAGTATAAGTGCTTAGGCGAAGACGCTGGGTTAGGAGGTGGGACGGGTAGGGCTGATAACAAAGCGCGCGCGTCGGTTTTGCCGCCAGCAATTCTCATTTTGCTCCTTACAGACCGGCACCTCCTCGCCATAACTGATCGTCGATAACCGCTCGCTCAGGATCCCCAGCGTGACCAAATAATCCTTCGCCGCCTGCGCTCTTCTCGCCCCGAGAGCGAGATTGTATTCGTTGGTGCCGCGCTCATCGCAGTGGCCCTCGATTTCAATCCGAACGGCGGGGTTAAGTTTGAGCCAATCCGCATTGGCGCGCAGCGTCTCACGCGCATCGGGGCGCAGATCGGCGCGATCAAAGTCGAAAAAGATATCTTTGAGCGGACTGGATGCCGGCGTTGCCGGCGGCTTTCCTTCCTGAAGTTGCTTTAGGCTGGAGGTGTCTGCGGTGGATTCACGCGTGGCGCCTCTTTGCCCCTCGCCTGCTTGGGATCCCGAAGGCTGAGAACCGACGGAGGTTCCTGGCAAGATCAGGTCGGGTTGTTTCGTAGTCGTGGGAGCACACCCGCCGGCCATCACAAGCAGCGCCGCCATAAGAATATAACACGGCATTCTAAACTGAATGACCATAGATCGCTCCTTTGGGGACTTATCGCCTGCTAATATTGGCGATTCACGCGGTGCGCGCCAAATGAGCAAAAAAATCTTGGCCAGTACGCGACCGTGCTTGCATCAGGAGAAGGGCGCCCTGGGTGCGATTTTCGATGTTTAGCTTGCCGAAGACGTGGGTCAAGTGATTTTTCACGGTTGGTACAGCGATAGACAGCTTCTTGGCGATCTCGTCGTTCTTTACGCCTCGTGCAACGAGATTCAATACCTCTAGTTCTCTTCTTGAAAGGACGTCTAGAGGGTTTATTTCCTCGCCGATCTCATTACTGGTTTTGGCGCGCTGGGCGAGTAGCGCGAAGGCGTCGGCGCAGCCGGCGTTCCTATCGACCCAAATTCTCCCCCGAGAAACCTCCGTAATAGCCTCAGCGAGCGTGGCGGAAGGTGTGGACTTGAGCACATAGCCGCGCGCTCCAGCCCTCGCGCAATTCAGGATTTGTGATTGGTCGGGAAGAAGATTCAGAATCAAAACCTTGGTGGGTAAGTTTTGTTCCTTGATCGCCAATAGGATCGGTATTGCTTTCAGTTTTGGGATATCATGATCGAGCAGTAAGACATCCGGTTTAGCTTGTTCGACCAAATCCATTGTCTCAACATCGTTTGTTGCTTCTCCTAAAACGAGGAAATCCTTAGCATCGTCCAGGAGCCGCTTGACACCCTCCCGTAAGAGAGTATTGGGGTCAGCAATGGCTAACTTTGTTGTGGATTCCATATTTACCTCCTGTGTTTGCCACATAGAAATTTATATTCGTTAGAGCGACCTGTTTGTCCAAGTGAAAAACACCTTCCATGTCACAGCGTTTACACCAGCCAAAAGGATGTAAAGGCACTCGACAGCAGCCTTTTTGTACATGTTATTTAAACCAATGACCTATAGCGCGGCAATTGTCCTTAAGTTGGTTTTTCACCCTCC
>JAUYJC010000345.1 GCA_030688735.1 Deltaproteobacteria bacterium
AGAAACGGGGTCAGGCAAACCTTATTGCTCTTTTGTTATTTCGGGAATACGTCGAAAAGGTTTGCCTGACACGAAGTCCGAAGTCTTTACAGTTGTCTTCTCTCTGCTTCTTTTGGGGAGACCACAGTGTTCTATTGCGCAACAAGTGAACGCATGGTGCCCGCGTGTTAGCGCCGATATCAGTATGTTGGCTCACGCTAGGGTTGTCGCGAGAGTTGCCGGTTGTACCACGACCTGTTCAAGTGGTAAACAGTGGGACGCATGAAAAGGAAAATCAACTGGGACGAGGTTGGGTTTTGGCTCCTGATAGTGCTCTTTGTTGTTTGGTTCTCTGCGCAGGCCGCCGGATGGATACGGCCATTTTTGTGGAGCGAATTGCCATAGCGCGCAGCGATCGCGGCGCAATGATGGTGCATTGCCAGTAAGAGGTATTCCGCGAGACGCCCGAGTTCCATCGATAAAACAATGAGACTCAATCGAATTTGGGATACGTCAGGATGACCAGTTTTGGGCGTCCGTGCTTCTTGCAGCTACGGCACTCGTCCAGCTCTTTCTTTCGCCGCTCCACTTCGTCCGCTGTGGGGTTTGCCAGGACCACCGGCGAGTGATGATTGCAGACCCTCCCTTGCTCCTCAAGCCGTTTGATTCTTTGCTCTAGCCCGTTCACGCTCCAGTCCTTTCGCGACCTCTGTGAGTTTTTTCTCGTAAGCCCTCATCTGCTCCGGAGTGTATCGGCTAAAAAACTCATACAAAAGGGTTCCGAACTCCGTCACCCATTCGTTGCTTACGGTCTTGGTTGGGTTAGGGTCCGATTCTCTCTTTGGGCGTTAGCCGATCCTCCAGCCGTTCGACTCTGTGCTCAATGTTTGCCACTGCGATCTCCGTGTCTCATAGCCACGCTGGCCTCAAGCGCCGCGATGCGTTTTTCCAGCTCCTCGTATTCAAGTGCCTTCTGCGTAAACTCGATGATGTCCTCCGCGGCCCGCGCCTGGATTGTCTCTTTGTCGCTGTCCAGCAGCTTCACAAGGGTCTCGGTTGCCTTGCTGATATTCGCCTTGAGGCTGTCCAGGGATCGTTCGATAGCAGCGTCCCGCTGGCGTTCAAGCTCATGGCGGAAGGTTTCGTCTCTCAGCCACTCATAAACCGTGGTCTTGTTGATCTTGGCGCGCCGGCAAGCCTCTTCGGTCGAAGGGGAGGCTAACATGCAGGGGATAACCCTCTGCCGCCGCTCTGTCAGCCTCCCGTTATCGCTCATTTCGTCGGTTTCCGTTGGATTTCGTCGGACAAGAGCACGGCTCGAGGCGGGTCAAACATCTCACGCCCACGCCACCCGCTTGACCTTGATCTTGCCGGCGTCCTTTTTGGCCTGCGCCAGGCCGCCGCCGCCGCGCTTCGCCTTGCGCCAGTCATACCACGGTGATACCCTGAAGTCGTGAAGGTTGCCGTCTCCATTCCCGACCCGCTTTTTAAGAGCGCCGAGACTCTGGCGCGAAAGCTTAAGAAGCCCCGAAGCCGGCTTTACGCCGAGGCGCTGGCCTCATACCTAAGCTCGCGCGATCCCAAGGCCGTCACGGAAAACTTAAACCAGGTCTATAGCCGCCATCCTTCGGCCGTCGATCCCGCCCTTGAGAAGGCCCAGGCCGAAACTCTCATCGATGAGACGTGGTGAGCTGTGGTGGGCCTCGCTGCCCACGCCCGACGGCTCGGGGCCCGGGATGCGCCGCCCGGTTCTGATCGTTCAGTCCAATCCGTTTAACGAAAGCCAGATCGCCACCGTTATCGTGGCCGTCGTTACCTCCAATCTTGCGCTGGCCCAGGCGCGCGGCAATGTGCGGCTTAGCCGGTCTCACTCCGGGCTTGCGAAACCCTCGGTCGTCAACGTGTCGCAGCTTTTAACGGTGGACAAGCGCCGCATGACTGAACGGGTGGCGGCCCTTTCGCCCCAGGTCATGAGCCGCGTCGATGAAGGCGTCAGGCTCGTGCTGGGCCTGTGAGCGACGAAATAAAGAAGTGCTCGCAAGACTCGCTCCGCTCCGAGAGACTCATCGCACCGATTCGTCCTCGGGAATTCCCACAGACAATTCACGGACAGGCCGGAGAAAACGGTTGTGCCGCCAACGGTTGCGCCGGACTGTTTGACTATGAATCAGACGGGCAAGCAGGATTTCGTCCGCCTTTTGTCCGCACGCTGCTGCATGCAACTTCCGATGATGACGGATCAACTGAAGGAGGAAGCTTTGAAATGCTTGGGGTCTGGCGTAACACTTCCGCTGTGGCGCGCCCTGGCCAGTACTCTTAATCAGCGGGTCCGGAGTTCGAGTCTCCGGCGGCCCACCAAATTTCTCCCCCTATGAAGACTGCGCGGTTACGCCATAAACATGGCCGCAGGCACCGCAGAAAATAATATTGAACGGCGAGAGAACAAATTGCTTGCCTTTGGAAGCGCCGGCGCCGCCCTTGCGGGACAGGATTTGATCGATCCCCACGGCCGAACACTGGGGGCACTTCGGTTCCGGCGCAGCATTCTGCTTGAAGTCATGGGAATGTTTAAATCCAGCGCCGACATGGTTGCCAAATTGCTCTTCGGATTGGCGTGCCTCTGCTTCTGACGCCGGGCGCGTTTCGCGATCGTAGACGGCCCGCTTGGCCGAATCCGAGAGGACTCCATAGGCTTCGAGGACGCGTTTCAACTTTTCTGCGGCGGCTCTGTCATTTGGGTTTCGATCAGGATGATACTGAAAGACCATCTTGCGAAAGGCGTTCTTGATTTCAGCCAGCGAATCGCCCCGTTTTACCCCGAGGAGCGAGTAGTAATCGACCGTCGAGTCCAATAGATCCACCTCAGGGGAGTTTCATTTTACAATGCTTGAAAGTTGGCGTGGGTTGCACACATTTTCCGGTGGCTATTCCTATCGTTTCGACCAACCAAAGAACTCACCGCGGAGGGCGCGGAGGAAAGAGTTTTGGATTAAAAAATACTCCGAACTCTGCGAACTCCGTGCCTCTGTGGCAAAATAATAATTACTTCTTTGGTTGCGGCTACGCCGCGCTGGAATTGAGCCATGTCAACAGAACAACGGCATGCCGGCATGGCGAAGAGGCATCAACTGTGCCGGCGCCTAAACATCCCGTTCGTGCCCGTCATTCTGCCCCTGCGCTTATACATCGCGACGCACATATCGTAGACGGTCGCGGTGCTGTGGTCCTCAACTTTGCGGTCGCCTTCGAGCGTTTCGTACTCTAACCTGAACGAATGGCCGCTCCCCTGGAACTCGGAATTTGTCAGACGAATGAGGCGGGCTTCTAGCTTATCCAGATAGCCGCCAAATGTGCGGAGAACCTGCTCCAGATTGACGAAATCTTCGGCCGGGGGCAATTTGCCGCGCTTGTCCGGGCCAGCCGAATCTAGTTGTTTGATATCCGCAGCCGTGTAATGGATCGTTACAGGGAAGGCGGCGGTGGGAGCTTCGTAGCCGCCCCGGACAAGATAGCGATCGCCTTCGCTGCAGATATCGAAAACCTTAAAGTCACGCCGATTTAGGTCCTGTCCGATGCACCGTAATGTGTTGGAATAGTTAATTTTTTTCATTTTCTATAGCACCTGCCTCGGTCAAGAATTTTGACACCCTCATCCGCAAAACGTGGATCGAGACCTCATAATGCTAATGGTAAAGGCCGGAGGGATAAAATTCAACATAAATTTTTACCAAAATAAAATGCCTTGATCGGCGAGGTCAGATTGGGTTATAGGGGAAAGTGATGGAGGCGCTGCCAAAGAAAAAGGTCGCCGTCAAGATCAACGGCGTCGAGCAAACCCGCGAAGTGGAGCCCCGTCTGCTCCTGGTCGATTTTCTGCGCGACGTGGCCGGGCTGACGGGCACGCATGTCGGCTGTGACACCAGTATCTGCGGCGCGTGCACGGTCATTCTCAATGGCACTGCGGTAAAGTCCTGCACGGTGCTGACGGTGCAGGCCGACGGCGCCGATATTCTTACCATCGAAGGGCTCGCTCAGGGGGAAAAACTTCATCCGCTGCAGGAGGCCTTTTGGGAGTGCCACGGACTTCAGTGCGGCTTCTGCACGCCGGGGATGATTCTGTCCGCGTATCAACTGCTCAAGCGAAATCCGAATCCGACGGAGGCGGAGATTCGCCATGCTCTCGATGGAAATCTCTGCCGCTGCACGGGCTACCAGCATATCGTCGACGCAGTGCGGATGGCGGCGAAACGGATGAAGCGAAAGGCAAATGGCAAAAAAAGGCAATAGGCAGTGGGCAAAAGGCAGGACCAGAAGGCCGTAGGCGATAGGCAGTATTAATCCAAAATCAAAAATCCAAAATCGACTTATGCCGATCAGTAAACTTGTTGGCGCGAGAGTTAAGCGGCGCGAAGATCCGAGTCTGATTCGCGGGCTCGGGCTTTACGTGGGCGATGTCAGGCTGCCGGGCATGCTCCACGTGGCGATTCTTCGAAGCCCGCACGCCCATGCCAGGATCAAAAGCCTCGACACGAACGCAGCGCGCCACCATCCCGGTGTCGTCGCGGTTTTCACCGGCACGGAGTTGCTCGATCAGATCGGCGCGCTGCCGACCACCGCCGGCAACCCGACTCTGAGAATTCCCAAGCATTACGTTCTGGCGGTCGACAAGGTCTGTTACGTGGGCGACGGAGTGGCGGCGGTTGTCGCCGAAGACCGCTACACGGCGCGCGATGCGCTCGATTTGATTCGCGCCGAATATGAGCCGCTGCCGGCGGTCACGGACCCGGAAAAAGCGCTTACGCCCGGGTCGCCGGTGATCCATTCCGAATGGCCCGACAACACGGCCTTTCGTTGGGAGCACAAGCAGGGTGACGTCGAAAAGGCTTTCCAGCGGGCGCACAAAGTTGTCAAGCAGAAACTGGTGCATCAGCGCCTGGCGCCCAACGCCATCGAGGCGCGCGGCGTGGTGGCCCGCTATCTTGCCGCCGAAAAAGAACTCACGGTCTGGTCGTCAACTCAGATACCGCATATTCTGAAAACCCATCTTGCCAAGCTGCTCAATCTCCCCGAGGGCCAGGTGCGTGTGATCGCGCCGGATGTCGGCGGCGGGTTCGGCAGCAAGCTTAACGTCTATGCCGAGGAGGCATTGCTCGGCTACCTTGCGCTCAAGCTCAATCGGCCGGTCAAGTGGAGCGAAGAGCGGAGCGAGAACATGCAGGCGACGATCCATGGCCGGGGCCAGGTTGGCGAAGTCGAGGCCGCGGTGAAGAAAGACGGGACGATCCTGGGCTTGCGCTACAAAGCCGTCGCCGATATCGGCGCCTATCATCAGCTCTTCACGCCGGCAATTCCGCCCTTTACCGGACTGATGCTGTCCGGCTGCTACAAAATCCCGGCGATCGGCATCGAGGTCACCGCGGCGTTTACCAACAAAATGTCCACCGACGCCTATCGCGGCGCGGGCCGGCCCGAGGCGACCTACGTGATCGAGCGGCTGATGGACAGGGTGGCGCAAGAGCTGAAGATCGATCCGGTGACGGTGCGGCGGAAAAACTTTCCGCAACCCAAGGAATTTCCCTTCAAGACCGCAACCGGTTTAGCTTACGATAGCGGCAATTATCAGTTGGCGCTCGACAAGGCGCTCAAGCTTGCCGGCTATCCAAAGCTCCGGCGCGAGCAAAAGCGGCTGAGAAGTCGCGGGCGCTACCTGGGAATCGGGCTATCGACCTACGTCGAGATCTGCGCCATGGGGCCGGGATATTGGGAGTACGGCAAGGTCGAGGTAGAGCCCACAGGAAAAGTTAAGGTGCTCACCGGTGTGTCGCCCCACGGCCAGGGGCAGAAGACTTCGTTCGCGCAGATCGTCGCGGATCAACTGGGCGTTGCGATGGACGATGTCGAGGTGATCCATGGCGACACCGCCGTCGTTTCCAAGGGCATCGGCACTTTCGGCAGCCGGGCCACCGCGGTGGGCGGCATCGCGGTTTACCAGGCGGCGGAAAAAGTCAGGGAGCAGGCGCGCGAGCTGGCTTGCTATCTCCTGGAAGTGGACGCGGACGACCTGGTGTTTGCCGACGGGCAATTCAGCGTCAAAGGTGTGCCGCGAAAAGCGCTCACGATTCAACAAATCGCGCAGCGGGCTCACGCGGCGAAAAATTTGCCCAAGGGGATGGAGTCCGGTCTGGCCGCGGAGTCGACCTTCGAGCCGTCCAACTTTACCTTTCCCTTCGGCACACATATCTGCGTGGTGGACGTGGAGCCCGAGACCGGCAAAGTGGAAATCAAAAAATACGTCGCGGTGGACGACTGCGGCAAAGTGATCAATCCGCTGCTCGTCGATGGACAGGTCCAGGGCGGCATCGTTCAGGGTCTGGGACAGGCGCTTTTCGAGGAAGTGGTTTACGACGAAAACGGCCAGTTGCTTACCGGCAGCTTGATGGATTACGCGCTGCCGCGGGCGGCGGACTTGCCGCGCTTGAAGCTTGCCCGCACCGAGACGCCGACGCCGGTGAATCCCCTCGGGGTCAAAGGCATCGGCGAGGCGGGAACCATCGGTTCCACCCCCGCGGTGGTGAGCGCGGTGGTGGACGCGCTCGCGCCCTTCGGCGTTAAGCATATCGACATGCCGCTCACGCCGCAGAAGATCTGGCTCCTGTGTCACGGAAAGAAAGCGGCGGCGGGAGGGCGGAGATGATCCCGGCGGCTTTCGACTATATTTCGCCGCGGACCTTGGACGAGGCCATGCACGCGCTCGCCGCCCACGGCGAAGAGGCGAAACTTCTAGCGGGCGGACATAGCCTGCTTCCTCTGCTCAAGCTCAGGCTCGCCAATCCGAAACTGCTCATCGATCTCGGCAGAATTCCCGGTCTGAGCGCCATCAGCCAACAGAAAAATCAGATCGTCGTCGGCGCGCTCGCCACGCACACCCAGATCGAAAGTTCCGAGCTACTCAAGAAAAGATGTCCGTTGCTGCCGGAGACGGCGCGGGAGATCGGTGATGTTCAGGTGCGCAACCGGGGCACCATCGGCGGCAACCTGGCGCACGCCGATCCGAGCGCCGATTGGCCGGCGGCGATCCTCGCGCTTGGCGGCGAGATGAGAGTCCGTGGGCCGCGGGGCGAGCGGCGACTCGCGGCGGAGGAGTTTTTCATCGGGCCGCTAACCACAGCGATCGAGCCGGATGAAATCTTGACGGAGATCCGCGTGCCGGCGTTTATGCGCCGCTGTGGCAGCGCGTACCTCAAAATGGCGCAACAGGCTTCCGGCTTCGCGATCGTCGGCGTAGCCGTCGCGCTCAGAGTCGACGCCACTGGACGCTGTGAGGAAATCGGCATCGGCGTGACCGGCTTGGGCGACAAGCCCTTTCGCGCCCGCGCGGTGGAGACGCGCCTGCGCGGAAACAAGTTGACGCCAAAACTTATCGCAGCGAGCGCGCCTCAAGTCGCCGAAGGCATCGACCCGCTGGAGGACCTTCACGCCGCCGCGCCCTTCCGCGCCCACCTCGCGCGGGTTTACGCCGCCCGGGCTATCCGAGCGGCGGCGAGGAGAACCGGCGGCAAAAGCGGCTGAACTTCTACGCAAGATTGGATCGCGATTCCCGGGTAAAATCCAAGACATTTCGAGAGGCAAGCCGCGCGGTCGCGGTCTTCTTGCACGCTTCGAGCTGCGCTGATTCTATTTCTCAATTGCGGTTTGTTCGGAAAAGTGTTCTCGAAGCCTTGTCAGGATAATATTTGTCGCATAAGATCGCGCGTGAAATTCTTTTGGCATTTAGAGCGCGATGATTCTTGGCGGCAAAATCGATCTCGACGTTCCGGCCGAGAAGGCATGGGACTTTTTGGTCGACATCAACAAGTTTTCCACCTGCCTGCCGGGTATCGACGAGGTGAAGCAGATCGACGACAAGACGTTCGACGGCGTCATCTCGGCGACGGTGGGGCCGATCTCCGGCAAGTTTACATTTCGCTCGACGATCCTTGAAAGCCAGCCGCCAGCTCAGATGATGGTGCGCACCGAGGGGACGGATTCGGTGACCAAGAGCACGGTCGAGGCAGTTATGACGGTCGATTTGCACCGAATTTCAGAATCGAAGTCGCAAATGGATTATCAGGCGAATGTGAAAATCACCGGACGGCTGGTGATCCTCGGCGACATGGTCTTGCGCGCGACCGCGACTTTGATTCTGCAAGAATTCACCGGCCGTCTGCATAAAGGACTTGGCGAACAGGCCTGATTTTAGTATGAACAATTTGAGTCTCGTTGGGTGCAAGATCTCTCACTGCGTTCGAGATGACAGAAACCGAGATCGAGGTGACGTGCGGCGGCATGGGGTGACAGACAATTCCGATGTCATTTCGAGCGGAGCGAGAAATCTTTCTTCACTGGCAGTGCTGCTTGAGAAAGCAACAGGGAGTTTCGAATGGCGGACAAGTACGACGTGATCATCGTCGGCGGCGGATCGGCGGGCTGCGTGGCGGCCAGTCACCTGTCGGAGGACCCGAGCCGCAAAGTCTTGTTGCTGGAAGCCGGGCCGGACCCGCAGCCCTTGCCCGAGCTGGTCGCCGACGCGTCCAAGCAGACGCGGCTCTTGCTCGAATCGGATTTCGTCGCCATGTTTCCGACCCAGCGCCATCTGGACGGCAGCACCTATTATGCTCTCGCCGGGCGCATCATGGGCGGCGGCTCGTCGGTCAACGTGATGTCGGTGCTGCGGCCGCAGCGCTACGATTTGGACCAATGGGTCGCCGCGGGCAATCCCGACTGGTCTTACGAGCGTTGCTTGCCGTTCATGAAGAAGATCGAGTCGGATCAGGATTTCCCCGACAGCCCGATTCACGGCAAGGACGGTCCGCTCTACGTCAAGCGCCATTACACTCTCGACATGCCGGCGTCGCCGCCGGTGCGCGCGTTTCTCGACGCGGCCTACAGCATGGGACTCCCGAAGTGCCCCGATCTCAACGTGCCGGAACCCTACGGCGTCTGCGCCTCGCCTTACAATATAAAAAACGGCAAGCGGCAATCGACGGTCGTCGCTTACTTGGATCCCGCGCGCGGGCGGAAGAATTTGACGATCGTCGATGAAGCGGTCGTGCATTCGTTGCAGCTCTCGGGCAAGAAAGCCGAGGGCGTTCATTACGAAAAGAATGGCCAGATGCACACCGCGCTTGGCGGTCAGATCCTACTCACCTCCGGCGTCTACGGCTCGCCGCAGATTCTCATGCTTTCCGGCATCGGGCCGTTGGCGGAATTGAAGAAACTAGACATTCCCCTCGCGCATGAGCTGAACGGCATCGGCGAAAACTATCAGGATCATCCCGTGGTGTTCATGACCTTCGAGGGGCCGAAAGAATCGAAGGAAGACTGGGTGGTGCCGCGCTTCCGTTTGATCATCCGCAAGAACCCCATCGGCGAAGCGGCCAACTTTCACATTAACATGCGGCCGCCCACGGAAGTCACCGGCCTGAAGCGCATGATGCCGATCTCGGCGCACCTGCTCGAACAGCGCAATCGCGGCCGGGTTTTTCTCCAGAGCGCCGATCCGCATGATCAAGTCGGTATCGATTCGCGCATGCTCGATCATCCAGAAGACCTAAAGGCGATGGTGGAGGCGATGCGGTTCATCGATGAGCTGGTGCACAAGGACGGCTGCAAGGAATTCTACGGGCCGTTGATTCAACCTGTGACCGGTGAAGACTGGGGCGCGTTTGCGCGGAAGACTTACGATAGTTATCACCACGGTGTCGGCACCTGCAAGATGGGCCCGGCCTCGGATAGCACGGCGGTGGTCGATCAAAGACTGCGCGTGCACGGCATGCAAAACCTCTGGGTCGGCGACGCGTCGATCATGCCGGTGGTGAGCCGCGCCAACACCAATTTAACCTCGATCATGATCGGCGAGCGGTTGGCGGATTTTGTGCAGGAGGTCGCGTAGCGACCTGTTCAAAGTTCAAGGTTCAAATGTTCAAAGTTTCCGCCACCTTCCCGATTGTTGACCAAGACCCTTGAACTTGGAACGTTGAACTGATTTTCGATTCGGAGGAACCATGGCGGATTACCCACTATCAGCGGAAGCGATCAAGGCTGAATTCAAGCGCGCCGGCATCCATTTCGTCGTCGCGTTGCCCGACCGCGTGACGAGCCATTATCTGCTCAAGGGGCTGATGGCCGATCCGGAATTCAAGGTCGTGCAGGTATGCAAGGAAGACGAGGGCATCTCGATCTGCAGCGGCCTTTACGCCGCCGGTCACAAGTCGGTGTTCATGATGCAGTACACGGGGTTTCTCGATTCGATCAATGCCATCCGCGGCGTCGCGGTCGAAGGGCATTTCCCCGTTTGCATGGTCGTCGGCTTGCTCGGTAAGGAGCCCGACTTGGCGCCGACGAAATCGAAAAAATTGGGCGTCAAGATCACCGAGCCGATTCTCGACGTGTTGGGCATCGAGCACCATTTAATCGAGCGGAATGCCGATACCCAAGCAATCGCGCCAGCCATCGACAAGGCGTTCGCGAATTCATCGCCCACGGCCATTTTGATCGGAAGGGAGCCACGCTAGCCATGATGCACCGAGATGAAATGCTGAAAGTGTTCGCGCGCCAGCGCAAAGACGAAATCGTCGTGGCGGTCTACACCGCGGCGCAGGAGATCACGCATATTGCGCCCAACGATTTGAACTACACCTTCGTCGGCGCCATGGGGCAGGGGTCGTCCCACGCGTTGGGCCTGGCGCTCGGCCGCCCGGACAAAAAAGTCGTCGTGTTCGACGGCGACGGCAGCCTGCTGATGAACCTCGGCAGTCTCGTGACCATCGCTAATCAAGCGCCAAAGAATTACGTTCACTGCCTGTGCGAGAACGGCTGCTACGAAACCAACGGCTCGGTGCCGACGCCGCGCGCCGGGCAAGTTCGTTTCGCCGATCTGGCCAAGACCGCCGGCTACAAAAAAACCTTCGAGATCTCCGATCTGGCGGAGTGGGAGCGCGAGCTGCCGAACATTCTCAAAGAAGAAGGACCGGTTTTCGTCACCCTCAAGGTCGAGGCCGGCGAGGCGTATCCGGAAAACTTTCCCCGGCTCTACAGCCTCGAGCACCGGGAAAAATTCCGGCGCAAGCTGGCAAGCAGTTAACATTCGGTTTGGGGTCCAGCGTATCGAGTCTCGCGTTGAAGTCGGGACCCCGGACCCGAAACATCCTTCAACCACGCCGCCGCGCCCGTGAATGCGATATGAGCTCCGACGCACTGGCGCAACTTTTCGCTGGCGCCACCGCGATTTGCTACGCCGCCGCGCTGGTTTCTTCCCGCCTCGGACTGCGATATTCGACACCCGACACAGTCACCCTGGTATCGATCCTGGTGCAAAACGTTATGCTGTGGTCGGCGGTTTACTGCACCGGCGGCATGCCGCAAGTTTCCGGGCTGGCCGTCGGCATCTTCTGCATCGTCGGCACCTTTCAAATGGGCGTGCGTCTTTTCGCCTACACCGGCGTGCTCAAGATCGGCGCATCGCGCAGCAGTTCTCTTCAATCGGTCAGTCCGCTGATCAGCGCCAGCATCGCGATTACCATCCTCGGGGAACCGGCCACGCCGCTGATCATCGGCGGAACGATGCTGGTGGTCGGCGGCATTGTTCTGGTTTCCTGGAAGGCGGAACGGGAGCTACCGAGCTTTCGCTGGTGGCATTTGTTACTGCCCGTCGGCGCCGCTTGCCTTACGGGCATGAATCATCCGCTGCGGCGATACGCCTTCAGTCTGTCCAACGAGCCGTTATTTTTTTCCGCTTTCATGGGTATTGTATCTTTGGCCGGCTTTCTCATCTATCGGACGGTCTCGCCGCGCAAGCAACGGCTTGAATGGAACCGCGGAGCGCTCGCGGCTTTTTTTTGCACCGGGATATTTGAAACCCTGTCCATCCTGTTCATCATGACCTCCTTGAGCTTCGGACGAGTGGTCGTGGTGGCGCCCATCGCAGCCAGCTATCCCGTCTGGGCTCTGATCGGCGCCAAGATATTTTTGCGCAACGTGGAAAAGATTACGCTCAAAACAATCCTTGGCATCCTGAGTGTTGTAGCCGGGACCGCAGCGATCCATCTGGGAAAATGATCGAGGCGAGGTTCGGCTTGCCAGCGGAAGCTTCACGGGTGTATGGCGTCCGTCCCCTAACTAACCACGAAGCTCCCAGCGCGCCGAAGTCGCAGCCAAAAAAAGCGATTTCACCACGAAGGTTACGAAGAGCACGAAGTTAAGAAGTTTAAAAATATCGATGTCCGAAACCTTCGTGTGCTTCGTGGTGAGTACACTTTTTGAGGAATCCAGACGGATTCAAAGTTTTCCCGAACATGGTGATTCGCTTGTCTCGCCATTTTGCCTCGATTAGCATTCCCTATCGGAGGTGATGCCGTGAAGATCTACGATATTTCTTTGAGCCTGTCGCCCGAGTGCATTCGCTGGGTGACCTCGCAGCCTATGGAACTGATCGAACGCAAGCGCATAAGCCGCGGCGACTCCAATAATTCCTCCTCGGTCCACGCCAGCGCCCACGCGGGCACGCATGTAGACGCGCCGTTTCATTTCGTGCCCGACGGCATGACCATCGATGCGCTACCGCTCGATGTTTTTATCGGCCCCGCGCGTGTCTGCGCCGTCGAAGCGGGCACGCATATTACGGCGGCAGACGTGGTGCTGGCGGGGATTCAAGGCGAGACGCGAGTTTTGTTCAAGACGCGAAATTCACGCCTGCTGCAAAAGGGCGCCTACGATCCGAGCTTCGCCGCGTTTTCCGTGGACGGGGCGAAGGCGTTGGTGGACATGGGCGTCCGGTTAGTCGGTCTCGACTATATGTCCGCCGCGCATGCCGACGAGCAGGTGCCCGTGCACCGCGCCTTTCTCGACCACGGCGTTATCCTGCTGGAGGGCATCGACTTATCCGCCGTGCTTCCCGGGCGCTATGAGCTTATCTGCCCGCCGGTGAAGCTCGCCGGATCGGACGGCGCTCCCTGCCGGGCGCTGCTGCGCGAGCTCGCATGACAAAAAGAAAAACTCATTTTACCACGAAGGACACGAAGATCACGAAGTTAAGAAGGATATATTCCGAAATTACTATCCGAAAACAAAGACCAACATGTTTGTCATAACGCGCAGCCCGGGTAAATTGTCCGGTGATCGAAGACTCTCTGATTCGGATATGCCTCCCGCAAAGGCGCAAAGACGCCAAGTTCGGAGGGGAAAGACAAATATTCCTACGAATGATTTTCCCCTGTATTCTCCGACCTTTGCGGCCTTGGCGTCTTTGCGGGAGATACTCCGAGATTCGGTTGCGGCTCCGCCACGCTAGGAACTTCGTGGTGAGAATTGTTTTCTCCCATCGTTTTGGCATTAACCGATGACTCCCAACCCACAGCCCGCGATCATTGTCCACGGCGGCGCCGGGCGAATCCGCGCGGAGGAATTGCCGCGGCGGCTCGACGGCTGCAAAGCTGCGGCGCTGGCGGGCTGGGAAATAATTCAGCAAGGCGGTTCGGCTCTGGACGCCGCCGAGGCGGCCGTGGTCGTGCTCGAAGACAATCCGTTATTTAACGCCGGCACCGGCTCGACGCTCAACAGCCTCGGCCAAGTCGAGATGGATGCCGCCATCATGGCAGGGGAGACGCTGCGCGCCGGCGCGGTGGCCGCAGTCCAAGGGATCAAAAATCCGATCAAGCTGGCGCGCCGCGTGATGGAGGACGGGCGCCATCTTCTTTTTGCCGGGGAAGGCGCGCTTTTGTTCGCGCGTGAGATCGGGTTTCCGCAGTGCGATCCCGATGCGTTGATCGTAGAAGCGGAGCGAACGCGCTGGCAAGAGAAGCACGGCACGGTGGGCTGCGTGGCGATGGATGCCGACGGCAGGATCGCCGTGGCGACGTCGACCGGCGGGATTTTCAACAAGCTTCCGGGCAGAGTCGGCGACTCGCCGCTGATCGGTTGCGGCACCTATGCGGATGATGATGGCGGGGTCTCATGCACCGGACAAGGCGAGGCGGTTATACGTATCGTCATGGCAAAAACGGCGCTCGATTTTTTGAAAGAGGGAGCTAACCCGGAGGCGGCTGCGCATCAAGCCATCGCTCTGCTGGCGCAAAAAACCGGCGGCACGGCGGGTCTCATCATCATCGACCGCCAGGGGAAAATCGGCTATGCGCGGAATACCGAGCGCATGCCGGTGGCCCTTATCGGGTCAGCCGGAGAGATCCAACTGGACAGCTAACTTTAGCAAAGAGGCAGCGATGAAAGACGAATACGGATGGCTGAAAGCCTGAAAGCTGCAAAATCTTTTTCTTTACACCAGAGGGGGTTTCAATTAAAATCTCTTTCAGTCGCTGCCACTCACTTTATGGAGCGCGTGAATTGGCCGAATAACAACTCAAAAACAGACCCCACCTTTTGGATAAAAATTGCCATTATATCAGTCGAAAAGCAGAGGTCAGTGAGCGCAGAGGCTCGATCAACGGGTGCAGCTCGGTGGATAATCCGGGATAGGGACCCGACGAACAAAAGAGCATGGCGCCGAACGATGCTATCGAAGTTTCCGTAGTTATCCCATGTCTCAACGAGGCGCAATCGATCGCCGTTTGTGTCGACAAGGCCGGTGCCGCGCTCATAGAAGCGGGCATACGCGGCGAAGTCGTCGTCTCGGATAACGGTTCCACCGACGGTTCGATTGAAGTCGCCGAGAACCACGGCGCCAGAGTTGTTCACGCTCCCGTGAAAGGCTACGGCCATGCATTGCGCAAGGGTATTGAAGAAGCGCGCGGCCAGTTCATCATCATGGGCGACGCCGACGATAGTTATGACTTCTCTCAACTGCCGCGCTTTGTGGCTAAATGGCGCGAAGGCTACGACGTGGTGATGGGCAATCGCTTCAAGGGAGAAATCAAACCCGGCGCTATGCGCTGGCATCACAAATACATCGGCAACCCGGTGCTTTCGGGAATCCTGAAACTATTCTTCCGCACCGATATCGGCGACGCCCACTGCGGCATGCGCGGCTTCACCAAAACCGTCTACGAGCGGTTGGACCTGCGAACCACCGGAATGGAGTTTGCCTCGGAGTTCGTCGTTAAAGGCGCTACACTAGGCGTTCGTATGACCGAAATCCCGATCACGCTTTGGCCTGACAAACGAGGGCGCCCCCCCCACCTCAAAAGTTTCCGTGACGGCTGGCGCCATTTGCGTTTTCTGCTGTTATATAGCCCGCGATGGCTGTTTTTGTATCCCGGTACGCTGCTCATGCTTCTCGGCGGGCTGACCGGACTGTGGCTGTTGCCTGGTCCTAGAGTAATTGGCGGCGTGGTCTTCGACGTGCATACCCTGTTGTATGCGGCAACCGCCGTCCTGCTCGGCTTCCAAGCCGCTAGTTTTGCGATCTTCGCCAAGGTCTTCGCAATCACTGCGGGCCTGCTTCCCGAGGATGCCCGCCTGAATAAATTATTCGGCCTATGCACTTGACGCCTGTGGTGTTCTTGCTAGAGTTCGAGCGTGGCCGACTACCCGAAGGATCTGCTGGCGTTTCGCGATCAGTTTCACTCCGAAGACGCCTGCCGCGACTACCTCATTCAGTTGCGCTGGCCGCAGGGGTTGACCTGTCCCAAGTGTGCGGGCCGGCAGTTCTGGAAGATGCGGCGGGGCGTTCTCTGTTGCCGAGGATGCCAGCGGCACGTTTCGATCACTGCGGGCACGTTGTTCGCCGACACGCACAAACCCCTGCGGCTTTGGTTCGAGGCCTTGTGGCATGTCATCAACCAGAAATATGGCGCCAGCGCTTTGGGGATGCAGCGTATCCTGGGTCTGGGCAGCTATCGCACTGCTTGGCACTGGTTGCACAAACTGCGGCGGGCCATGGTTCGGCCGGGCCGGGACCGCTTGGCCGGCACGGTCGAAGTGGACGAGACCTTCATCGGCGGGGAACGACCTGGCAAACGGGGACGCGGTGCCGCCGGCAAGACCTTGGTGGTCATTGTCGCGCAAGCGAACGGCACAAGGATCGGACGCATCCGACTGGCGCGGGTGGCCAGTGCCAGCGGGAACCAGTTGGCGGCAGCGGTGAGCCAAGCGGTGGAACCGGGCAGCACTGTGCGCACCGATGGCTGGGGTGGCTACAACGGGCTGAACGATCTGGGCTACCGGCACGAGGTCATCCGCCCGACGCCTGCAGTGGGAGAGAACCTGCTGCCGCTGGCTAACAGGGTGGCGGCCCTGCTGAAACGCTGGTTGTTGGGAACGCATCAGGGAGCCGTGCAACCCGCGCACTTGGATTACTATCTGGACGAGTTCACGTTTCGATTCAATCGGCGCACGTCCGGTTCGCGGGGATTGTTGTTCTACCGCCTGTTGGATCAAGCGGTGCATCTGCCCCCAGTGCTGACGCGCACGCTCAAAGGTGGCGTTGCCCGCTCTCCCCAATAACGCAACAGGCATGATGTGCATAGGCCGAAAAGATAAATGCCGTCCAAGCAGTTCCAAACATTCCAAACGTTCAAATCGTTCAAATCGCTGATCGGATATCGAACCTCCGAAACGGTTTGAACGGCTTGAACATTTCGAACGAATTGAACGATTTGAACGAAGCTAGCGCGGGGCGCCAAGTGGCCGGCGCCAGCCCGACTGATCGAGAGAAGGAGACTCCGATGCGAGAAACGATGCGACGAATAACGTTCCTATTGCTGCTTGTCTTTGCCTTTGTGGCGCTACTGGACTCCAAAGGCCATGCCCAGACGTCGAAGAAAGTCCGCCTGGCCAGCTCGTCGACCAATGTTGCCTTCCTGGCCCTCTACACAGCTCTCCATCGCGGTTTCTTCAAGGACGAAGGCATCGATCTTGAGATTATTTATATGCCGGCCAATCTCGCCAGCACGGCGGTGCTCAACGGCGACATCGATTACAACGGCGCGGTGACCGGCACCATCGGCGCGGCGGTGCGCGGGCAGCCGATGAAGGTGTTGCTCTTCACGGTGGCCAAACCCTTGCTGTTTCTGATGGGCAAAAAAGAAATCAAAGACGTCAAGCAACTGAGAGGACGAAAAGTCGCCGGCAGCTCGCCGGGCGGATCGGCGACCATGATTGCCGAAAAAATGCTGAGACACTTCGGTCTGGAACCGGGGCGGGACGTATCGCTGCTTCCCATGGGCGGCTCGGCGGCGAGCCGCTACGCCGTGTTGGAAACCGGCGTGGTCGACGCATCCTTTCTATCCGTGCCGGAAAACATCATCGCTCTGGAAAAAGGCTACAACGAGCTCGTCTTTGCCGGCGACGTCGTCGAATTTCCCCAGAACGGCTTCGGCACCTCGGAGAAGAGAATCCACGAAAACCCCGACGAGGTCTATCGCATGGTGCGCGCCACGCTGCGCGGTCTGCAATTCATCTGGGACCGCAATAGCCAGGAGGGGGTCATCAACGTTTTGATGAAGCAGTGGAAAGTCAACGATCGCAAGATGGCCGCGGAAATGTCCAAGCAGGTCTCCCGGGTCTTGACCAAAGACGCCACGGTCAAACCCGAGTCGGTGCAAGTGCTCATCGATCTGGCGCGGGAAAGCGCCAAGGTTGCGAAGCCGGTGGCCGTCGCCGACGTGGTCGATTACAGCTTCGTCGATAAAGCGAGGAAGGAATTGGGAATCGCAAAGTAGTCTCGGGTCTGGGGTTTCCGGTCTGCCGTTCTTCAACTCGAAACCCAGAACCCGTAACTCGAAACTGATTAGATCAAAAGTGAACTCCGCTTCTGCGGTTTCCGAGTCAGGCTGCTTTTTTCGTCCGGATCGGACGAATTAACACCTCTACCGATATCCCTAACCTCTCATGCAAACGGCGGATCATCTTAATCGATAGGCCGCGACGACGGTTCAGCACTTCGGCCACTTTGGTACGACTTCCCAATATTTCTGCCAAATCTTTACGATTCAGCCCTTGTTGCTCCATGCGGAATTTGATCGCCTCAATCGGGTCCGGTGGATCCATGGGATAGTGCTCGTTCTCATAGGCATCAACAAGCGTCGCCAGAATGTCGAGGCGGTCACCCTCCGGAGTGCCAGCACAAGCCCCCCAGAGACGCTCAATGGCTGCGAGCGCTGCCTCGTAATCAGCTTTGGTCCTAATCGGCTTAAGATTTTTCATGCTCAACCTCTCTGACATCGATCCTGTCGTACTCTTTGTGAGTGCCGATCCACTTGATCCAGACAATTCCTTTCTCAAAATCGACCGACGTTACGAGACGGTAATCGTTGCCCTTGATGTTGAAGACGATCCGGTCCGCAGTCACGATACTGGCCGTTGCGTACAGACGTTTCACGTCCGCGGTACTCGTCCATCTGGCCTTACGCACTTCATCGAACCAGGCATCAAGTGCGGCTTTCAGTGCAGCCTGGTCTTTATAGCCCGCACGAGATTGGATAAATTCACGCAACGTTCGACGGGCAATGACCCGCATAAAAAAACATTACTACGGGCCCATTTAGGGAACAAGTGGATGGAGGAGGTGCGGGAACGCGACCGGGGCGCGTACTACAAGGACGGGGGCAATTCTAGAGTTGACTAGTCATGATCTCTGTCTCTTGGGCCGACCTGACCCCAACACAGTACTTTCGGGTTTTATGTTTCGAGTTCGAAAACCCGAGACTCGAGACCCGAAACTGATTCAGATCAACGGATCGATAATCACCTTGATCGAGTCCTGCCCGCTCGCGGTTAGCTGAAACCCCAGGCCGGCTTCGGCCAGAGGCAAACGGTGCGTGATCATCTCGGCCACCCGCACTCGCTTCGTCCGGATCAACTCGATGGATTGGGCGAGATCCTCGCCGCTGCCCGCGTAGGAAGTCACCAGCGAGATTTCATCGCGCCAGAAATCAAAGAGCGGGATCGGCACATCAACCCCCGCGGCGGTCGGAGCGAAAAATAAAAGTGTCCCGCCGCGATCGATGGACTTGACGGCCTGCTGGATCGCCGGCATGGCTCCAGTGCAGACGATCACCAAATCGGCCAACCGACCGCCGTTTAACTCGCGCAGCCGCGCCGGGACATCTTCCGTCCCGTGAATCGTCGCATCGGCGCCGAAACGGCGCGCGGCGTTCAACCGGAATTCGCTGATGTCGGTTGCCATGATGCGAGCCGCGCCGCTGGCTTTCGCGAGCTGAACATGAAGCAAACCGGAGATGCCGCTGCCGATGACGAGGACTGATTGGCCTGCCGTCATGCGTGCGAAGCGATGCGCGCGCACCACGCAGGCGAGGGGCTCGATAAACGAGCCTTCGTCGAAGGTCACCTCGTCCGGCAAACGATGGGTCCCCAACTCGACGTTGATCTTGGGCACACGGATGTACTCGGCAAAACCGCCCGGCTCGAAGTTGGTCGTGCGCAACATGTCGCAAACCGATTGATGCCCGGCCAGGCAATAGCGGCAAGTGCCGCACGGGACATGATGCGACGCGAAAACCCGATCGCCGAGGTGAAAGTTTCCGACCCCTTCGCCCACTTCAACAACTTCCCCGGTAATCTCGTGGCCCAACACCAGCGGCGCCTTCTTGATCCGGTACCATTCCATCAAGTCGCTGCCGCAGATACCGCTTGCGCGAATGCGCACGAGCAGCTCGCCCGGCCCGATTTTCGGAACGGCGGTTTTTTCCAGCCGCACGTCGCGATTGCTATAATACATCGCGACATTCATGGTGGCACCGACCTCCTGAGCGCTCATGGCAGATATCTCAGAATCGATCAGATTCATCCGGCCGCGCGTTTTGGCTTGGCACCCTTCGCACTTTCATAGATCTTGTAAGCTTCTTTGACCGAGACGTTCTCGTGCACAATCGCTCTGACCGCCTTAATCATCCCGACCGGAGAATCCGACTGAAAAATATTCCGTCCCATATCGACGCCGACGGCGCCGTGGGTAACGGCATTATGGGCCAGCTCCAGCGCTTCCATCTCCGGCGTCTTTTTGCCGCCGGCGATGATGACCGGAATCGGGCAGCTCTCGATGAGCTGCTCGAAATCGTCGCAGTAGTAGGTCTTGACGATATGGGCGCCCAGTTCGGCGGCGATCCGGCAAGAGAGTCCGAGATAGCGCACGTCGCGCGCCATGTCTTTGCCGACCGCCGTCACCGCGAGTACGGGAATGCCGTATTTCTCGCCCTCGTCGACGAGCTTGGCCAAGCTGACCAGAGTTTCCTTCTCGAACTCGGAACCGACGAAGATCGACAGCGCCATGGCGGAAACGTTCAAACGAATGCAGTCATCGATGGACACCGTGATGTCTTCGTTGGAAAGCTCTTTGAGGATGCTGGTGCCGCCCGAGACGCGCAGGACCACGGGTTTGTCGGCTCGCGCATCCACCGACGTGCGCAGCACACCGCGCGTCAGCATGATCGAATCGGCGTACGGTATGAGTGGTTCGATGGTCTTACGCGGCTCTTCCAAGCCGCTTGTGGGGCCGAGAAAGTAGCCGTGATCCACGGCGAGCATGACGGCCCGGCCGTCCTCCGGTTTGATGATGCGCGCTAAACGATTGGCCATTCCCCAATTCATCGACATTTTGTCCTCCTTATTTCTAGCGTCGAGATCAGCAAAATTTATCACAAAAGCGCTTTTGAATCTAAACGGCTACGCCGCTGGCTGGGCATTGCCGGGCAACGGCCAAAGATAGCGCACGCCGAGCGCCGCGACAATCAGCCCGCCGCCGGCCAGGGTTGCCAACGACGGGATCTCGCCCACGGTTAGAGCGACCCAGAGCGGATTGAGCACCGGCTCGATCAACGCGATCAGCGACGCTTCTTGCAGCGGCACGGTTTGCAGCCCTTTGGAGAAGAGGAAGTAGGGCAGGCCCAATTGCACCGCTCCCATCACCGCGAGGATTCCCAGCTGGGTCGAAGTCAGCCCGAGCTGCGACTTGACGACGAGCAAGAGCAACAGCGCACAGACGACGTTGTTGATCCAAGTCAGGTAGACCGGACTGACCGCTTGGGTTCTTCGTAAGTTGATCATGTAGGCCGCGAAGAGCGCGCCGCTTAGAAGAGCGAGCAGCACACCCGCCATGTCCGGCTCGCCGGCGTTGCCCAAGAAGATGACGGCGACGCCGACCATGCTCGCGGCCAGCGTGAATCCGTTCAGCCGCGAAATCTTTTCACGCAGAACGAGCCCGGAAAAGAGGAAAACGAAAAAGGGCGCGGTGTACTGCAAAACGATGGCGTTCGCCGCGGTCGTCAACTTGTTGGCCGACACAAAGGTGCTGATGGCCGCGGTATAACTGATGACGGAAATCAGGATCGGCCGGTCGATCCGCCAATCCTTACGGCGCAGGAACGGCGTGAAGATCAACGCCGCGAAAACACTTCGGTAAAAGACGATCGTTAGAGGAGGGAGATCGAGAAACTTGATGAAGACGCCGGCCAGGCTCCAGAGAAACGCCGCGGCGACAATCAGCAGCCGGCCCCCAGCGGTGTCCCGAACGCCGTGGACAGTTGATGCTGGAACTGACATGGAACCCGGATTCCGCATTGGGAAAGTGACGCTGTGAGCGAGGGGCAAACCTTGCGCAACGAAGACAATGCTTTTCTACCCCTGAGCTAAGGACAGATCTCGCTGCTGCGCGAATTTAGTCGGAGTAATAAGGCGTTGTGCCAAGCGGCAGAAAAGACCTTGAAACAGCACCCCTGGGTGTCTTGCCGCTCCAGGCATGTCCTGAGCGCAGTCGAAGGGTTCGCCTCTCGCTCATGTTCAACTGCGGAATCCGAATTGAACCGTGGCCGCTAGAACCAAGGCCGCCAACACGCCGTTTATGCCGCGATTCGGTGCCGGCATTGCCGATAACGATGGGGGCGCAAAGAGACCGGCATGGCCCGTCAGACAATACACCTTCAGGGATTAATAAATCCGGAATGGCTCAATGGGGCTCGAAATCAGCTCTCGGCGACGACCGAGACCTTGAGCGGCATCGTTAGCTCCGCGGCCAACCGGATCGGCACTTCGTAGTCGCCCACGGACTTGATCGGCGCATCGAGGTGGATCTTGCGCCGGTCGATGTTGAGGCCTTTGGCTTTGAGCGCCTTTTCGATCTGGATGGTGGTCACCGAGCCGAAGAGTTTACCTTCTTCGCCGACCTTCATCGGAATCACCAACGACACGCCCGCTAATTGATCGCCCACCACCTGCGCATGCCGCGTGATCTTCTGCTTCTGATCGGCGACGATTTTCTTCTGATGTTCGAAAGTCTTGAGATTCTTTCTGTTCGCCTCCAAGACCAAGCCGCGCGGCAGCAGATAATTGCGCGCGTAGCCGTCGCGCACGCGCACAACCTCGCCGATCTTACCCAAGGTCACGATGTCTTCCTTCAGAATGACTTCCATAGGCCCTCCGTTTTACGCTGCTTGGCTCGGCGTGAGATCCTTCTTTTCCAACCGGCGGAAATCGCCCCACAAGTCAAAGAGCCCTAAACCCGCCACTAACAGCGTAAAGATTTGCTGAAAAACAATCAGGATATAGGTCAAGCCGCGTAGAAATCGCGGCACGTTATTCTTATGGAAAAAATATGCGACCACGGCCAGGCCCTGAGCAAAATAGCAAGCACCGAGGATTACCAGGAGGTTAGTCGCCAACAGCTGGGCGAACTCCATGCCCGGAATGAACAGGGCAAAGCCACATACGATGAGCGCCCAAACCAACGACTCCGGCCCTTTCCATTCCCGCATGTTTTCCACCGCCAGCCAGTGCGCTCGCCGCTCGGGAAAGCGCCGGCAAAGCAGCAGGACATTGACCAAGACGACAAACACAAGGCCCATGAATATCAATGCCGGTAAAAGTCGCAGCGTCATATCAATGAGTTGCGGCGCCCTTTCCTTGAAAAGATCCAGGCCGTCACCGGAAAAACCTATTTTTTCATGGATTCGCAACGCCGACATGAATTGATGATTCAGGCTTTCACGAAAATCGTCGATCATCGCCGTCCATGAGCCAAATAAGTAAAGCAACAAAGCCCCGGTAGCGGCGAACAGCGCCGCGGCCACGCCCGTGACGAGGATTTCAATCGATCGCAGCCGCCCTAATAACCCGAAGAGTAACGCCGCCATCAGCGCCAAGACGCCGTAAAGAAGCGCCAACTCCTCCCCGGCGAAGACAAAGAGCAGGAGCGGTGCCACCAGCAGCACTCCGATTCCCCAAGCCGTTCCATACCTGAGGCCAAATCCCAACACCGGTTGGGCGACAAGCGGCAACAGGATAATCGCCGCGAATGGCGCGCTGATGCCGCCCATGAACAAAACCATCGTGGACACCAAGGCCAGGAAAAACCTGCTGATGACTTCTAGCCGCCGCATAGAAAACCAGACGAAACGATTTTAGTTATTCGCCGTGGTGAAGGGTAGCATTGCCACACTGCGCGCCCTCTTGATGGCCGTCGTGAGCAATCGTTGATGGCGGGCGCAATTGCCCGTAATGCGGCTTGGTGTCATCTTGCCGCGCTCGGTAACGAACTGCGAGAGAGTCTTGATGTCTTTGTAATCGATTCTTAGCGTCTTATCGGCGCAGAAACGACACACTTTGCGCCGGAACATGGGCCTGCGACGCTGCCCTCCCCTATCGTCGTCCGACCGTTCCCGATAAGGCCTCGCGCCTATTTCCCTTTGTGCCATAGGACCAACACCATCTCTTTCTCCAAACTAAACCGCTCCAGAGTTACTCAAATATGCCGGTCTTTCCGCGGATGCTTGCTCCGTTATACCCCGGGTTCCGGCTTTCCGGCCCCCTCTTCCGCATGGCCGCGCGAAGCGGTCGAGCCGGCCGACGGCTCCTCTTCATCCACGCGCACGGTGAGGTATCGGAGGATATCATCGGTAAGCCTTAGGTTTCGTTCCAATTCTGCGACGGCGTGCGCCGGCGATTGATACTGGAGCAAAACATAAAAACCTTTACTTTGCTTTTCGATGCGATAGGCAAGGTCCCGCAGCCCCCACTCCTCGACATGGGATACGCTGCCATCTTGTCCTTCGACAACCTTCTTAAACCTATCGATCAACTCTTTTACCTTCGTTCCCTTTTCCGGGTGAACGATGAACAGGGTCTCATATAGTGACACGGCTTTTTATCCTCCACGGGAAACTGTTTTCTTTACCATAGCGGCGGGGCATTTACAACGAAACCTCGAACCCCCAAATCCACCACCTAATATAGCGACATAACAATCCGGCGTTGCCGCTCCTCTCTGACAGCGGCTTCTAGCTCTGACCGCAGCTGGGCCTAGGAGTATTTACAGCTTGAGAGTTCCTTGATAGTGATTTTCAGCACTTT
>JAUYJC010000347.1 GCA_030688735.1 Deltaproteobacteria bacterium
AAGTCGACCAAGGGCAATCTGGTGCCAAGCTGCAAGAGCTGCAATTCCGCGCGCAAGCATCGCTTGCCTTTCGAGGACCAACGGGCATAAAGATCGGTTGCCTGTCGTCGGTTAAGTAATATCCTCTCGGCAACGGGGGTATCCCTCATGAACACGGAAACTTTCCTGGTCCGCACGATGTCCGACACGGTGGAGAGCGATATCCATCGCGTCTTCACCATCGCCAACGAGATCCTGCCGCGCTACGAGATGCGGCCGCTGTCGTTCACCGAGCTGCGCAAAATCGCCGACGGTCCCTTCGATCTCTTTCTGATTCCCCTGATCTTCGCCAAGGAATATCACAAAGACCATACGCTGCCGTTCAACGAAGCGAAGCGGGTGGAAATCAGGACGCAGGCGCTCGAGATTGCGCGCAAGCATGGCTTCGACGTCAACCCGCCGGATTTTATTCCCGGCATCGAGCATTCGCTGAAAGAGACCAAAGCGGCCGGCCTGCGCAACATGCTCATGACGACCGGCGGGCGGCGCTTCAAACACGAGGCGATGGAGAAGGCCGGCATCGGCGACTACTTCGACGAGATCGTCGACCGCGACGAAACGTATTACGCCAAAGAGCAGGGCCTCTATTACCTTTACCGCAAGCACAAGCTGCCGCGTCTGCGGATTGTTCTGCTCTCCGGCACGGCCACCTACATCCGCGCCGGCAACAACGCCCATGGCTGCAAGGTCGGCGGCAGCGATCTCGAAGTCGTCACCGTCACGCTGTCCACGGAACATTCCTACAACGACGAGGAGACGCTGAAGGCGGCGCAGCCGAGAATTCTCATTCGGAGTTTTGCCGAGCTCTTGCCCGCGCTGAAAGAACAGGGGTTGGCCGGATAAATGCGGTGTCACCGATATGCCAGGCCGGTGACTGAGCAATCAGTCTGAAACGGAAGGACGGTCGCGAGTTACTTCGGATGCTTTGACGCGTCGAAGGCTATGTACACGAACAGCAGCGCGACGCCAACCAGAATCAGTGCGACTACGATATCCATGATTAAAGCTCCTTCAGCCGCTCAATTTCCTTTTCGATCCGTTTGTGCAAGCCGTAAATTCCAAACGCCATAACCAAGATCGCAATCACGTCTCCGACGATCAGTGCCCAATTTGCCACAATGTAAATTGACGAGAAGCCAGCCGACCACGCTTATATTAGTGACGACCATGATGCCGAGCCATAGTTTGAGATAGGCAATTTTCTCTATCAGTACGTCGGCCTCTGACATCTCAGCGCCCCGCAATAACCCGGATGCCATTTATGATAGAGGAGTTCCCAGCGATCCGCTAGCGCTTCGTCTGCGCAAGCGAGCTTTGCAAGCATGCGCGTCCAAAATGGCTGTTGGGCAAGCGCGTCCCCAAGTTGGACTCATCCCCTTTTCTCCCCCCAAACACTACACAATTGTCAGCCTTTGCCGGTTACAGCCGGCCCGAATCGATCTCAACTCATTCGGCCGGATTACGACCTCGTCATCCACCGCAATCCTAGAACCTGTTGGATGCTTTCAATCAGTCGATGCTTTGTTATAGACTGTTGATAACGAGCCCGGGGAATTTATGAACATACTGAAAACCTTTTTTACAGGTCGCGTAGTGGTAAAAGTCGGGGATATTACCAAAGAGGTTGTCGACGCCGTCGTCAATGCTGCCAATGGCACATTGATGGGTGGGGGCGGTGTGGACGGAGCGATTCATCGCGCCGGCGGGCCGGAGATTTTAAAAGAGTGCAAAGAGATTCGGCGGGTTCAGTATCCGGACGGGCTGCCGACGGGGCAGGCAGTGACCACGACGGCGGGAAAGATGGCGGCGAAATATGTTATTCACACAGTCGGCCCGGTTTACGGGCGCGGCGGCAAGGACAAGGCGGAACTGCTGGCTGCGTGCTATCGTAATTCGATGAAGCTTGCGGCGGAGAAAGGTTTGAAGACGATTGCCTTCCCCGCGATCTCGACGGGAGTTTACGGCTATCCATTGGAGGAAGCCGCCAAGGTTTCGTCGGCGGCGATTGAAAACTTTCTCGGCGCTGATAAGTCCATTCAAGAAGTGCGATTGGTTTTCTTCAGCCCGACCGACGCCGATATTTTCTTGAAACGCCATGCTTTCACGGAATCGAAAACACGCACACTCCATTTTGGATTTTAGGTTTTCGATTTTGGATTAAAGCTCTTCCGGTTCTTATTGTGAAAGAGTAATCACCAGAGAGACGCATAATTCGCAGACCTATAGTTCCGAGTCCCGAGTCTTGAGTCTCGAGTTCAAACCCGAGACGCGAAACCCAAAATCTCGCCGCTTCGCCGGTCAGCCACACGAAAGCCTGAAGACACTGGATTGAGGACAAAACGCCGGAGCCTAATCTTTGCGTTTGTGTGCCGACGCTTAGCCGTTTAGAATGTCTCGTATGGGATTTGAACGACGTTCTTTACCTGAGCAGATCAGCGGGCTGTGGCAACTGGCATTTGACCTCCGGTGGACTTGGCAGCCGGCGGTCCGAGAAGTGTTTCGGCGCCTCGACTACCCGCTTTGGCGATTGACCTCGCACAACCCCGTGCGCATGCTTCACTTAATGACGGATCAGCGTCTGATGCAGGCGGCCCGGGATCCAGCTATTGTCGCTCTTTACGATGCGGCGATCAGCGGTCTTAGCCGCGCCGTTTCGGCCAAAGGGTCCTGGTGGCCTGCAACTTATCCCGGTTTGCCCAACCGCCCGATAGCCTATTTCTCTGCCGAATTTGCCCTGCACCAGTCATTGCCCATCTATGCCGGTGGCCTTGGCGTCTTAGCCGGCGATCACTGCAAGGAAGGAAGTGATCTGGGAATTCCTCTCGTCGGGATCGGTTTCATGTACCCGCAGGGGTACTTTCACCAGAGCATCACTTCCGAAGGGCAGCAAGAAGAACAGTACGAACATTTACAGTGGGATCACGCACCGGTGGAGCCGGCAGTTACCAAAGAGGGCAAGCCTTGCAACTTGTCCGTCGTGCTGCGTGATCGCGTTGTTCACTTTACGGTATGGTGCGTTCGGCTAGGCCGCGTGAAGATTTACTTGCTGGACACGTCCGTTCAAGAGAACGCGCCCGCGGATCGCGAGCTTTCAGCGCGACTTTACGGCGGTGACCGGGAGTCAAGACTACAGCAGGAGATTCTTTTGGGCGTTGGCGGGGTTCGAGTTCTGCGCGCGCTGGGTTACCAGCCTATGGTTTGGCACCTGAACGAGGGGCACACGGCGTTTGTTGCGCTGGAGCGGATTCGCGAGCTGCTGGACCTTGGCGAGAGTTTCGATGCGGCTCTTGAGAGAGTGCGCCGCTCAACGATCTTTACGACCCACACTCCGGTTGCCGCCGGACATGATGCGTTTCCCGTTGATTTGGTAGAGTCCTGCCTCGCGGGATGCTGGGGCGCCGTCGAGTCGCACCGCGACGAGTTCATGGGGATCGGGTGTTACGACAACGGCGCTGGGCCGTTGTTCAACATGACCGCCTTGGCCATTCGCAGCACCAGCGCAACGAACGCGGTGAGTCAGCTGCATGGACGGGTCACCTTCGATATGTGGGCAAAGATATGGCCGAACGTCCCCGCTAGAGAATGCCCGTTAAAAACTGTGACGAATGGAGTCCACGTCCCCACCTGGATCGCGCCTGACATGGCCAGACTGTTCGAACGTCATCTTGGGATCGACTGGGAGGAGCACCACGATGCGGTAGAATTCTGGGAAAGAATCTCGACGGTCCCGGACGAGGATCTCTGGACTGTTCGCGAGGCGCTGAGAAGCTACCTCATCGCATTTATTCGCGAGCGCGCCAGGGAGTTATGGACTCACAAGCAGGTCACGGCCGCTCGGGTCGTGGCTGCGGGAACGCTACTGGATCCCGCAGCGCTTACTATTGGATTCGCCCGACGGTTCACCGAGTACAAGCGTCCAGAGCTGATCTTTTATGACCCTGACAGATTGGCCCGAATACTGACCGCGTTCAGACGCCCGGTTCAAATCGTGTTTGCGGGAAAAGCGCATCCTGCAGATCACCAGGGCAAGCACCATCTGAAAAATATTTTCGGTCGCGCTGTTGATCCTGTATTTGGCGGTCGCATCGCCTTCGTGGAGGACTACGATCTTCATGTGGCTCATTTCTTAGTGCAGGGGTGCGATGTTTGGTTAAATACGCCGCGCAAGCCTTACGAGGCGAGCGGGACCAGCGGGATGAAAGCGTCGATCAACGGCGCGCTTCACCTGAGCACGGGTGACGGTTGGTGGGCGGAAGGCTACACGGGATCGAACGGCTGGTTGATCGATGGGGGCGTGGCAGGGGACGATCCCGCCGCCGTGGACCCAGCCGACGCGGAAGCACTCTACCGGCTCCTTGAAGAAGAGGTGGTCCCAACCTTTTATGATCGCAACGCGAATCGAATACCAGTGCGCTGGCTCCAGAAGGTAAGAGAGGCGATCCGCACGACCATGCCTCGCTTTAGCGCGCGTCGTATGGTTAAGCAGTATGCCGAATGGATGTACGCGCCCGGGTTTTCCGTAGAGCCGAGACATTAGGAATGACGAAGGGCTTATCCGACTGATCGCGCTGTGTTCGGAGGTGGCACGCGGTTTCGGTCCTTATATGGAATAGACTCTTACCTTTCGAAGGTTCAAGAGAACAACTTCAACAAGATTTATCGCGCCAAGACGCCGAGAGACGTATATTGTCATTTCGACCCCCTTCGGCAGGCTCAGAGTAAACTCCACCGAAGGGATCAGGACAGGTTTTAGATTGAGGACAAAACGCCGGAGACTGAGCAACATCTGGAGAAACAGAAGAAAGGGATGCAAGAAACATCAAATCAGGTGCGGATAGGAATTGAAGGCGTTTTTTATTCGCTGGCGCATGTGCCGGAACTGGTTCGTTATGGTTCGAAGCCGGCGCGTGAGAATACCGTTAATTCTAGCCTAGACGACAGGCTAACGAGCCGGTTGCGCTCTTTTGCCGCCGCCGTGGCCTATGCGCCGCATCAGGTTTTCATCGGCAATCTTTCGCCGGAAGAGCTACGGGAGCGCAAACAACCGTGGTACGAGAATTTAATCGACGGCGCCGTGGCGAACGGCCGGTTCGGCGATCTGGTCGATCAGGAGTCATTCTATGCTTTGCTTGCAAAGGCGGATCAGTTCAAGCTGGTTTCCTTCGACGAAGCATGGGCGGCCTGTCAATCAAGCCTGATTGCCTCGCCCAAAGCGGGGCAGCTAAAACCAGCCGGCGAAATCGCCGCGCTCTGCGGGAACGGCGCGCTGCCGCTGCGTTCCGGGGGAAAACTTGTCGGCTGTTTCGAAGCGGGACATGCCGAGGATGTGAACCTCAGCGCGGATATTTTGCTCGAAAACCTCGCAGCCAAAGCGAGCGCGGCCCATGCGCTCAAATCACTGTGCGCTTCGCTCAACGTTGAAGCGAGCGAGATTGATCATGTCATCAGTTGCTCGGAAGAAGCGGTCGGCGACCGTTACAATCGCGGTGGCGGCAATCTCGCCAAAGCGATCGCCGAAGAGGCGGGCTGCGTCAACGCTGCGGGCGGGGACGTGAAGTCTTTCTGCGCCGGGCCGATGGTCGCGATGGTTCATGGAGCGAGTCTGATTCAGTCCGGCGTATGCCGCAATATTGCGGTGGTTGCCGGCGGTTCGCTGGCGAAACTCGGCATGAAGTTTCAATCTCATCTGGAAAAGGGTATGCCGGTATTGGAAGACGTTTTGGCAAGCTTCGCCGTGCTATTGTCGCCTGCGCGCAAAGGAAAACCTTGCATCAGGCTCGATTCGGCGGCGTTCCACCGTGTCGGCGCCCCCGCGTCGCCGCAGGGGATGGCCGAAGCGCTCGCCGAAGCGCCGCTTAAGAGATTGGGCATAATGCTCACCGATGTCGATCGCTATGCGGTTGAGCTGCATAATCCCGAGATTACCTTGCCATCGGGCAGCGGCGACGTGCCGCGGGCCAACTATCGTACTCTGGCCGCGCTGGCAGTCATGCGCGGGCAGATCAAGAAAGAACAGATGGAAGAATTCGTCCGCGAGCGGGGCATGATCGGTTACGCGCCGACCCAGGGTCATATTCCATCGGCGGTTTCCTATCTGGGCCACGCGCTGGAGGCGCTGCGCGCTCGTGAAATTCGCAACGTGCTGTTCATCTCGAAGGGCAGCCTCTTTCTTGGTAGAATGACCCAACTGTCGGACGGCTGCTCGTTCTTGGTCGAACGTAATGATACCTAACCAACTGACGAAGCTACAAATCCGAAATTCGAAACAAATTCAAAACGATGAAAGACAAAACTCATACAATGTTCCAAACTGGAGAGATCGGAATCAAGTTTTGGATTTTCCGAGTTTGGGATTTATTTGGCTGCGGTTTGTTTCGGTCCGCGGGGCTTCTTTCGATATTCGGATTTCGGATTTTTTTAACGGTACGTAGCTAGTGGAGGTTCAATGCTTAAAGGAAAAAAAGTCATTGCTATTGGCGAGCGGGACGGGGTGCCGGGACCGGTGATCGCCGAGTGCCTCGAAGGCGGGGGGCTGGAGGTCGTTTTTCAAGTGACCGAGTGCTTTGTTTGAACCGCCGCCGGCGCGATGAACTTTGAGAACCAAGGGATCATCAAGCGCCTGGCGGACCAGTATGGTCCCGAAAATTTAGCGGTGGTGCTGGGCAACGGCGAGGCGAACGGCGTCGAAGTGTTCGCCGAGACGGTGACCCAGGGTGATCCGACCTATGCGGGGCCACTCGCCGGCGTCGCGTTAAAGATACCCGTCTATCATGTTCTTGAGGAGGAAGTGATGGCGGAAGTGCCGGAAAAGCTGCGTGATGAAAAGCTGCAATTGTCTTCGTTGGTCATCGACGTCGAGTCCATGCGGGAAGCGCTCCAGGCGTCGAGGGGAAAGCTCTAAGTCAGTTCCAGCCGTTCAAGCAGTTCAAATCGTTCAAGCCGTTATCGGATCGAAGTCTTCGGACGTATTGAACGACTTGAACGTTTTGAACGATTGGAACCATAGCGCCCCAGCGCTCATTTTCGGTACAGCGCTTTGATGAACCCCGAGTCTTCGAGTTCTTTGACGAAGCGCGTGTCCATGTAGTCTTTGACATTCGCCTGCGCCGCCTTGGGATTTTTCTCCGCCATGTCTTGCAAGACGAGCTGGTATCCTTCGGCCGGCGGGTAGGGCGCGTCGGGCATGAATTTCGCGTGCCAGTTCCACGCCTCCTCCAGGACCTTTCGATCATCCAGGCGGGAATATTTTTTCAAGATCTTCAGCGTGTCTTCTTTGTGGGTTTTGAAAAAGTGGATCGCCTCGACGTAAGCGCGCATGTAGCGGCGGACCAGGTCGGGATTGTCACGGATGAGCTTGGTGGAAGTGTAGATGCCGTTCTGGGGAAAGGGAATCTGCAATGCAACCATATCGACGACCATGGGATAGCCGAGTTTCTCCGCCTGGACTTTGCCCGGTTCGGTCACCACGGTGAATTGCACGATGCCTTTTTGCAATGCCACCATGCGTTCGATGCTGCCGCCGATCACGCGCAGGTTGACGTCTTTTACCGGGTCGAGGCCGATTTTCTTAAGGCCCACTTTGAGAGCGAATTCCGCCGTGGTGCCGGCGATGTGATTGCCGCCGATTTTTCCTTTCAAGTCCTCGGGCCGCTTAATACTCGGGTGCGCGACCAGATAATAAGGCAGCACGTTGACGTTGCCGGCGATGGCGACGACGTCGCCGCCGGCGAGGCGAGCGCTGGCCAGTCCCGGTCCGCCGCCTTCGCCGATGGGAATCTCGCCGGCGAGGATCGACTGAATGCCGCGGATGCTCCCTGAAATGAAGATCACGGTGGCGTCGATGCCGTGCTTTTCGAAGAGTTTAACCTCCTTGGCTACCCAGACGGTCGCGGAGGAGTTGGGAGCGGTGGAAATATAAGAGGTGTTGATTTTTTGCCCCGCCGCGAACTGCGGTAATGCGCAAGTAAGCAGAAGCATCGATGCCAGCGCCGGTGCCAGGCGATTCAAATTCATTTTCTACCTCCTAGGATAAGTGGGTATTTGCCTTACCCATAGCACTTTAAGCTCCCTTGGGAAAGCTCGATTGACAGCGCCCGCCCGCGAGTCTATTTTTTGTGGAGTGTACGCGCGATGAAAATTGCCGTTGACTTGATTATGTTCGATTTGGATGGGACCCTGGCGGACACCGGCCCGGACCTCGCCGATGGGGTGAATTACACCCGCGCGCACTTCAAGCTCGAAGCGCTGCCGAACGCGCTGGTTTATGCCCACGTGGGCTACGGTGTGGAGCACCTGCTCAAGCATTCCTTGCCGTCGCAGCAGCCGTTTCAGGAAGTGATGCGGGTGTTCCTCGATCGTTACGAAAAACATCTCTTGGATAAGACGGTGCTGTATCCCAGCGTTCGCGGCGCGCTCGATTGTTTCCGCGACAAGCGCCGCGTCGTCGTCACCAATAAGATGCATCGCCTCGCCGACGCCATCATCCGGGGTCTGGGAGTTGAGAACCAATTCGACGCGATTCTGGGCGGCGACAGCGTGTCGGATAAGAAGCCTCATCCGGCTCTGTTGAATGAGGTTCTGCAGCGCTTTCAAGTTTCGCCGCGCCGAGCGCTCATGGTTGGGGACGGCGATACCGACGTGGAGGCCGGGAAGCGGGCCGGCGTGGTGACCTGCGGCGTGACCTACGGGCTCGGCAACGCCAAGGATTTGCGCGCCGCTCAGCCGGATTTTCTGATCGACGATCTCTTTCAGTTGTCCGACTATTTCTGTTAATTTGGATCAACATTATTTTTCAAAGGAGGTATTTCTTATGGGTGCGGCTATTCCGGAACCATTCAAGGATCTTTTTACCAAGGTTGCCTTCGCACATCTGGCCACGCTGATGGCAGACGGCTCGCCGCAGGTGACACCGGTGTGGTGCGATTTCGATGGGACGCATATCCGTGTCAACTCCGCCAAAGGGCGAGTGAAGGACAAGAACATGCGGCGCAACAAGCAGGTGGCGTTGTCGATCATGGATCCCGGTAATTCTTATCGTCATCTAGATGTGCAGGGTGAGATTACCGAGATTACGGAGCAGGGCGCCGATGCGCATATCGACGCATTGGCCAAGAAATACCTGGGCAAAGACAAGTATCCCTTCCGCGCTCCCGGCGAAGTGCGGGTAATCTACAAGATTCTTCCGAGCAAAGTCTCGACCACGGGCTGACGAATGCCGTAGGGGACAGGTTAGGCTTAAGATTCTGCTGAAAAACCTTCCGTTCATCCTTCGAGAGCCTCAGGACGAACGGAGGAGCTTCTGAAATCATTGCAGATTTTCCGTTCATGCTTCGAGGGCCTCAGTATGAACGGAAATTCGTCAGTCGTTTCAATACAATTCCCGTTCGTCCTGAGCTTAGTCGAAGGGCGAACACGGGTTTTTCAGCGGAATCGCTAAACCGCCGAGTCGGGTATCGAATCACGCCGCTTGAGGATTCAAGCGCCGCTCCAGGGCGCGCGCGTAGCGCGACATGCCGTAACTGCACGCCCAGTAGATCGCGGCGATGAAGAGATACAGCTCGAAGGGGCGGATCTCCCGGTTGTTGACGATCTGCGCCGCCTTGGTCAGATCGACATAGCCGATGATGGAGGCGAGCGAAGTATCTTTGAGCAGCACGATGAATTGCGTGACTAGCGCGGGAATCATGTTGCGAAAGGCCTGGGGCAGGATGACATAGCGCATCGCCTGGCCGCGCGTCAGTCCGGTGGCGGTGGCGGCTTCGACCTGTCCCCGCGGCACCGATTGAATCCCTGCCCGCACGATCTCGCCCAAGTAGGCTGCTTCAAAGACCACGAACGCGGTAAGCGCCACGCCGTACTCGGGCAAGGATTGTCCCAGCAGCACGGGGATGATGAACCAGAACCAGAAGATCACCATGACCAGCGGCACGCCGCGGAAGAACTCCACGTAAATCGTCATCGGAACGTGGATCCAACGCGAGCGCGCCAAACGGCCGAGACCGATGAAGATTCCGAGCAAGAACCCAAGAACGATGGCTGGCACCGCCAGGCGCAGCGTGCCGCCGGTAAAGGCGCCGAAGCCGAAGAAACCTTGAAGGATAAGGAAGGCGAAGTTGTCGGCGATGACGCGAAGCTCCACGTTAATTTTCTCCCACGGCGCCTTGCCCGATCATGCCGGGAATGGCAAAGCGCCGCTCCACCCACGTCATCAAGGTCGCGATGGTGAGGCAGAGAAGCAGGTAGATCACCGTCCCCGCGGCCAGCGCTTCGAACGCTTTAGCCGTGTAAGTTTCGATCTGGCGGGTTTGGAAGGTCAGTTCGGCGACGCCGATGGTCAACGCCACCGAAGAGTTTTTGAGCAAATTGAGTGACTCGTTGGTTGCCGGCGGAATGATCAGCCTGAGCGCGATCGGCAAGATTATCAACCGATATGCCTGGGTCACCGTGAGGCCGGTGGAGACCGCCGCTTCAAATTGAGTCTTGGGAATTGCCTGGATGCCGGAGCGAATCACTTCGGAAAAGCGCGCGCCATGGTAAACGCCGAGGGCGCAGAAAGCGGCCCAAAATTCCGCGCCGTGTTCGAAGAGCCATTCGCGCACCGCGTCGGGCAGCAGCGGCGGCACGGCGAAGTACCAGAAAAACATCCAGACGAGCAGGGGTACGTTGCGGAAGAACTCGACGTAAGCAGCCGCGGCCCAACGCAGCGGCGCCATCGGCGCCGTGCGCAGCGCGCCGGAGCCGATGCCGAGAACGACGGCGAGCCACCAGGCGAGAAAGGAAATCTCGATCGTGGTGATCAGCCCGTCGAGCAGCCAGCCGCCGGCCTGGCCGGTCCACAGGACGCTCCAGTCGAACTTGTAGGACATGGCATCAAGTCCTGAGTGCTGAGAATTGAGTGTTTTCCTTGCTCAGCACTCAGGACTCATTACTCAGCACTTACTTCGGCACCACCTGCATCTGCAGAAAGCGCTTGGTCTCCGGCGCCAGCGGGTAGGGCACTTCGCCTTTCGGGCCAAACCATTTGTCGTAGATTTCGAAATATCTTCCCGACTCGATGGATTCCATCAGGCCGATGTTGACGATCTGGCGGAAATCCGAATCGCCTTTTCGCAGTGCCATGCCGTAGGGCTCGTAGGAGAAAAATTCACCGACGACGGCCCATTCATCCGGCTTGGGCGCCTTGGCCCGTAGGCCGGCGAGCTGAATGCCGTCATTCGTGTACGCATGCACCTGCCCTTGGGTCAGAGCTTGGAACGCGGCGGGTTGGTCCGGAAATTCAAGCAGCTTGGCGCTCGGCGCGCGCTCGCGGATGATGCGCGCGTTGGTCGATCCCTGCTGGGCCGCGACCCGTTTCCCAGCGATGGTTTGAATGCCCTTGATCAGGCTTCCCTTCTTCACCAGGAACTGGGCGCCGGTGGCGAAGAAGGTCAGACTGAAATCGACGCTGTCGCGCCGCGACTGCGTGTCGGTCATGGTCTCGGCGATCAGGTCCACGGCATTGGAGGTCAACAACGGGATGCGGGTCGCCGGCGCCGATTCTTTCTTTTCTAGCTTGATCTGTTTATTTAGTTTTTTGTTGAGCGCGGGAAGGATCGCCTTCTCGACGAGATCGATGGAGAACCCTACCCATTCGTTGTTCTTGTTTACGTAGGCGAAGGGCGGCGAGCCGGTGCGCGTGCCGATGGTCAGCGTTCCGCTCTTGTCGATTTTCTCCAGGGTGGTCTCGGCCTGAACACCGTAAGAGCCGGCAAACAATAGGACCGACAGCAGCAAGGCAATTCGTTTCATAGGTCTCTCCTCAATGCGACAGAATCTTGCCGAGAAATTGTTGCGCCCTCGGCGATTGCGGCGCGGCAAAAAATTGTTCCGGCGCGTTTTCTTCGATCACTTGGCCTTCGTCCATGAACACCACTCGGTGCGCCACCCGACGCGCGAAACCCATCTCGTGGGTCACCACAACCATGGTCATCCCGTCCCGCGCCAGGTCGGTCATCACTTCCAAGACCTCGTTGATCATTTCGGGGTCCAATGCCGAGGTCGGCTCGTCGAACAGCATAATCTTCGGTTTCATCGCGAGCGCGCGGGCGATGGCGACGCGCTGCTGCTGGCCGCCGGAGAGATTGGCCGGATAAGCGCCGGCTTTATCAGGTATTCCCACCCGGTCCAGAAGTTTTGTCGCGATCTCGTGCACCTCCGCGGCGGCCAATCCCTTAACCTTGAGCGGCGCCAGCGTGATATTTTGCAGCACGGTCATGTGCGGATAGAGATTGAAGGATTGAAAGACCATGCCGACCTTGGCGCGTAACACGGCGGCGTCGAATCCCGACGCCGAAAGCGACAGGCCATCCACAATGATCTCGCCGGATTGGATGCTCTCCAGGCGGTTGATGCAGCGGATCAGCGTGCTCTTGCCGCTGCCGCTCGGCCCGCAAACCACCACCACTTCCCCCGCGCCGATGGTGAGATTGATGTCTTTGAGGACATGGAGGGAGCCGAACCTCTTGTTTACGTCGTGAAACTCGATCACGGGTGTATCATCTTCGCCGAGCGGCAAGATTGCAAATTGCCCGGTCGCATACTATATCAACGAGGACAATTTGCAACCGGAGATCACCGCCCAAATCCACCACCTAATATAGCGACATAACAATCCGGCGTTGCCGCTCCTCTCTGACAGCGGCTTCTAGCTCTGACCGCAGCTGGGCCTAGGAGTATTTACAGCTTGAGAGTTCCTTGATAGTGATTTTCAGCACTTT
>JAUYJC010000348.1 GCA_030688735.1 Deltaproteobacteria bacterium
AAAGTGCTGAAAATCACTATCAAGGAACTCTCAAGCTGTAAATACTCCTAGGCCCAGCTGCGGTCAGAGCTAGAAGCCGCTGTCAGAGAGGAGCGGCAACGCCGGATTGTTATGTCGCTATATTAGGTGGTGGATTTGGGCAGATGCGCCGACTGGACGTAACTTCTCAAGACCTGGCCAATGCCAATACCGCCGGTTACAAGGGTGACCGGCTCGCCTTCAGCGAGATACTTGCCGGACGCGCGTCTGCCGAAGACCGGCCGGGCGGCTGGGTCGCGGTGGGCGCTCAGCGCACGCTGTTCGGCCAAGGCGGGATTCAGACGACCGGCAATCCGCTCAACCTGGCGTTGGAAGGGGACGGATTTTTTGTCGTGCAGACCGCGAGAGGCGAACGTTATACCCGCAACGGCGGCTTCACCTTGAATGCCGAAGGCACGGTGATCACGGCGCATGGCGACGCTTTGCTCGGCGAAGGCGGTCCGCTCCAAGTCACCGGCCAGAAGATCGAAGTGGCCGGCGACGGCACGGTGAAATCGGAACAGGGGGAAGTCGGCAGGATCAGGATCGTGCGCTTCGCCAACGGGAATCAAGTCGCCAAGGAAGGAGCCAATCTCCTGCGCGCCGCGCCGGCGAATGTCGAGGAAGCCAACGGTGTCCGGGTGATTCAAGGCAGTCTCGAACAGTCCAATGTCAGCCCCATCGACGGCATGGTTTCGCTGATTTCGATCAACCGGCAGTTTGAAGCCTATGAGCGGGCGATGAAGCTGATGGATTCGGCCACTGAAAGAATGATTGCCGACGCCGGCCGCTAAGCAAGTAACAAAAAAAGGAGATTATTATGCGCGCACTTTGGACCGCTGCCACCGGAATGCAGGCCCAACAACTCACCCTCGATGTCGTCGCCAACAACCTGGCGAACGTGCAGACCACGGGCTTCAAGCGAAGCCGAGTCGATTTTCAAGATTTAGTCTACGAGACGCTTCAGGCGCCCGGCGCCACCTCGGCGCAGGGTCAGGAAGTCCCGTCCGGATTCCAGGTCGGCCATGGCTCGCGCGCGGTGGCGACCCAGCGGCTATTCATCAAGGGGGATTTACAACAAACGGGCAATCCTCTCGATCTCGCTATCGAAGGGGAAGGATTTTTTCAGATCCAGCAGCCCAGCGGCGATACCGCTTATAGCCGGGCCGGCGCGTTTAAAAAGGACAGCCAGGGGCGCGTGGTAACCTCCGACGGCTTCCCGCTCGAACCTCAGATCACGATTCCCGCCAATGCCTTGAGCGTGGCCGTCGGCGTGGACGGAACCGTGTCGGTGATTTTACCCGGCCAGCAGCAGCCCCAGCAAGCCGGCACGATTCAACTGGTGCGCTTTATCAATCCCGCGGGCCTGCAGGGTCAGGGGCGCAACCTTTTCATCACCACGCAGGCGTCCGGTGACGCCACGCCGGGAACGCCGGGACAAGACGGCCTGGGCACCTTGCTCCAGGGTTTTGTCGAGGGCGCCAACGTCAACGTCGTGGAAGAAATGGTCGGCCTGATCACCAGCCAGCGCGCCTATGAAATCAATTCCCGCGCCATCCGCACCGCCGACGAGATGATGCAGACGGCGAATAACCTGGTGCGAGGATAACATTCGATGATTCATCCACGCCTGAAAACTCGCTTTGAAACAATCCGACGTAGCTTGGGCTTGGCTTATTTCCTGATCGCGTGGCTGTGCGCGGCGCCGGTCCAAGGCGCCGGCCCTGAGCGGACGCTGAACCGAGGGCAAGTCGCCGCCGTGATTCGCGAGTATGTGCTCAGCCAGGCGCCGTGGAAGGCGGAAAATGTCGAAGTGCGGGTTGCGCCGTTGATGCCGGTCTCTATGCCTTCGGGAGCCGTCGATTATCGTGTACTTAAACCGACGCAGGGAATCACTCCCGGCGTCCATGGTTTTCTTGTCGTCGGCGAGATTGGCGGAAAAGAAGCGGCGCGATTCTGGGTCAAGGCCGAAATCAAGATTTTCGACGAGGTCGTGGTGACCTCCTATCCGCTGGCGCGGCGGGAAGTCGTGACCGCCGCCGGGGTGCGCGTGGAGCGGCGGGATGTCTCGTCGCTGGCGGCCCGCCCCTTCACCCGCATCGAAGAGGTCTTGGGCCAGCAGACGGCGCGATTTGTCGAGGTCAACGAAGTCATCACCCAGAAAACGATCGAGCGTCCCACGCTCATGAAGCGGGGCAGCCCGATCATCCTGGTCTACGAAACCGGCAGCCTGCGCGTGGAGGCGCCGGGGGCGGCGGAGGAGGCCGGCAAGGCCGGTGATCTCATCCAGGTGAAAAATCCGTCTTCGGGAAAATTGCTGCGCGGCGTCGTCGTCGACGGGCGCACGGTGAGGATCAATTGATGACAAAACAACTTTCGCTCCTGGCGCTTCTTGTTGTGAACATCGGCTGCGCGCAGATGATTGAAAAACGTTTTTTCCCTAAGCCCACGGAGGGGGAGATGGCGCAGGAAGTCAGCCGGCTCGGCCAGACCGAAGTGAAGACCCAAAACGCACTGCCGGCGACCCCGGGGTCGCTCTGGCCCGCTGACGATCGGGTGTTTTTCTACGGCGACAAGAAGGCGCTGCGCGTCGGCGACATTATTACCGTGCGGATCATCGAGAGCGCCCAGGCGAGTAACACCGCGGACACCGATCTGTCGCGCACCTCATCGGCCAACGCGAGTCTCAGCGGCTTTTTCGGCAAGAAAAAGTTTCTCAATCTCTTCAAAGTCGGCGATGATCTATTGACCACGAACTCGGATAACAGCCATAAGGGCGCCGGCTCGACGACCCGAAGCGGGGAGCTGACGGCGGTGATGACCGCGATGGTGCGGGAAGTGCTGCCCAACGGCAACCTCGTGGTGCGGGGAACCCGCGAAGTGCTGGTGAACCATGAGCAGCAATTCATCACCCTGACGGGTATCGTGCGCCCGCAGGACGTGAGCCGCGACAACATCGTGCTTTCCACGCAATTGGCCGACGCCAATATCACCATCGGCGGGCTCGGCGTCGTGGCCGACAAGCAACGGTCAGGTTGGGGCACCTGGATTTTCGATCTTATCTGGCCGTTCTAGGAAGGGAAACGATGCACGGAACCGGCAGCAAAGTTCAAATCGTTCAACACGTTTCAGCCAAGCCCAGCCAAGCAACCTGGGGCTGGTCCGTCCTGTGGCGGAAATTTGGGGCTGATCCGTCTCAGCCTGAGGCTGATCCGCCTGTGGAGGACTTCGGCGGACAAGCCGTTCAAATGGTAGATCGTCTCAAACGAGTCAAAGGGTTTCTTATTGTTTTCTGCCTGCTGACCGTTTTGTGCCTGCTGGCGAGTGCGGCATCGGCGGCGCGATTGAAAGATCTCGCTCACGTCGAAGGATTCCGCCCCAACCAGCTGTTCGGCTATGGCCTAGTGGTCGGTCTCAGCGGCACCGGCGACCGCCAGAACACCGAATTCACCGTTCAGACCCTCGCCAATCTGTTGCAAGATTACAATATCCGCGTCAGTCCCAACGACGTGCGCGTGAAAAACGTCGCGGCGGTGATGGTGACGGCGGAAGTACCGCCCTTCGTCCAGCCCGGAACCAGGCTGGATGCGACGATCTCGTCAATGGGCGACGCCGGCAGCCTTTCCGGCGGCGTCTTGCTGCTGACTCCGCTCAAGGGGCCGGACGGGAAAATCTACGCGGTCGGCCAGGGCCCGGTCAGTTTGGGCGGCGGCTACAGCGCTTTGGGCGCGGGGGCGAAGGTCAGCAAAAATCATCAGACCGCCGGGCGCATCACGGCGGGAGTGTTGCTCGAGCGGGCCGTCCCTTCGACGATTGTCGGCAGCGACGGACTGGTGCGCATCCACCTCGACAAACCTGATTTCACGACGGCGAAGCGGATTTCTGAGGCGCTCAAGAATTCGCCGCTAAAGATCGTGGCCCAGGCGCTCTCGCCGGGTGTTGTGACGGCGGCGCTAACGGATAAGTTTCGTGGCGACCCGGTGGCTTTCATCTCCGCCATTGAAACCCTCGAGGTCGCGCCGGACCAGCCCGCGCGCATCGTGGTAAACGAACGGACCGGTTCGGTCATCATCAGCAAAGACGTCCGCATCGCTCCGGTCGCCGTGGCCCACGGCGGTCTCCATATCATGGTAAAGACCGAGCAGCGGGTTTCGCAGCCGAATCCTTTCGGCCGCGGTGACACCGCCGTGGTTCCCGATACCACGGTCGCGGTGAAGGAACAGGAGAATCGTCAATTGATCGAGCTGCCGGGCGGTCCCGGTATAGCGCTCAGCGCAATCGTTCAAGCGCTCAATTCTCTGGGCGTGACGCCCCGGGATCTGATTGCGGTCTTCGAAGCGCTGCGGGAATCCGGCTCGCTCCAGGCCGAGCTGGTGGTGATGTGAGCCCATGAATACCCTTGCAAGCCGCAACCTCGGACAGTTCACGGCGCAAAGCGCGCTCGCCAAAAAAGCCGAAAGCTTAAGCGGCGCCGCTGCCGGCAGCGATGCGCTGCAGCGGCAGAAGGCGGCCCAGGAGTTTGCGTCTTTTCTCTACCTCGAGGTGTTAAAGGCGATGCGGGCGGCGCTGCCGCATGACGGATCGCTCGATGGCGAGTCGCTATCGCGTGATATTTACACCTCCATGATGGACGCGGAAATCGCGCAACTGATGGCCCGGCGCGACGTCACGGGATTTACCGCGATGGTAGGGAAATCGCTGGATAAGATCGCGCCCGGCGGGCCCGCAAGAAGCCTGCCGCCGGTGGTTCTTCAGGACGAAATCCAGGTTCCGGTCCAGGGCGTTGTCTCGTCCCTGTTCGGATCGCGCGCCGATCCGTTTAGCGGCGCGACGAAATTTCACCATGGAGCCGATATCGCTGCGCCATCGGGGACTGCGATCAAGGCGGCGGCCGCCGGCAAGGTCGTCTTCAGCGGCCAACTGGCGGGTTATGGGAACCTGTTGGAAGTGGACCACGGCAACGGATGGGTCACCCGCTATGGTCACAACGCCGCCAATCTTGTTTCCCTGGGGGATGAAATTGTAGCCGGGCAGCCGATCGCCCTGGTGGGAAGCACCGGCCGTTCCACCGGCGCCCATCTCCACTTCGAGGTGCGCCGGGCAGGTAAACCGGTCAACCCGGAGATGCTGCTGGGCGGTGTCGCCAAAGGATCGAAGTTGAGATCGGTGGCCTAGTATATCGTTTCATTGAACCATATCTATTAGCTATGCCGTGTGTTATGCTGCCGGCATGGCTAGAAAATCGACTCGTTCCAAATTGGTGCTGACGCCAGAGGAAGTCACAATGCTTGATCAACTGCGCAGATCCCGG
>JAUYJC010000350.1 GCA_030688735.1 Deltaproteobacteria bacterium
CGATCGGATCGTTACTGAAATGGAGAAGCTGTCACTGCGAATGACCGAACGCCTCCTTCGTCAACGCATGCCGGCATGACGCCGCTCGGCCCTGGCGGCTGGCGCAAATCTGACTACGCGCGGGGTTTTGCAAGAGGCTCTCGTTATATAGCATTAGACATTTCCCGTGTCCAGCAAAAAGATGTGTCGCATGATTAGCCTAGAACGGGGCGACGGAGAAAATGTAGTACTACTCAAAGAATTTGCGGGACGGAAACGTTCCGGGCTAGAATGCCACAGGTGTTAAGCGATCTAATCGCCAGCATAGAGGTGGAAAATCCTTGCAGAGGCATTGAGACAGCACGGCAGATCTCACGACGTTAGCGCTTCCATAGGATCGCGGCATGGAACACGCTATAGTGTTGATGGCTCGTTGGAAACCCCGGACGGACGCAATCCCAAGGTGCGAACCGTGTGGGTTCTCGCGAAACGGTCAAAGTCCCCGCGGTTGGTAACAGCGTACCCGATTTAGGAGCAGACTATGATCAAAGAGCATGATCGCGTGGTCTTGAAAACGAACATTCCCGGGCAAGGGCTGAAAACGGGAGATGTAGGGACAGTGATACACGTCTACAAGAAAGGCGAAGCATTCGAGGTGGAGTTTTTGACGCTTCACGGCGAGACGGTAGCCATAGCGACCCTGGAAGCTTCGCAAGTTCGTCCAGTTCAAAACAGAGAAATTGCTCACGCGAGGTTACTCCGGGCTTAGGATCACTGGGCGGACGAGCTTGACATTAAGGCCAGGCTGCTTGCTCTACGGCCAATGAAAAACTAGTGGGCATCGTGCTCAACGAACGGGCACCTAAACTTCAACGCCGACTTGTTGAGCCTAGACCGCGACGTTGGCGAATACGTAATCGTCCACGAACTGCTTCACTTCGTAGTCCCGCACCACGGCAAGCTCTGGAAGAGCCTGATGCGAGCGCACTTGGGGGATTATGAGAAGTTGGATCGGAAGCTACGAAGATGAGAGCGCCTGGATTCTGATTGCAATATCTTGACGATGGGGAAAGGGGTTGGCTAAGTTTGTGTTTCGGCTGCTTATCGAAAACAGATTGCCGTGAAAAATATACTTACGCCCACTAATAATCTAATCGCTACCACTTGGGTCCGTCCTTCATTTCTTAGCTGTCCTGCCTGACGGGCCAATCCGAACTAATAACCTGCGTGGCCGAATCGTTCTCCGCGCAAGCACTCTGTTTGGGCGGTCGAGGCGCCCCGGCTCTTGCGGTCCGCCAGGATATGATCCCGTCTATCGCTTTCGGATAAACAACTGCCGCAGCAAAGTCTCCCATTGATTAAATTTCACCTCGATCTCCTCCACCGAGTACTTTTCGTCGAGGTAGGTTTTTTTGAATTTCTGCTCCAACGTGCCGATGTCCTCGCGGGGCGACCAGAGCCCGCCTTTCATGATCAGCTGTTGGCCTTCCTTGGAGAGCAGGTAATCGATGAAAAGGAGCGCGGTGTGCGGGTTGGACGCTTTGGCCATCAGCGCCGCCGAACCGACGGTGGCGACCACGGGTTCGAGGGGGCGTCACTCGACCGGCGCGCCCTTCTGCTTTGCCATGGTAACGTTTGCGTCGAGGATTGTCGGGGACATAGGAACCTCGCCGGAGCCGATCAGATTTATCAATGCCGCGGGCGCCATGTTTTGGACGCTGATGTCCTGCTCGGCCAACTTCTCCAAAAACTCGCGCCCCATGACATCCAGCACATTGCCGATCCAGCGCACTCCCGTCGAGGTGCCGGTGATCGCCATCTTGCCTTTCCATCTCGGGTCGATCAGGTCTTTTAAGCTCCTTGGCGCATTCGCCGGCGGAATCAGTTTCGTGTTGAACCCCAGGCTGCTGTAGGTTTCCCGGTTCGGCAGGTAGAAGAAACCGTTCTTCCCCTTCGGCTTAAGCTCGCTGGGGTAATAGCGCGCTTCTGGAGAATAATACTCCTGGAAAAGACCTTCCCGTTTTATGAGTCCCATGCCGTCCGCCGTGGATTCGACCACATCGACAAGAACACGGCCGGATTTGGCTTCCTCGAGCACCTTTCTGATGAGGGTTTTGGAGTCGTTACGCCATTCGTTCGCTTTGACGAAGGGGTATTTCTTCTCGAACTCCTTGACGAAGGTGCGAAACCAGGTGTGCGAAGTATAGAGAGTAAACTGCCCCTCGCGCTTGGCGCCCTCGACGAGAATCTTTTCCCGGTCGGCGCCCTGATAGAGGGCCAATTGGGAAGGCGTCAGTGGGGCGGCGGCGAAACCGGTCGCCGAGAAAAGCCAGCACCATGCCGCGGTGAGAAAACAACAACTTGCTGCAAGAAGTTTCTTCATCGATGGAACCTCCCTCGAAAATTCGCACTAACAACCGAAAAATTACACGCGCAGTCGAACCTTATGCTTCGTCAGCCACGCGGCAAGCCGCGCGATGCCTTCTTCGAGATAAATCGTCGGCGCCCAATCTAGTTCCTTTTGAGCAAGCGAAATATCTAGTGGGTTTCGCAGATGGTGGGCGACACTTAATTGAGGAGTGACAATCCGCATCGTTTTCCTTATGTCGAAGTTGTTACTTTCTCAGTTAGCCATACATTGATTAGTGTTTCCGTCGATACTCCTTGCTTACGTGCGCACGCAACTAACTTTTTGGCGAGTTCTGGCTCCAACGCCGTCAAAAACATTCGGCGCTGGATGTCCACTTCAACCCCTACTTCCCGGGTCTGATCCCAGTAGTCGGCCAAATCATGACTGTCCCAAAACTCGGCCGCTTCGGCCACGCTCCGGAAGTGTCGCGGAATGGGATCTCGCTGCTTTCTACTTTTTGGCATAGGATTGCTTTTCCTTCTTGGTCATAGTTCTGGCGCTGATAATCAGGGAATCCCCCGTGGTTTTATGCACAAAGTAAACAATGAGGTAGCGTCCTGCCATCGTTTGGCTCAGGGCAGCGTAAAGGTCTTCGCCTTCCACATCTCCTGTCTCAATAAAGCGAAAACGGCGGGCCGTGCGCAGCACATCTTCTACTTCATCCGTCGTAACGTTGTGCTTCCTCGCCAGTTTGTCAATAACATCTTCCCGCCAGATGATGCCCTCGATTCGCATGTGGGATAATTATGCCCTGAAGATGCTTCCGAGTCCAATCGGCGTGCAGCGGCCTGCCGTAAGGGCTGCAAACAAGTCGGAAACGTTTTGGAAGCAAACCCGCGGAATTGTCCGCGGACGGGTCCTACAACGCTCGTCTATCGATAATCCATCAACGCAATTTCGCTTTATTCTCCGTTAACCACTTTGCAAGCCGCGCGATGCCGTCTTCGAGATAAATCGTCGGCGCCCAGTCTAGTTCCTTTTTAGCAAGCGAAATATCCAGCGGGTCGCGCAGGCGGTGGGGAGCGACTTCTGCGGCGTTGGGATGTTCGCCGATTTCGAATTTTAGCTCCGGCAGCGCCTTCCGGATCGCCTGAGCAAGATCTTCGCGTGGTAAGTCTTGTCGAGCCCGATGTTATAGGCGCGGCTAAGCGGTTTGTCGGCAAACAGCGCGCGGCGCACCGCGTCAGCAACATCGTCAACATAGACCGGGTCGTCCTGCGGGCGCGTGAGAAAAGGCCGGCAGGGCTGGCCGAGGATGCCTTTTTTAAGCTCCAACGGAATACTTCTGTAGAGCCCGGGGCCGTAAACGGACGAGTAGCGCAAGGCAACGAAGCTGACGCCGTGTTTTTCCTTGGAGAAATCGCCCATCCATTCTGAAACGGTCTTGGCGGCGCGGTAAAAGTAAGTCGGGTAAATCGAGACTGCGTCTTCCTCTCTGACCAGACTGCCATCTCGTTTTATGAGCTGGCCATAAATCGAAGCGGAACTGGAATAGACGACGCGCTTGATCTTGAGCTCTCTGGCCGCTTCGAGAATGTTGGTCATGGCGTGATAGCAGTAATGCAACACGCTGGGTGTCTCGTCGCGCGGTGGGTGAGCGGCGTGAAAGATATGCGTCGGCTTTTCCTTGGCGCACAGCTCACGGAAGGCCGGACCGTCGGTGACGTTTATCAGTTGTGACGGAGTCTTGATCCCCAGCAATGAGAGATCGCTGGAGCGAGGCAGGACATCGATCGGAATAATTTCATGGCCGAAGGATTCGAGCAATCTCGTGACGTGGGAGCCGATGAAGCCGTTGGCGCCGGTAATCAGGACTGATTCAGTCATCGTTTCTTCACCACTTGCCGATTAACGTTTGCGGATGAATAGCCGGCGCATCAGGGCTTCCCACTCGTTGAACTTCTTTTCGTATTCCTCCGGTGTGTACTTGCTCTCCATGTAGACTTTCTTGAATTTCTGCTCGAGGGAGCCGATGTCCGTGCGCGCCGAGCTGAGACCGCCCTTCATGGCGACTTGCTGGCCGAATTTCGAGTGCAGGTAATCCAGGAACAGCAGCGCGGCGTGGGGATGAGGCGCATTGACGATCATTCCCGAAGTGCCCACGCCCGCAACGACCGGGTTGAGGGACCGCCAATCCACCGGCGCGCCTTCTTGCTTGTGGGTAAAGATATTGGAATTGAAGATCGTCGGCGAGAGCGGAACCTCGCCCGAGGCGACCAGCCCGGATAGCGCCGCCCCCGAGATGTTTTGCACATTGATATCCTGGGCGCCGGCTTTTTCCAAAAACTCCCGCCCCATGGTGTCCATAATGGCGCCGACCCATTGGACACCGGTCGTAGTTCCGGCAATCGACATTTTCCCTTTCCACTTGGGATCGAGATAGTCCTTCACCGATCTCGGCGCCTCACCGGCGGGTATCAATTTAGTGTTATACCCCAAGCTGATATAGATCTCGCGGTTGGTCCAAGCGTAGACGCCCCTCTTGCCTTTGATTTTGGCTTCATCGTCGTAGGCGCCGAGCTCCGGTGAAGTAAGCTCCTGCAGCAGGTTGTCCTGCAGCATGAGCGCGAGGTACTCGGGGCTAGTTTCAACGACGTCGGCGAGGAAACGCGCCGCACTGACCTCTTCGCTCAAGCGCTTGAGCAGCGATTTCGAATCGCTGCGCCAGACGTTGACCTTAATGAAAGGGTACTTCTTCTCGAACTCTTTAGACACCGGGCCAGCTACCCAGGTGTTCGAGGTGTAGAAGGTTATCTGACCTTCTTTTTTCGCGCCTTCCAGAAGAATCTTTTCCCGGGCGGCGCCCGAGTGGAAAGCAAGCTCAGCCGCCGGCATCGTCTTGGTTTGCGCTGCCTGCGCCGAGATCGCGAAGAATCCGAATCCAATAACGATCAGCGCGACGACGGACCTCAACGGCGGTTTCAGCATCATTGTCCTTTCCTCCTTATTGGAAGAAGCGCGGCTATTCGAAGTAGCCTGACTTGTACGCCCAGAGCCACAGGTAAGCGATTTTTTCGTTGTAAA
>JAUYJC010000356.1 GCA_030688735.1 Deltaproteobacteria bacterium
CTCAAGCATGTGAGTTGCCGCGCTGTGCCGAAACGAGTGCGGGTGTACTCTCTTCTTAAGCCCGGCAAGATCGGCCCACCCGATCGCCAAATTTCGATTTTAAGGCCCTCAAAATCCCCGAAACCGTGGAGTTAAGGGGTAGGTAGCCATCAGCTCAAAACCGCTCAAAAAACCTCAATCAATTCGCGGGTCGGAATGCCCATTTTTACAGGGTCGCTGCTTTTCATCGGCCGCTTTTTAGAGTCTCCCAGGTAATGCACCTCTTTCAGGTAGAATTCGATCACGCTTCGATACGGGACAACGACTTGGCTCCGGTCTTCGTAACGTCCCGTTTTCGGATTGCGCCACTGGCAAGTCATGGCTCGGTCAAAGAACCCCCGGCTGTCCTCAATCTTGCCACGGAAAATATCCACCAACTCGTCGACGCTGCGCTTGCGTTTGAGCATGAGCTTTTGAAACTCCTTGAACGTTATCTCCGGTAATGTCACGTCCGCTCTCATTGCGCGTTACTTTCCATCGTCGGGATCGAATGCGTCCACCTTGACGATCTTCAAGCCGCCGCTCACGTTGATCTCCTGGCGGGCGTTGGGAACCAGCTTGTCGATCCAGTGGCGGGTGGTTGCCGGATCGACGTGGAGTTTGAACTTGACCTTCTTTCCCTTCTTGGTGGTGAATTCCAGCAATTTACCCACGGCCAAGCGGTGGTAGGTTTCGAGCACGGGTTGAATGTTTTTCTCGATGTAATCGCCGGCGAGCTCGTGGACGAGCTTCTTAACCTTCGTCTGCTCCCCAGTGGGACGGCCGCCGGCCGGATCACGCCGCCCGCCCTTGCCGCGCTTGTTCCCCTTCTCGAATTTTGCCATGTCTGCCTCCGTAGGTTTCCCGTTGGTTTTAGCTACACGTTTCCCACAACCGGCCCGATCGCCGCGCGCGCCTCGTTTTGGGCGAAGGAAAGCCCGGCTCTATGACGACCCGGCGACGCCATAGAGACATTTTAGAGACTTTGGCTTGTTTCGGTGAAAGGTAAGGTGAGCTAAGTGCTTGAAAAGTAAATACCCCCGACCAGATTCGAACTGGTGACCCCAGGATTAGGAATCCTGTGCTCTATCCACCTGAGCTACGGGGGCGTATTGCTTTTCAATAAGTTACACGGTCGACGCGGCTTGTCAACGGCGAAATGTCTCCAAAATGTCTCCATGCCGGCACCAGGCGCCGTTTTTATAGGATCGACTACCCCCACCCCCCGGAAACGCGATCGGCCCGTACTATGTAGGCCATCACGCGGGAAGTCCCCAACATTTTGAAACGATTTGACACGAACCAATGAACACAGACCAGGAAATTGAGCTTACACGGCGGCAACGTCGCATTATCCCGCTGCTGTTGTCGAAGTCAGTGACAGAGGCGTGCACGGAAGCGCGAGTCGGCCGGAAAACGCTTTACGACTGGTTGAAGCAAGAACCCTTCAAGAACGAGCTTGGGCGGGCCAGGGACGAGCTTTTCTCTACGGCGATGGACAGACTCAAGGCGAACACGGAAAAGGCCCTGGATAAGCTCATCACGTTGATGGACAGCGGCGAAAAAGACGACACCCAGGTGCGCTGCGCCCAAACCGTGCTCGAATATTCGTGGAAGCTAAAGCAGACGCAGGATCTTGAGAAACGCATCGAACAATTGGAGCAGGCGCTAGGCCAAGGACGGTAAAACCATGAACGAGATGCAACGCCGAATATCAATTTTAGAAAAGAAGATCCAAGTGGGCAGTAGGTGCGCCCATCCGCTGGCGGTTTTGCGCAATCCCAGCGAGACAGAGCTTGAAGCCGCGCGCGAAATAATCAACGCTTGTCCACGGTGCCGGTTACCGGGCATCGGCCGCGGGCCGAGCGTCATCGTTATCGAATTTCCGCAGGGCTAGAGCTTGCCGCGGGAGACCCTCAATTTCCTAATCGAGCGCGCTCCTGCTCTGCCGTTGCCGGGGAAACGCTTTCTTACCGCCGGAGTTTTCAGAGATGAAATAAGGGTTGCGCGTTCCCGTGCTGCTGTCGTGGTAGCTCTGGTCTGACACTGAGGGCTGCAATAGCTCTTGTTCGGTCTGCTGGCAACGAAAACCGTTTCGCACTTCTCACCTTTTTTACCTCTTGAGGCTGGCGCCGGGCACTCTTTCAGAAGATGGCCGTGACGTAGCAGCAAATCTCGCATAGCAAGCACTGCCGCGTCTTCTAGGCAGTCGTGGCCATCGTGTTCAATCCATTCAATGAATCTTTTCTTTGGCTCCCACCACGTCAAACTGACCTGCTGATTCATGACCGGGATCTTTTCATGGTTTAGGGCTGCTCTGACCATGCGATCCCACAGTCTCAGAACGGCATCCGGCCATTTGCCGGTCGGATGGGTCCTGACAGAGATTTCCATCCCTGTTGGAGCGTTGCCCCCGTAGGCAATGAAAGCGTAAATCTGAGCGACAAACCTGCCTCTCTCGGGGTCCTCTCTGGGCAGTGGCGACTTTTGTTCGAATAGATTAACAGCCCATTCAAGCCGTCGCGGACCTTCTCGCGGCAGACTGTTATACGCTTCGATGAACCACCGGCTGATTGAATCGATCGGCAGTGCTTCGGGCTGTTTTCGTTTGTGACGGGTTTTTAGCGTTTTCAATCTAAACCTCAATTCCAGTCATTTAAGTCTAAGCTACCATAGTGTAGAGTAGGCTTCAACAGCGTTAGACAATTGGGGGTTAGAAATGTTGATTTCCGAGATTGCCGAAAAAGCGGGGTTACACCCTGAGACGATCAGGCGGCTGGAGAAGCGCGGAGTTATCACTGCCAAGCGGGACGTGAACGGCTGGCGGCATTACTCGCCCGAGATACTAGACAAGCTGAAAAAACTTTATGTGCGCGACGATGAGCAGCCCCCCGAGGCAGCGTGAGCCGATGAGCGACCTCTGCCCACACTGCAACGCCGATGCCGGATTCGATCAGATCGAGCGCGGGCCGCACGTTGGCTTGTATTGTCGGGCTTGCGGCCGCTGAATTCGCTGGATTCCGCGAGGCGAGTCTCAAGCGCGTCCCGTCGAGTCGACAGCGCCGAAGGATTCGAGTTGCGGCCACTGCCCCGAGCTCGACCGCTTGGCGACGGTAATGCAGGGCGTCGAGCGCGAGCTGATCATCATCGTGAGGACGCTCTGCAACGGAGCGAACAAATGACCATGCTCGAAAATGCGATCGACTACCGGCGCCGCGGCTTCAGCATCATTCCGATCAAGCCGCGGGACAAGCGCCCGCTGATTCAGTGGGAGCAATACCAAAATGAAACACCGACCGAGCAGCAGACCGAAGCTTGGTTCGCCGAGTGGCCGGAGGCAAATCTAGCCTTAGTCACCGGCGCCGTTTCCGATTGCGTCGTGATCGACATCGACAGCCAAGAGGCGAAAGACAAACTGAAAAACTTTGTCGGCGACTTTGATCTAGCCAGCGTTCCGAGATCCAAGACGGGCAAGGGCTGGCAGTTATTTTTCAAACATCCGGGCGTTACCATCTCCAACCGAGCCGGCGTACTTCCCGGCTTGGACGTCCGCGGCGATGGTGGTTATGTCGTCGCGCCTCCGTCGATTCATCCGAATGGAAAAACCTACAAGTGGGAAGTTCCGCTAAATGGCCAGTTGCCCGAGCTTCCCGGCGCGCTGCTTGAGTTGATTCAGACACCGTCGGGTAATGAACAAGGGGCGCGCGAGCGATTCAGCACGGCGGGCGCCTTGGCCGGCGTACCAGAGGGCCAGCGCGACCAAACTGTTTTTCGCCTCGCCTGCAAGTTGCGTTCTGCCGACGTTCCCCAAGAGGCAGCGGAAACTCTTGTGCTTGAGGCTGCGCGGAATTGCGAGCCGCCCTTCGATGAGAGAACGGCGCTGGAAAAGGTGCGCCGCGCGTATTCCAGGTATGAGCCGAAGGGGCAATCAAAGCAGACTGAGATATGGCCGGAATTTCTCACCGCAAAAGAAATCCTACAGGCGCCGAAAGACCCTACCCGCTGGATTGTCGACGGTTGCCTACCGGCTGGCGGCGCTTCTGTCCTAGTGAGCAAGCCGAAGGTGGGAAAGAGCACGATAGGCGCAGACCTTACGCTTTCAGTCGCACGCGGCGAGCCATGGTTAGGCCGTGCCACACAGCAATCGCCCGTAGCGTACGTATTTCTTGACGGGCCGCTGACCGACATCGCCGACACCTTCGTAAGCCTCGGGCTCCGCGAATCCGATCCGGTTTTCATCCACGCCGGCAGCGCGCCGAGAGATGCTATCGCCTGGATACTGGCGGCGGTGAAAGACAAAGGCGCGCGCCTGGTGATCATCGACGTTTTGCAGAAGCTTTGCCGCTTCGAAAACATCAACGACTATTCGGAAGTCATGATGAAGATGGAGCCGCTACTTGAGGCCGCGCGGACCGGGAACTGCCACGTGATGACATTGCACCATGCCAAGAAAGACAGCCATGACGACCTTGACGCGGCGATTGGCTCAACGGCAATCCGCGGACTCGCCTACACGTATCTTTTCGCCAAGCGCCTGGCGAACAGCGACCGGCGCATCCTCAGCAGCGATCAGAGAGGCGGAAAAAATTTCGGCGAGATCGGAATAGGCTTCGATAAACTCACCGGCCGGCTGTATGTCCAAGGCACGATTGACGACGTGGAGACTGAAGAGGCGGCGCCTCTGATACTCAAGGTGCTTGAAGGCAACGACGAACAGCGCGAGGACGAGATCCGAAAGGCCGTCCCTATGCGCGGCTGGATTGTCGGCAAGGCGCTACGTGCACTTTTGAAAAAAGGCGACGTGGAGCGTACAGGGACCGGCAAAAAAGGCGGCGCCTTTCGGTACTCTCTAGCCACCAGCTTGATGGCCGATGATGAAGGGGCGAAGGGCCATTCCGATGGCCTTCCGAATCCGAAAGAAGGGGGATTCTTAAGGGGGAAACAGGATTCTAGTCCCTCTTTTCATTCTCTAGGAAACGGCGCTTTGGGACTGGAATCAGAAAAACAAGCGCAACGCAGCGAAAAGATAGGGAAAGATTCTAGTCCCAACATTCGGGACGGGAATGGGACTAGCAGGGACGGCAATCTTTTTTCGGGGGGGTCGGGACCTGAATCCGAAAGCGCCGTGGTTCCACCTGAAAAGCGCCTCAACTGGGAGCTCATCGAATGATGCTTTTTGAGATCCGCTGGACGCCAGAAGAAAAGCCTATGGCGCGTCGCGTCGACGGACAGCCGCTGACGGATCAGGACCGTCAGGACCTGAAAGCTTTGCTCGAGAAAATGGAGAGGCGCGCAGTCTGCTTTGTCTGCGGCGGCGAGTGGACCCGCTTCGTCAATCAAGCGCGAGAGAGCTTTCTGGTCTGTTGGAGTTGCGCGAAGGCGGCGTGAGGGATGAGCAGGGGCAACTGCGGCGGGCCGGCAGAACCGACGAAAGGAAAAATGTGATGGCTTCCTTACCACGAACATTCGCGACAGGCCCAAAAAAGAGAGACTTCGATTACGAAACGGCCGTCGCCTTGGCGAAGGGCGCCGACATCGACGATCTCATTCAACAAATTCGCGACGACGCGAGCTTGGGCGGTCCGGAGGCAGGATTTTACTTGTCCGAGTTGTACAAAAAGAAATACGAGGCGAGCAAACCAAAACGCACCTATTACTAAGAAAGGGAGGATCAAATGCTCAAACAATTAAATCCGTTCGAGGCGGCGAGCGAAGTCGAGATCGATCGCCAGATCGAGATCGTTCGAGGTGATACGGAGCTGGACGGCCAGGCGAGGGGGGAAGCCTTGAATCGGTTGTACCAAACCAAGGTGCGCCGGTTTGGCTTTAAGGTGTCGAAGAACACATTTCAAAAACGAGGAGGAGAGCAAAGATGAAAAAGCAAAACGACAATGACACAGTGGAGCAGGTCGGGCTGAGCGAGGCTGACAAAGAATTTCTCCGGCGCGATCGCGACCAGCGGGTGAAAAAGGACACCGGGGAGACTGAAATCTCAGCGATGCAAACGAGCGCCGAGGTGGTCGGTTTGCTGCGCGAGGCAGATGAAATTGAGCGCCTAGCGGAAATTTATCGCCCCGTCGCGAAACGGTTGCTTGACGAATTTGAATCATACAGGCCACTTGATATCGCGGTTGGAGCGGGTCGCTGCTCTTCGCTCTTGGAGCAGTACAACCAGCTTCGCAAGCACGTTAGGTCGGAGAACTGCCGCATCATTCACGAGAAAACCGAGGGCTTGGGAATCGCCACGGCGCGCAACCCAACCGTCAGTTTTGTGGAAACATTGCGAGACCTGGTGAGGAATCATCGCGAGACAATCGACTCGATCCCGCGACTTACCGCCGAGTTCGATCTAGAAATAAAAGGGTACGTGCAGCGCAAGAAAAACTTGTCGCCAAACGCAATATACGCGGGCAACGAGGCGAAAGAAGGTGTGCGTCCAGCAAGCGGCGGCGGTGAAATTAGGGTAATTAGCAACCTGAAGGACCATCCAAAACCAAGTTGGGACTAAGCCGGCGATTAAGCGCGGAGACATCGTGGAGACATCGAAGAAAAAGCGCCGTGATTTCAGCGTACTAAAAAACGGGACACGATAGACAATCCTGTGAAAGCGAACGGAACAGACCCGCTGGCGGGCTTGCGTGAATCCTTTGAGCCGTGGCTAAGGGGGCTTCTACGCGAAGAGTTAGCCAAGCAAGAGACCTTGCCGAAACTTCTGTATTCAACGAAAGAAGCGGCGCAGGTTTTGGGTGTCCCCGAAACGTGGCTAGGAGCGGCGGCAAGAAGCGGGCTTGTCCCCTGTGTCCATGTCGGCCATTACGTGCGCTTTGCCATGCGCGATTTAGAGGCTTTCATAGAGCGAAGCAAAGGAGCGGTTGACAACAAGGAATAAACTAGTATACGCTACGGACACAATGACGGGCAAGGAATTAAGACGGGCAAGACTCCGGTTGAAGTTGACTCAAAAGCAACTTGGCGAAGCTCTAGGCTTGCACAAAAACACGGTTGCAAGAATGGAGCGCGATGAGCTGCCGGTAGTCAGACAGACCGAGCTTGCCGTCAAGTATCTTGTTCTCGTGAGTAGAAAAGGCAAAGGGGGAAAGGGCCATGATTAAGAAGACCGTAGCGGGAACCTATGCCGTAGACTTCCGCGACCAAGAGCGGCACAGGATTCTGAAAACGTTTGACACGTACAAGGAAGCCAACGAGTTTTATAAGGACGTGCAAGCGCAGGTAGCGAAGCGCGAGTACGTCCGGCCAGTCAAAAGGACGGTCAAGGAAGTGGCCGAAGAGTGGCTAGAAAAAAAGAAGCAAGGCGCCTATGAGCGCAATTCGTTGATAGGCTGGAAGGTTCATATTGAAAAGTACCTTGTCCCCTCGTTCGGCGCCCTACTCGTTCAAGACCTGGACGTCGAAAGAATCGAGGAAGAGGCGGCCAAGTGGAATGAGCGCGTCGCGGCCGTCACGGTCAACAAGGTCTTAACGACACTGGCGGCCATTATGTCACTGGCGAAGCGCTACAAGCTCATTAAGAGCAATCCCGTCGATGACGTGGAACGGCTGAACGTGTCCAGCGAAGAGGATAACGAAGAAGTGACGCCGGATAAGGTCTACACCAAGGAAGAGCTAAAGAAGCTGATAGGGGCGACCGAGCCCGGGACACTAGAGCGCGTCATCGTCATGTTTCCCGCGTTGACGGGGATTCGAGTTGGAGAGTTGACGGGCGCGACGTGGGAAGCCATAGACCTGAAGGCCGGGAGGTTTGAAGTCAGGCTGAACATGCAAGACAACGACAAAGGGCAAGAGAAAATCCTGAAGGCACCTAAGAGCAGATCCGGGCGCCGGGCCTTCAAATTGTCCCCGCAATTGACCCAGGAGCTACGCTTATGGAAGCTGAAGTGTCCGCAGAACGACCGCGGCCTTGTTGTTGTCAACGCGCTAGGAAAGCCGTTTCATCGAAAGCAAATCAGCCAGGTATTGGACACGGCTATTGAGAAGGCGGGAATCAAGCGGTTAACGCCCCATGGCTTGCGGCATACGTTCTGCTCCCTGCTTATTGCCGATGGCAAGCCTCCAACGGAAGTGGCCCATTATGCTGGACACAAAGACCCGAGCATCACGTTAAAGGTCTATGCTCATTTCATCCCGCAAGAAACGTCAACCATGGAAGACTTCGCGGCGAGCATACTCTAAACGCAATGACTAAAATGTCTCCAGCATGTCGCCATGCTCTTAGCTTTTGCGAGCTGCGATCAAGTAACGGATTCGGCCAAGCTGTTGATTTTACTAACGGGTGGGAATTGAGAAAAGCTGACAGAAGCGGACTTTCACTCTTAGGAATCCTGTTCTCTATCCACCTGAGCTACGAGGGCGCAATCTTATTGGAGAATTTTTTTGTTGTATCCTAGGTAATCTGTTATCATCTTTTGTAAACGCGGGTCAAACCGGAACTCATGAGATCTACTAAAATATTGCTAATTTTACTCCTCCTGTTCCCCGCCTGTTATGCCACTGGCTGCGCGCCAACCCAGAACCTTTCGGTCCAATTGTATCATTCCAAAACAAATACGATGCGAACCTGTACTGCGCGGGAATCGACTAGCAGAGACATTCCAATGCTCGCCGACGCCGTCGAAACCTGTGCGCGCCAACTTGAGGCGCGTGGATTCATTCGAGTGGATGGTTCCTACACACCGAGGGAAGAATCAAACAAGTAGGCCGACGACTGCGGTAAGCGATCCACCAGCCTCCGTCGAATGGTTATTGCCGAAGAGGTCGCAAATCTGGCATCGGTGAAGTAATTGTTCTGATCAACCCATCCCGGTGAAACCTCAGCCTTCTTATCTGCCCCAGAGGTAATATAACCTTCTGTCGCAAGCCGGAATGCCAAGGACAATCCTGTCAAAACCTGAGGCTAACTTGTCGTAATTCGTAATCATAGGTTGAGGTTGGTTGTATCCGTTTACTGATAGAAGTTACCCAATTACCGAGAAAGGGATGGAACTTCGCCAATAATTCCGGGGTGATTCTTGGCATCCGGCTTGCTCCAAATCCGGGAATCTCGGTGGAGAAGTGCTGAGGACAAAGCGGCGGCTTGCCCGATGTGTTCGCGGAAAGATACGAGTTTGGCTTAACTTCAGGATTCTAATAACGAAAGACGGCTAATGGCGGATGAATTTAAGGCCCTAACCGGCGACGAACTCTTTGAGCTTCCGGTCGCTAACGCACTTCTAGCCGCCCAGCATAACACCAGGCAGGTAGGGGTGCTGCTAATCGATTTTGACCACGCCGACGGCCTTGGTAACATTTCCCACCATTTTTCCGAGCAAATCTGGACAAGGGTGCGAAACACCCTGCGGGATACGGATACCGTCACCCGGATGGATGGCGGCGAGATCGGTGTATTGCTGCCTTCCGTTAACGGCGGCGAAGACGCGATTCTCGTGGCCAGGAAGATTCATACATCCTTGGCCGAGCCGTTTCAAAGCGAAAATATCAGGTTAATCGTTCAGGCTTATATCGGCATCTCGTTGTATCCCGAACATGGCAGCACCGCGAGCACGCTGATAACGCAAGCTCGGGTCGCCTTGGGCGATGCGATGCGGATTAAGAAGGGCTACGTTCTATATTCGCTTGATGCCAAACGGCGGCGGCATGCGCCATTACGCATGAGTCGATTGCGCCAGGCGATCGTCGGAGATGAATTGTTCTTGCTATACCAACCGAAGGTGTTCGTGCGCGATGGTTCCGTTTCGGGAGTCGAGGTTCTTTGCCGTTGGCAGCACCCCGATCTCGGAGTTGTGCTGCCGGATGACTTCATTCCCATTGCGGAGCGAACGGGTCTGATCGCTCCTCTTACCCTTTGGGTCTTGCACAGATCGTTGCTGCAATGCCGACAATGGAATGAGGCGGGAATCGAATTGGGGGTCGCCGTCAATCTTTCCATGAGGAATTTGGATGCGCTGGAGCTGCCTACACAGATCGCGGGTCTGCTAAAAAGCGTCGGCGTGCCCGCGGAAAAGCTGGAACTAGAAATCACCGAGAGCACCATCATGAGCGATCCGCAGCGCGCCATCCGCAATTTGACGCTAATCAGCGAACTGGGTGTCGTTCTCACCATCGACGATTTTGGCACGGGCTATTCGTCGCTTGCCTATCTGACGAAACTCCCGGTCAAGGGCCTCAAAATCGACAAGTCCTTTGTGCAGAATATGGAATCCGATCGCGATAACGCCGTGATCGTAAGATCGATCGTCGATTTGGGGCATAATCTCGGCCTCAAAGTGGTCGCTGAAGGCACTGAGACTCGTAAATCTGCTGAAATGCTTCAAACGTTTCATTGCGACGAGGCCCAGGGATATTACTTCTGCCCTCCCGTGCCGGGGGCTAGGGTTAACGAATTTATTGCCGACACGTCTAGTCCGTTAAGGTATTCGAATTTGCCAGCGTGGGGTGCGTCGGAGAATAACCTCGACAATTTAAGCCTGGTGGCGCCGTTAGCTGAAATTGCGAACACGCAAAACCACCGCTACGAACGGTCCGCCGAAATCACTAACAATGACGTTCCTGAATTCGCCTTGAAGATCAGGTAAACATTGGGATTGGGTATTGGACTATCGAGTTGGGGAACGATAGGGCATATAGACTTGAATATTGGGGTGAGGGGTAATATTGCTTAAACGAAAAAGGAGGGCCAGCTATGAAACTCAGGTTTAAGTCCAAGCTCTTGATGATCGTGTTCGTGTGTGGAATGTTGGCAAGCCCGAATCTGGTTCGAGCTCAACAATCGGCACCACAAAGCGATGATGGCGCGTTTTTCCTCGGCAGCTTCTTAATGTCAGTGCTATATCTTCCTGTCAAGCTCGCTACGTGCGTGGGCACCCAAGCGACCGCGGCTGTGGCCTACACGGCCACGTACGGGGTCCCTGGCAACTATGACGGGGGCACCAACGGCAAAGAAATCGGTGAAGTAGCCCGGCGTTCTTGCACAGGAGCTTGGGTGATTAGCCCTGAGCAGGTTAAAAAAGATTACCAGTAGAAAATCCCTTGCGAGGACACGGCGCCAGCTTGCCGCGGCCTAGGCGCTGATCTGAAATCCTTGTGGAGCCACACGGGCAAACCCGTGGCTCCCTCTACTACGCCCGTTGGGCGGAATCCTTAACAAGAGAGCCCCGGCCAAGGCCGGGGCTCGGATCGATGGATCAATGCATCGAGCATGAAGCCCGGGATCGTTGGCACACAGATCGCCGGTTGGAGTCCGGCCTCCGCCTGCCATTATGGATCATCCTTAAACGATTCTTTTGTCAGTCCCTGCTTTTTCATCTTTCGGTAAAGCGTCTTAGTGTCTACGTCCGCCTCTTTCGCCACGGCATTAATGCTGCCCTTATGTTTGGAGAGCAATCCCTCCAAATAGTCCCGCTCTTTCGATGCCAGCCAGCCTGTCAGCGTCATATCCCGGCCGGCGTTTTGGACGATACTCCTCATCACCCTATTGGGCGCGCGCGGTAGATCGACCTCATCGACAACATCGGTGCCGCATCGAATGATCGCGCGTTCAAGGATATTCTCCAGTTCTCTGATATTTCCCGGCCAATGATAATCGAGCATTTGCCCCAGGGCGGAGTTCGATACCTTTTGGATTTTTCTTTGGCGGGCCAACGGGTTTCGGCTCAAAAGATGGTCGATCAGCAAGGGAAGGTCCTCGAGACGATCGCGCAGCGGCGGCAGCTCGAGGGGCACGACGTTGATACGGTAATAAAAATCCTCCCTGAGCGACCCCTTTGCAAGGCTAACAGAAAGGTCGACATTGCTCGCAGCTATGATCCGCATGTCGACCTTGACCTTCCGATTGCTTCCTAGACGCTCAACTTCACGCTCTTGCAGGACCCTCAGCAATTTGACCTGCATTGCGGCGGTAATATTCTCAACCTCATCGAGGAAAAGGGTTCCTCCGTTGGCAAGTTCGATTTTACCTTGGCGGGACTGCACGGCGCCGGTAAATGCGCCCTTGTCGTAGCCGAACAGCTCTCCTTCGAGCAGGGTCTCGGGGAAAGCCCCGCAATTGATCGCAACGAACGGCCGGTCCTTTCGCGCGCTCAGATCATGAATCGCCCGGGCGGCCAGTTCTTTGCCCGTGCCCGTTTCGCCGATGATCATGACGCCGGAATCGGTGTCCGCCAGGGCTTTGATCATCTCGAAAACTTTTGCCATCCTTCCGCTGCGGCCGATCATTTTTCCCAACGAATAGCCTTCGGACAAACGCTGCCGCAGTTCCACGATCTCTTCGCGCAGGCGCCGCTTTTCAATTAGCTTCTCGCTGACGAATCGAATAACTTCAGGCTGAAAGGGCTTCGAAATGTAATCACTGGCGCCCAGCTTCATGGCGTCGACGGCCTGTTGCACGTTGCCGAAGCCGGTGATCAGGATGATATCCGTGTCCGAATATCTGTCCCTGATATGCCGGGTGAGTTCGATGCCGTCCATTTGGGGCATCTGGACATCGGATACGACGATCGCGAACTTTTGCTCGTGGAGTCTTTCCTTTGCCTCTTCGCCGGTTGCCGCCTTGACGACACCGTAGCCCTCTTCCTCGTAAAGTCTGCCGAGGTGTTCGCGAAGCTCGTCATTATCGTCGACAATTAAAATATTGAACATAAGGAACGTCCGTGCGCGAGGCTCGTGGCTATAGACGCGAATTGCCGCCCTTGGCGCTCAAGTCTGACCGGCGAACCGGCATTACGATCTCAACCTGTGTGCCTTTCCCCCAGGTGCTGCTCACCCGCAAATTGCCGTCGTGCAGCTCCACGAATCGCCGGGCGAGACTCAAGCCGACACCATCATGGTTTTTTTTTGTGGAAAAATAGAGCGTCGGGGCCGACTTCAACTCGGCTTCTTTCATGCCCGGGCCGGAATCTTCAATCCGAATCACTACGGTGCAGTTGCGGCCTTGCGATTTCGCGCTGCCCACGACAGCGACTTCTCCGTTCGTATCGATGGCTTCCAGCGCATTCTGGAACAGGTGACGAAAAGCCAGATCGAGAAAAAATGCATCGCCGCAAAGCGTTAATTGCTTGAGGGCAGGATCGAGTTTTTCTTTAAGGGCGATCCTCGTCTGTTTAAACGCGGCTTTATACGAGCTCAAAACCGGTTCCAGGACGTCTGAGATGCGCAATCCGTCCACCCGGTTGGGAAATTGATTATATTGGGAAAACGCCCGAGCGAACTCCACGGCCCGATCTAATGTCTGCTGCAGCAACTCGATATCCTTCACATCCGGGAACGATCTTCGGAGAGAACTGAGGATCATGCCCTGGATTTGAAACTGATTAGCCAGCTTGTGGGCAAATTGAGAACCCACCTCTGGGTCCAAGCCGAACAGCGTACGGTTACGGCCGAGGGGTAGGATGCAACCGCGCACCGTTTCGACACTATCCAGTTCGACCATCTGCATCCGGTTGCAGACCCATAAAGGTAAGCCGTCGGCATCGATGAGTCTGTGCACAAGCGAAGTCGCGCGCTCCCGCTTGAGCCTGGCGATCCCGTCCCGGAACAACGATTTGTCCTCGGGCGGAACGGACTGTTCCCAGAGCAAATCATTGCCGAGAAAAGATTCTCTGTGAACTCCAATCAAGTCGAATATATTCTCTGAAAGAAACGCTACTTCGAGAGAAGTCGTGCACTCATATGAAACGCAAGGCAGGTCCGACAGCCATTCGGCAGGCGAATCTTTGTCTAGCTCATGAAGGTGGCTGAACATTTACAATTTACTGGGCTTCCAACGTCAGAACCATCGCTGGAAGGGCGCCATGTGAGCGGAAAAACGTTTTAGCGAGCGTCCAAGCTTGCTCGGCCGGTAACGGATGGCGGATACGTGAGTATTTGCGAAATTCTCGAAACATTGGCGTATTTTACTGCCACAATGGGTTTAATTCAAGGAAGGATTGGCGCTCCGGCAAAATTTCGGCGCGGCAACCGGAATTCCGCTGTCGTTGATTGAAAACTCCAACGTAGTCAAAAAACTCTCACCGCTCCAACGTCTCCTTTCCGAACACCGCCAACAGAGCCGCGGTAACAACCAGCAGCGGCGCGTAAACCAGGAAAGGCACGCCCGGATTGTAAGCGTTCGCCAGATAACCGCCGATCAAAGGCGCCACGCCGCTGCCAAGTTCAGCTATCGTCCTGCGCACTGCTTGCAAGCGCGCACGCACGGGCGCCGGCACGACGTCATACGTCGAGGTCGCCAGCGAGCCCAGGGACAATCCCTGGGCGAAACCCGCGATGCCGACTAGAATCCCAAGCCGCACAAAGCTGTCGGTCAGGGGGATCAGCAAAAAGATCAGCGCCGGCAGGCCCGTGCTTGGGACCGTGCACCACTTTCTACCGACGCGATCCATGACGAATCCCGCGGGAATAATCATGGCGAACACGACTACTCCAGAAATTGTGAACAACATGCCGATCTGACTCGGCGACAGATGCAGGTAGGTGGCTGCATAGAGCGGCAGCATGCTCTGAACGATGACCCTTTGCGACTGAGAGACCATGGTCGCCAGCACCAAGATTCCATAGGTGCTTCTGAGATCGGGGCGAATTTCATGGAATAACACTAAAACTCCGCGGGCGCGTTCGCGCAGCGCCGTCGCACTCCATCCTTGCGGGGAGCCCGGCGATTTTTGCGCCTTCGGCGGCGCCGGGGAATTCGGACTGCGCATTCCCAAAACCACCGACAGCGCGCACGCCACGGCGTAACCGAAAAACGCCGCTTGAAAGCCGATAATCTCGGTCAGCCAGCCGCCAACGACCGGTGCGAGCGCCGTCCCCATATTGTACGTACCGTGCATACTGCTGATCAAGCGCCCGCGCTGGCTGCGTCGGGCGAGATCGATGGCAGCGATTTCCCGAGCCGTGGACCAAAGGCTGTCCGCAGCGCCGATGCACACCGACAAAAGCAACAAAACCGGAAACCACGGCGCCACCGTGCACAGCAGCGCGGCGCCGCACGCCACCAACGGACCGCCCACCAACGCCACGCGCGTGCCTCTGCGATCCAGCAGTACCCCGGCGACGATGGTGCCGAAAAATCTACCGATCACTATAGCGGTTATGATTTGCGCCGCGCCCCCCGCCGAAACGCCGAACTCCCGCCCGAGCACCGGTATCGTCGGAATGATCATCGCCCAGGCGCCCGACATAAACGTGCCGGAATAAAGCGCGATGAAAGCAGGCGCGCTAGGATTAGCCTTGAGTGAGCGAAACATAGGGACGATGACTTGGTTTCTACTTACTGTGTCGCCCCAGAATATTTTGTTTCTAAAGCTCCCAAGAACCTATCGGTTGTCTCGGGTGTGGCGTCCCGCGGCAGTTTTTTCAGCTCTGCAATCAAGACATCGAGGGCCAGGGGTTTTTCCGCGAGAATCGCGATGGCTTCAAAATATCGGAAGTAGGCGAGATCATGGCTGAACTTCGCCTCCAGGACCGTCGCTGGATGCTGCCCCACGATCTGGCGCTGAAACATGCGGTGATAGGCGGGGTAGGTCGGGAGAAGCGCGAGGACTTTCTCCTTGGCAGCTTCCGCGGTGAGGTTTTGGAAAATCGCTTCCGCTTCATTCACCAGCTTGAGCAGCTCCCGGGAAATTTGCTTTCCTTCATCTAAAGCGGACTGGGCCCGCATTAAGTTCTCGAGGTCACCCTTGCGCCTGAAATACTCCGCCGCCGCCAACGCACCGAGCGGCGTTACCACCGCCTCTTCGATGTCCCATGGAAGATCGAAATTTACGTCGCCGTGCAGATCTTCGTGGAGGATAACGTTGACGCGCCGCACTATCCCCTCAGCCGCGAAACTTGGCGTCACCGCCGAGCGCGGGTCCGAGAATTCGTTGCCCTGGCGGTAATAGACGCTGTAACCTTCCACCCTATAGATTTGCTCGATTTTCGTTCGCTCCTTGATGCTGGAAAGTCCGACGGCCATACGAATATCGACGGCCCTGTTGCGCGCCAGAGTACCGGCCCTTTGCAACCACAGCCAAAGCATCGAAAGCGCCCTCCCCTCCCCCGTCGGACGGCTGAGCGCATCGGTCGGCTCTATTCCGAGAGTTCGACCAAAGGCTTTGACTTCTTGGATAAGATCGCCGGTTTCGCACAATCCCTCAGCGCCGTAAGATCCGGGCCGCTCCACAAGCGTGCAGGCATTGAGACTCAAGAGTAGAAACACGATGGCGACGAGCCATGCGTCGCCGACCCGGCGTGGGGAGCTCATATTGGAAAAAATAGGGTTCAAGGTTCCGGGTTCCAGGTTCAATGTTTAGAACTTCAATTCAAAGTTCCGGGTTTCACTTTGAACCTTGAACATTGAACTTTGAACCCTGTTTGCCGGCTACGCGGCAAACAGAGTCGCCACTGGCACCTTGCGCGGAATCCAGCCGACCTCCACCATCATGTCCATTTCGGCGTCGGCGAGCTTCCGCTCCGCCTCAGTCAGGGTAAACTCGATCCTTGGATAACGCGCCGAGGCGAGCAGCGCCTCTTTATCCCCCGGGTAACGCTTGATGAACTCGTCGGCGATCTCCGGCAGATGCGCCTCGCTCCAGGCAAACGATGCGCGAAACGCTTGCAGCAGCTTGTCTCTAATGCCCGGGTGATCGCACAGCAGATCTTCCCGGGCCGCGACCATATGTTTGATGATCTCGGGAAAACCGCGCAGAGCTTGCCAAACCTCGCCGTCGGTATAGAGACAGCGCACGTCTTGATCTTCCTCGCCGCGAAAGAAAAATTGATCGAGCAGCACGGCCGCATCGATTTCGCCGCGTTTCAAGACGGTCAGAAGCTGCTCCTGCGGGTGGGAGACCCAGCTGATTTTCGAGTCGTCCACGCCGAACTGATGGCGCAATAAATAGCGGTGGATTGCGTGGGGGCCCTGGTGCGAGCCGACCGTTCTACCCTGGAGATCGGCCGGATTTTTTATCGGGCCGTCTTTGAGCACGAACATACCATTGCCCTTCAGGGTCGATTTCCACTCGGTGCAAAGCCCGATAATAGGCGCGCCCGCTAATTTGCGTTGGACAAAATTTGGCACATATAAGTTCGCTACCTGAACATCGCCGCGAATCAAGGCATCTTCCTGCTCACGGCTCGGCGGGTCCGGCAGCTCGATGACCTTCATGTTGAAGCCGTCCGGCTTCACCTTGCCGGCAGCGAGTGCGTAGTAGGTGCGAAACATGCAGAAGCGGTTGCGGTAGTGCGCGAAGGTGAGATCCATGACCGAGTCCTTTCCGGGGAAAATACCGTTCAAGGTTCCTGGTTCAATGTTCAAGGGTTCGGACTCCCATTCAACGTTTCGGTTTTAACTTTGAACATGGAACCTTGAACTTGGAACCCCACAGGCTACCTCCTGGCTAGCGCTTCCGGTTTAGTGTTGCAGATATCCAGCGCCGCCATGGCGTACACCTTCGTGCAATTGACCATGTTCTCGATGCCGACGCCGCGGCGTACGCCGCTCGGCGCGTCCCACTCGGCGGGGGCCTTCGTTTCCGTCGGATCGACGAGATGGGTGCCGAAACCGGGACCAAAGGTGATCGCCGGCACGCCGTAGGCCGCGATGCGCGAGCCGTCGCTAGTGATGCCGTAGCGTATCGGCTTTGAATAGGGCACGGGCTTGCCGAACACCGTCTTGTGCGCGCTTGCTATCGCTTTAACCACATATTCGTTCTTCGAGATTTCGTAGCCGTCGGTGGAAAGATATAGATCGACGCGAATGTCCAGAATTTCGCTCTCGCGTTTTTTAACCTTCTCGCAAACCGCCTCAAGATCGCGTTTAATCGCCAGCGGCACGGCGCCTGGAAGCGTCTTCACGATGACAAAAATATCGGTCGACGGCCGGGTGCCCGGCTTAAACGGGTTGCCACCGTCGATCGCGCCGATCTGCACCGTCGGCAGCATGAACTTGTGCGGATACTTGCGCTGGTATTCCTTTTCCCAGTCCTGAATCGCCTGCGCGACTTTGCACGCGGCCAGAACAAATCTTGTCGCCTTGCAGTCCACGCTCACCCGCGCCCAGATTAGGCCGGCGTTGCCGATTTGCAGGTGCAGACCCGTGGGTTCGCCGATGATGCACATATCGGCCATCACGCCGTGGTCCATCAGATAGCGCGCGCCCACGCCGGCCCCGCGGTAGGTCTTTCCCTCAAATCTCCCGACCTGGGCCTTTTCGATTTCGCCGACGACTCCCGCAATGATCAGATCGCCCTTGAGCTTCACGCCGGCCTTTTGCAGCGCCGCCACCGCCTCGATGTAACAAGGAAACGCCGCCTTCATGTTGACCAAGCCACGCCCGTAGATCCGGTCGTCCTCGACGACGGTCTCTTGGGGATTATCGAAATGGTCCATGTGCGCGTTGAACATCAATGTCGCCCCGCCGCCGCTTCCCTTCAACCTTCCGATGACGTTCGGTCTGCCGTCCTCCACGTACTGGTATTCGACCTCCATGCCGAGCTTTTCGAACTCGCCGCCGAGATATTTGGCGACTTCTTCTTCCTCGCCTGTGATGCTGACGATGTCGGCGAGATTACACGCCAACTCGACGATGCGATTACGGTCTACCTGTTCAAGCACGGTGTCTTCCATGCGTGTCGTTGCTCCTTAATAAAAGTATTCGCGGAGTCTTTTCTGTAGCACAATCGGAAGCGACCCCACAACAATGCAAGTTGACGCCCATCGGCGTTTTGCTTAGATTAAGCCTAATGAAAGTCGCTCTCGACATCGACGGCGTGGTGGCCGATTTTGTCTCACCTTTTGTTCAGATCCTTGAGGCCCGCAGCGGCGGCGCCATTGATCTGGAGTCGGTCACCGACCCCAATTTTACGAATTACCCGTTTCTATCGAGCGAATTGATCAAGCAGTGCGTCATGGAAGTTTCCGATGACCCGCAATTTTGGCGTGGTCTCGCGCCGCTGCCCAGCTTGGTGGAGTGGCAGTGCCTCGACCTGCTGAGCCGTGCTGAACGGCTGATCTTCGTCACCCATCGCTACGAACGGGATCACTACAGCATCCATGACGTCACCTGCGAATGGCTGCGCGAGCATGGCGTCAGCAAGCCGGTGGTTTATTTCACCCAGAGCGCTAAATCGGCGCTGGTGGACAAACTCGGCGTCAAGCTATTCGTGGACGACCGGCATGAGAACTGCCAGGACGTTGCGGAAAATACCGAAGCCACCGTGCTCATGCCGCACCGGTCCTACAACCAGTCATTCGAACATCCCAGGGTCACGCGCATCCAAGACCTGCACGCGCTCACGACCTATCTCGGCTGATGCGATCGCCAAAAAGGGAGAGATTCAATGGGAAAGCTCGATAACAAGATAGCCATCGTCACCGGCGCGGGGGGCGGCATCGGCGGCGCCATCGCGCTTCGCTTTGCCCGCGAAGGCGCTAGGATCGCCATCGCCGACATCGATGGCGAGACCGGCAAATCGCGCGCGGCGGAGATCACGCAAGAAGGCGGACAAGCCTTTTCCATCGTCACCGACGTGACCCGCAAGGGTTCGGTAGAGCAGATGGTCCAGGCGGCGCTCGATCGCTGGGGGCGCGTCGACATTCTAGTCAACGTCGCCGGCGGCGCGCTGGTCAAGCCCGTGATCGAAATCAGCGAAACGGAATGGGACCACATCATCAACATGAACTTGAAGTCCGTCTTTCTCTGCTCGCAAGCGGTATTGCCTGCCATGATGAAACAAAACTACGGCAAGATCGTGAGCATCTCTTCCATCTACGGCTTCACTGGCAACGCCACCCGCGCCAGTTATGCAGCAGCCAAAGCTGGAGTGGCGGTCTTTACCAAGTCATTGGCTTTAGAAGTGGTGAAGGACGGCATCAACGTCAACGCCGTCGCCCCGGGACGCATCGCGACCGACCGAGTACGCGGCCATTATACCGAGGAGGAATGGGCCGAGCGCGTCGCTCAGATTCCCATGAAGCGCGCCGGCACGCCGGAAGAAATCGCCAGCGCCGCCCTCTTTCTAGTGACGGACGAGAACAAATACATCACCGGCCAAACCATTCACGTCAACGGCGCCTGGCTCAACTGGTGAACCGTTCAAGGTTCAAAGTTCAATGTTCAAGGTGGCCAGGACGGGCTTGGCGTTTTTCCTTGAACGTGGAACCTTGAACTTCGAACAACCGACGATAGGAGGTTGAAGATGTACGGTTGGAGAGCAAAAATCGGTCACGTCGCCCCGTCGCGGGGAGATACTTTGGTTTATGAATTCTATCGCATGCTGCCGGAAGGGTTCATGATTCTAAACAGCACGGGTACGATTCGACAGTTGGTGGACGCGGATTTCGAGCGCCAGCTCCAGCGGGTCGAAGAAGCGGCGGCGGATCTCTTCGACAACAAATGCGATTCGATCATCATCGGCGGCTCTCCCCTCTTCACCAAGCTCGGCCACGGCAGCGATATCGAAATGGGCAAGAAGCTCACCGCGAAGTTCGGGGTGCCGGTTTCTGCGGGCATCACGGGAGAAATCGAAGCGCTCAAATCGTTGAACATCAGCAAGGTCGTCGTGGCAACGCCGCACGAAGATAGCTTAAACCAACGGATGAAGGCTTTCCTGGAAGCCTCCGGAATTCAGGTACTAAGAATCGAAGGCTACGGCGTGCGCAAGAACGCCGATCTCACCGACATGGACGTTCACGCTGCCTACAAGATCGCCAAGCGCCTCTACGAGCAAGCGTCCGAAGCTGACGGCGTCTTCGTCCCCTGCCCCCGCTGGCCGACGATTACCGATGTGGATTTATTGGAACGCGAGATCGGCAAGCCCGTAGTCACGAGCTGCCAGGCATACATCTGGCACGCGCTAAGAATGGCCAGGGTGAAACAGCCGGTAACGGGCTACGGCCGTCTGATGGCGTCGCTCGCAAACTGATTCACGCTTAGATCGAAAGCTAAAGCTGAGCAGCCGGGACCTGCGAGCGGGTGCGACGGGGTGTCTCAATCTGGATCTTCAAAGCGCTTGGCCCCAACCGACCCGTAGAACTAACCAAAGGTATTTGAAATTCGGAAACTAAAAAGAGATCGGAAAAACCATGTCTCCCGCAAAGACGCAAAGACGCCAAGTGACGTGCCCTCGGCCCGTCATCCCGAGCGAAGGCGAGGGATCTAAGAAAGATTTCTCCCTTCGGTAGAAATGACACGGAGCGTCACTTTGCGCCTTCGCGCCCCTTCGGCGAAGCTCAGGACATGCTTGGTGGGATAAATTTTTCTGGAGTCGTTCTGTTCAACATTTCCAAGGTAAGCGCCTAATAGCCTTTATTCGGTATCACGGGCAACGTTCACGGCGGTTAAATACCACCCCGCGGGACAACGCCACGGGCGATCTCGCCGCGAGCGGCCTGGCTGAAGGGCTGGGCGAAGAGATCCGCGCTCTGCTGCGCGGATCGAAACAACTCGCAGATGAAGCCCATCCGATCGCCGAGCCGCGACCAGTTGTCCGCGCCGCGCGTCCTCAGCCGCTCGGTATCGTCGTCGAATTGCTGCAGGAGGGCGCTGAGGTCCGGGTTGGTCAGCGTGCGGAGCGCCTCCGGAATCTGGCTCGGCCAGGGAATGCTGTCGCCCCCAAGCGGCAGGACGCGTCCGCCGGGCAGTGACAAGGTCATGGAGAAACGCGTTGCCAC
>JAUYJC010000357.1 GCA_030688735.1 Deltaproteobacteria bacterium
TGAAGTAGATGCCGGGAGCGTCCTTATCATAAAGTTCACGGATGAGGGGGAGCGTGGTTCCGCTTTGAATGAGGTCGATGTATAGGTCCGTGTCGATCAGATGCTTTGCCCCTAAATAACCTTCTCCACACCACCTTTGCCCGCAACCTTTTCCAGTGACTTGAGAATTTCTTTTCTGAAGACTACCAGGTTCAATGCGGCGTCAATCGCCTCGGTCTCGGTCTGTGCGCCCAGGATCGCCCGCACCCGGCGGATTTTTTTCTCGTCAAGATAATAGTTCTTTCGCTTCAGGTTGGTTTTCATAGCAACTCCCGATACAGACAATGAGTTATTGTATACGCATCGACTCGGAGTTCAAGCGCGCGGATTTTCAGATAAATGATCTCGTACAAACTCGGGCTCATACTGGGAGGATCTCGTCTCGCTAACTCGAAACTCGGAACTTGAAACCGCGATAGCTACGCTGCCGCTTGCAGCGTGCTGCCGTTGCCGTTTCCTAGTACCCTGCCCGGCAATGCGCCGGTGTGTTCGCCCCGCTGCACCAGCACTTCGCCGTTGACGATGGTTGTCTCGATGCCAATGGCTTTTTGAATCAGCCGTTTCTCGTTCCCCGGCAAATCCTGCACCATCTCAGGTTCGCACTCGCGCACGGTCGCCGGATCGAAGATGACCAGATCCGCGGCCATGCCGGGACGAAGCAAACCGCGATCTTGCAAGCCGAAGATCGACGCCACCATAAAAGTGAGCTTACGCACGCCCTCTTCCAGGCTCATGATGTTCTTCTCGCGTATCCAGTAGCCGAGCAGGCGCGTGGCGTAGCCGAAGCCAGCGTCGTAGATCAAGTGCGCGCCGGCATCGGACTGGCCGACCAGGACAAACGGGCTACGGATGATCTCCGCCACCGCCTCTTCGTCGCCGTTGGTGCTCGAGGTCTGAAACTCCGTGTCCAAACTCTCTTCCAATGAGAGATCGAGAAACGCATCGATGACATCCTGGCCGCGAATCTTGGCGATCTCGGCGACGCTCTTTTTTTCGAGGTGCTTGTTCGCCGCGGTCGCCGCCTTGATCATGTAGACCAAATCCCAGCGCCGCGAGAAGCGCGACGATTTCTTCTCTTCCACCGCCTCGTAGCGCAACCTGCGCCGCGCCTCGGGATCGCGCAAAGCTTTGATGCGTTCTTCGAGCGGCAAGAAGAGAATCGTCTTCCAGGTCGGCAGGTCGTCGAACACCTGGGCGTTCTTGAGCGTCAGCCGGTTGTTGAACAGGCGCGCGTTGCACAGCGGATAGGACTGCACGCCGCGGTCCAGCGACTGCTTGGCCAAATCCAGCAATTCGCGCCACTCATTGGGCCGGTCCCAGCGGTGCGCGATGCTTTGCCAGATCACCGGCCGGCCTGACTCGCTAGCGATCTTTTCGAAGAGCTGCACAGTCTCGCGCATCGGCACGGAAACGCCCAAAGAGCCGCGGGAAATCTGCACCGCGCCCCGGTTGATCTCCCCCAGCGCGCAGGCCAGCTCGATAATCTCTTCGTCGGTGGCGAAGCGGCTTTGGATCGGCGTGCCGTCGGCGAACATATGCACCGGATTTTGATTGGTCGAGAAACCGATGGCGCCCGCGCGCACGCCGGCTTTGAGAATCTCTTTCATCTGGTGAATTTCCGCCGGCGTCGCCGCGCGCTCGGTGGCCGCCTCGCCCATGACGAACTGCCTGAGCGCGCAGTGGCCCATCAGCGCGGCGACGTTGACGCCGAGCTTGCCGCGCAGGCGGTTCAAGTATTCGGGGAACGTCGTCCAGCTCCACTCGACGCCCGCTTTGAGCGCGGGAAGCGAGATCGCTTCGACCCGCTCGAAGCTGCGCAGGATCGCCTCCCGGTCCTGTTGCTTGCAGGGCGCGAGAGCCAGGGCGCAGTTGCCGGGGATGACCGTGGTGACGCCGTGAAAGCACGAAGAAGTCGCCAGCGGGTCCCACAGCAGTTGCGCGTCGAGATGGGTGTGAAAGTCGATGAAGCCAGGCGACACGGCGAGGCCGTCGGCTTTGATCACCCGCTTTGCACTGCCATTGATTCTACCGGTCTCGACGATGCGGCCACCTTCAACCGCCACGTCGCCAAGATATGAAGGCAAGCCGCTGCCGTCGTAAATCCGCCCGCCCTTGATGAGAAGGTCACAGGCCATAATGTTTTTCTCCCGACTCCCTTGGGTTCAATACACCTTTTCCACGGCGACCGGCAAGACGCGCGAGGACCAAACGGCAAGCGCAGTCGCGCGTGCGGCTTCCCTAAAGCGCCCGTTCCGTTTCCTTCCATGGGGCCAACCGTTTTTGCAACCTCTCGACCGTCGCGCTCAGCGCCACGCCGAGCAGGGAAAGAAAAATCACCGGAACGAAGAACTTGTCGGTTGCCAGGGCGCTGGAGTAACGGACCAGCAGCGCCCCCATGCCGGTGACCGCGGCGAACATCTCCGCGGTGATGATGCCGATCAGCGCGCGCCCGACGGAGAGCCGAACTCCCGTCATGATAAAAGGCAGGGCGGCGGGCAGAATGATCTTGATAAAGATTTTCCCCTCGCCGGCGCCGTAGGCCTGGCCGACCTCGACAAGATGGGCGCTCACGGTCCTGACGCCGCTGAAGGTGTTCATCAGCACGGGGAACAGACCGCTCAGGAAAACGATGGCAATCTTGGAAGCGTCGCCCAGTCCGAACCATAAAAGCAGCAGCGGGATCAAGGCCACTCGGGGTGTCGCGTCGAGGGCGTAAACGTAGGGATCGAGCAGGTACTCGGCCAAACGGTAGCGCCCCATGAGCAGCCCGACGACGATGCCGAGGATCAACGCGACGCTCAAGCCGACGGCGAACACCTGCAAGCTACCCGCCGCCTGGCGTTGGATTTCGCCGGCGAGGAGAAGTTCCACCAACGCGCCGGCGATGGCGCTCGGGTACGACATGAAAAGCGGATTGATCCGCCGGCCGAAGATTTCCCAGAGCACTAGCACCACGATCGCCGAGGCAACGCGCACCGCTCCCAAGTGGTCGGTGAGTCTAAAAGGCCGGTCTTCGGAGAGATGAAGCTCCCCAAGGGCCTGCTGCTCCAGAGCGTTCAGCGCCATCGCCCCGATCCTGTCAAGAAGGCCGCCAGCCCCGCCACCGCGCCGATTTCGGTCTGCCAGCTAACCCACCGCACGTTCGGTCTCCTTCCACTGCGCCATTTTCCGCTCTAACATTTGAGCCGCGTGAATGAGCCCGATGCCGAGCATGGCCAAGACGATGATCACCACGAACATTTTGGCGGTTTCGAAAATGTTGCCGTAAAGCGAGAGCATTGCGCCCAATCCCGTAATCGCGGTAAAAAGCTCGGCGATGATCATGCCGACGAGCGCACGGCCGACGGCGATGCGGATTCCCGCCATGATAAAAGGCAGGGCGGCGGGCAGGACGATCTTGATCAGGTTCTGGCGGCGCGATGCCAAATACGCCCGTCCCACTTCCATCAGCGAGGCGCTGACATTTTTGGCGCCGCTGGAGGTGTTGATCAGGATGGGAAAAAAGGCGAAGAGAAAAACCACCGACACTTTGACGCTGAATCCCAGGCCCAACCACATCATGAGCAGCGGCGTAAGCGCCACCTGGGGGGTGGCGTAGAGCGCATTGATGTGCGGCTCGAGGACCGCTTCGGCCAAACGGGACCGCCCCATCGCCAGACCCAATCCAACGCCGAGCACGAGGGAGAGGATAAAACCGGCCGCCATCGCGCTCAGGCTGACCAGCAGCTGTCTGATCAGCTCGCCGGACGCCACGAGCTGGCCGAAGGCGACCGCCACCGCCGTCGGATAGGTAAAAAGAATCGGGTCGGTGCGGCGCCCGTAAATCTCCCAGACTGAAAGAAACACAATGATCGAAATCCCGCGAATAACGTTGGGATGGTCGTAAATCGACCAAGGGCGCTGGCGGCGCAGTCCTAACTCGGCGATCAGTTGTTCATCCGAAGGAATTGCCATCGTCAGCCTCGCAGCGACTCGCGCAGCCGCGCGCGCAGTTGGGAAAAACGCGGGTCCGCTTTGACATCGCCCTCCCAGCGTGGCCGCGGCAGATCGACGGTGAGTTCTTCTTTGATCCGCCCCGGCCGGGACTGCATCACGACGACGCGGTCGGAGAGATAAATCGCTTCGTCGATGCTATGGGTGACAAAGACCACCGTCGTGTCGGTCTGGTCCCAGATTTTGAGCAGTTCTTCTTGCAGCTGTTCGCGCGTCTGCGCGTCGACGGCGCCGAAAGGCTCGTCCATCAGCAAAATATCGGGTTTCTTCGAGAGCGCCCGGGCGATCCCGACCCGCTGCTGCATGCCGCCGGAAATCTGATGGGGGTAATAATTCTCAAAGCCCACGAGACCGACGAGCTCGAGGTATTTTCGCGCAATTTGGGCGCGCTCTGCCTTGGCCACGCCCTCGATTTCGAGGCCGAACTCAACGTTGCTTAAAACCGTGCGCCAGGGGAGCAGGCCGAACTGTTGAAAGACCATGCAACGGTCGCGCCCCGGCGCGCTTACCGGCCGGCTGTTGACCAGAATCTGGCCGCGGTCCGCCGGTATCAGGCCAGCTATAACGCGGATCAGCGTCGTTTTGCCGCAGCCGCTCGGACCGAGCAGCGAAACAAACTCGTTTTTTTCAACAACCAGCGAAATGTTATGGAGGGCGACCAGCCCCGGCTTGCGGGGGTCATTTTGCTCGAAGAATACCTTGCTAAGCTGCTTGACCTCCAGCATTCCCCGCCCCTCCAAGCGCGACCCGCCGCCCGCGACCGACGGCTACTTTCGGCCCAACTCCTTCAACGCCCGGTCGACGAAACGGCGGTCGAAGAACTGCTTGTAAGGCAGCGGCGTCTCGAGATAGCCGACCTTCTTGAGAAACTCGGCCGTGAAATTGTAAGAAGCCTCCGAGATGTCGCCGTTGACGCCCCATAAACTCTTGTCCGCGAGGTCGTATGCCCGACTCAACACCTCCGCTGATTCCTCGGGAAGAATTTTTTTGGCGACCTCGATCGTCCCCGCCTTGTTGGCGAGGATCCAACGGTTGGCTTCGATGATGCCCTTGGCGAGTTTGTAGAGCGTGTCGGCGTTTTTCTGAATGTAATCCTCTCGCGCCATGCCGAATTCATAGGGGATTTCGGGAACGACTTTGGGCACGTTGACTAAATCAATGATCTCCGGATAGTCGACGAGCTTGGCCACTTCGGTGTTGGTCACCACCGTCGCATCGACCTTGCCGGCGATCAGCGCCTTGAAACGATCCGCCGGCGAGCCGACGGCGACATAATTGAGCTTGTCGGGATCGATGCCGCTGCGTTCGAGCACGATGCGCGGGATATGATAGGAGATTGCGCCGATGCCGGAGACCGCGACGTTTTTCCCAATCAGGGCTTTCAGAGTCGTGCCAGCCTCTTTGCGCGCGACGAAATGATAGGGGGTGGTCGGGTTGGCGACTACCCAGAGGCGGATCGGCGCCTTCTTGGAGGCGCTGACGATGCCCTGTGTCGCCCCCATGTTGATGGTCACGTCGATGTCGCCCGACAACAGCGCCTTGGTATGCACGGCGTCGCCGCGGAATTCCACCACTTCCACGTCCAAGCCGAGTTTTTTGAAAATGCCCTTCTCGATGGCGACATAAGGCGTGATCGACTCCAACGACGGCGGGCTCAAGGACGAACCCATCTTGATTTTCGCCGTCTGGGCGTCGCCGGGCGTAGGCGACATCAGAATGAGCATGCCGACAAGAATCACTTGGATTCTATGAACAATGTGAGTTTTCATGATTTTTGTAACTCCTCCCAGTTTCTGTAATTTCACAGCTACGCGGTAAGCAAAACACTAGCTAAGAACCAGCCACAAAGTCAACGATGCGGCGCGTGTTGTCTGCGGCCGAGAGACCTACGGTGGCTTCGTCAAGCTTTGGCTCGTTGAAAGCGTCGGCCGCGCGCGCCATTCATAACCGGCGATGGCGAGGCAGGCAAGCGCGGCCAGGTTTGCTGCTCCCCGGCTACGGGACCAGCCTTTTCCGCATCTCGGAAATGAACCCTCTCTCTTCAAGGCTTTGGACCAGTCGCGGGTAAAGCACCTCCTCCAAATTAATCTGGCCGACTTTCGGATTCACCCGGGAGACGAGTCTTTGAATCGTTCTCCAGCCCTCGGCATGAGGCGCCACGTCGAGGTTGTTCATGGCGCGCAAGACTTTATAGGACGCCTCGGCGTCCTCCGCTTTGGAAAACCGCAGGTTCTTTTTGAGAATTTCCTTCACGTCTTCTTTGCGGCTTGGATCGTAAATGACCAGCACCGCTTCCATCATTCCCTGAATCAGCCGCGTGGCGAGATCCGGCGATTTGGCGACAAAGTCTTTCGATGAGCAGAGCACGTTGGACTGGAAAGGGACGCTCAACTGTCCCCCCAAGGAAACCACCCCCGACCTTTTTGCCAGGTCGCTAAAGCTATAAGGCAAAACCGCGGCATCGATGTTTCCAGACACAAGCGCCTGAGCCACTGTCGGGATGTCGCCGATGACTCGCATGCGCAAACGGTATGCTTCGGGATCGATGCCGAGGGTTTCCAGAACGACCATCGTCTGCAGCCAAAGACCGCCGCCGATGCTCTGGACGCCGAAGACCCGGCCCCGCAGCTCATCGAAGGACCTGATCTCTTTTTGCACGACCAACTCGCGCGGCAAGATATTGGTGGTACTCGCAAGGCAACTAATCTTTAACCCCGCCGATGCGGCGCTCAACATGGTGGACGGCGCGGTCCAAACGACCTGCACGCTCCCGGATGCCAGGGTTGCCGCGATCAGCGGCCCGGAGCGAACTTGGAGCATGCGCAAATCGAGACCGTACTTTTTAAACAGCCCCTTCTCGATTCCCACCCACATGTGGGCGACGCTTTCGCTGTGGCCCGCATAGGCGACTAAGATTTTTTCCTCCGAGCGCGCCGAGCTCGCCGCCAAAGCGCCCAACAGCAGAAATAAAACTGCTCCGAACACGAGCCTGTCCCAAATCACTGTCTGTTTCATAGAACCTCCATACCATGTCGAAGAAAACTAAGGAGACGGGGATGGCGGAACGTGCAGATGATGGCCGGCCAGGCCCTCAGGGGTTGGCGTGGCTGGCCTTGAAAGTAGCCGCCCATTGTCCACGGTCCGAAGTTTTTCGTCCCCGAGCATCTCCCGCTACTTAATTTGTTTTTGTCTTAGCTTTTTACGCCGCGCTCTTGGGAGACCAGTTTACCTGGACGCCGCTCTTGGCGCACTCCGATTTGAACAGAGCGTAAATCTCCTCTTCCTCGTCCAGGTATTCGATCTGATCGCCGCCGAGCGCGACGCTCTTGGCGATTTTTTCTTCCTCCCGCGCCGTACTGAATTTTCGGCTTCCCCAACGCAGGGCGAGGTAGCGGGCCGGCTCTTTCCCTGTGTTGAAATGCTGGTGAAACCAGCGGTCCGGTGGGACGACGACGCTTCCTGCCTGCCAATCGAATTTCTCTTTCTTGCCGCTTTCGAGCCAGAGCAAGGAATAGCCGTGGCCGCTGAGAATGATCACGTGGGCGCCCGGTCCGTGGCGGTGCGCCTTTTTGTAAGTCCCGGCGGGAAACTCCGAGATGTGAGCGCACATGGTGTTATTGGCGATCTCGAACATGATGGTGGCGCCGCCCGCGCCCCGCTCTTTCCACTCAATGAGCTTGAAGTTGTAGACGTCCGCGACGAAGTTCGTGTCCCAGACCCGCCCTGGGTATGCCCGGCCTTTTCCGGAAAAGTAATCGTCCTCTCCGCCGTAGCGGTCGGTAAAGATGAAATCGTTGTTGAAGATAAAATCGTAATTGTGAAACAGGTTCACGATCAACGGCAGGTTGGTGACCGCCAGAAAGCGCGCCGGCCTGCTGCCGGAGCCGTTGAAGTGCTGATACCAGGCGTTTAGCGGCGGCGAAAAAAGACTGCCTTCCTGCCACTCAAAAGTTTGCTTCTTGCCTTCCTGGGTCCATACCGTCGTAGCGCCCCGT
>JAUYJC010000367.1 GCA_030688735.1 Deltaproteobacteria bacterium
GAAGCTCCTCGGAGCAAAGCGCCGAGGTATCTTTGCGAAATTCTCCGAAGCCCTTCCACCCTCCTTCGCCAAGGCTACGGAGGGTTCTCCTCGCCTTCATCCTCGCAGCAAGCTGCGAGGTATTCGGCGAAGGAGAATAAAAATCGGCTTGGATCGAAGCCGGAATCTGATGTTTCCAAGTCTAGCTGCGTCGGTTCTTTTCGTCGCGGCGATTGCCCGCTAGGTCGTTGGTGATGCCCTCGCATTCGTGCACGGGGTTACACCCGTTACTTTCTGCAAAGGAGAGTCGAAAAAGGTGAGCGATTCAAAGCTTACGGCGGCGGCAGGAACTCACCGGCCTCAAGCGAAAATCAACAGTCCCGTGCGAGACTTTGAGAATTTATGATGTGAGATCCGATCTTGAGACCCTCGGAGAAAAACTCTTGCGTACCGCGTCGGATGGTGCCACAGTATTTCCAATCACGCTTGAACGCTTTTTCACCGGGCTCGATGCAAGGTCTTATGAATCTACCGCGGCTGCTGATCGTCGACGACGAAATGAGCGTCCGAGAGTCCCTGAAATTCGTCTTCAGCAAGGGTTTCTCCTTGTTCGAAGCCAACTCTCTGGAGTCCGCCGTCGCCAAAGTGAAAGAAGCCCGGCCTGCGGTGGTCCTATTGGACGTTCTCATGCCCAGAACCGATGGGATCGAAGTGCTGCGCCAGATCAAAGCGATCCATCCAGACTGCGAAGTGATCATGCTCACGGCGCTTAGCACCCACCAGGTTGCTGCCAAAGCGATCGATTTCGGCGCCTTCGACCTGGTGGGAAAACCGTTCGACGTCGTCGATCTGCTGGCCAAAGTCAATAGCGCGTTGGCGAAGGCCACCGTGCGAGAGAAAGCAGCGCTGCCGCAAAGCTAACTGCCGTTGAATTTTTCTTATCGTCATCGCAGGACAAAGAATCCTCAGCTCGGCCTCCTCGGGCTGGCCCTACTTTTTCTCGCCGGGTGCGCGTTCCTCAAGCAGTGTGCCTATGAAGGCTTCAACCGCGACCAGTGGCAGCAACCGCAGAAGGTCATTGAAGCGCTCGCGCTGCGCCCCGGCGATCACGTCGCCGATCTAGGTTCGGGAAGCGGATATTTTACCTTCCGGCTTGCCGAAGCCGTCGGTCCCCAAGGCAAAGTCTACGCGGTGGATGTCGATCGGGAGATGAACGATCTGGTGGCGAAAGCGACCCAGGGAAAAAACATCGGCAACGTCAAAGTGATTCTCGCCCGCCTCGATGATCCGTTGCTTCCGCCCGCCGGCGTCGATCTCGTGTTTACCGTGAACACTTACCACCACTTCGAAAATCGCGTCGCTTACTTTCAGAAGCTGAGAAAATATCTCCGCCCCGGCGGGCGGATCGCAGTCATCGATTTCGACCGGCGCGCCTGGTTCGAGGGGATGTGGAAACACTACACTCCGGCGGAGTTCATCAAACGGGAGATGGAACAGGCCGGTTACGCTTTGCAGGGTGAATTGACGTTCCTCGACCGGCAATCGTTTTTAATTTTCGCGCCTAACCCGCAAGCCCCGGGTAGTTCAACCAACGGCGCCGCTCCGAAGCAAAACTAGCCGGGTGCTGAAAGTTTCTCCGTTCACCCTTCGACTAGGCTCAGGGCGAACGGAGAAACTTTTGAAATCATTAGAAATTTTCCGTTCGTGCTGAGCCCGTCGAAGCACGAGAACCATTTTTCAGCAACCTCTAGCCGATCAGTCTTTTTTGCTCTCCGGTATCTCGGGTTTAACTGATTCGGCAGTGGCCGGGCGTTCGCCGAGCAATCGAAACGAATTGAACACAGCGGTAAGAACTTCCTGCTCTTTGGCCGGCGTGCCTTCCAAAAAAGCGGACATGATGAAACTCACGGCATAGTCTTTCCCGAACGGATAAGAATGAATGCCGGCGACGATGATCGGCTTGCCTGCGGGCATCTTATGGAGGGTCGAAATATAGAATTTGACGGCGATGCCATTGGAAAGATCACGGCGCTCGCCGACGGTCATGGCCAACGCCTTGATATTCTCGGCGATGGTTTTGTACACCTGCTCGATGGTCCGGGACATCAGCGCTTCGACCCGCGCCTTGACCGCTTCAGCCGCCGGGTTGTCCGTCTCAGCGTTCTTTGTGCTGCTCTTTTCCACGATCGCCGTAAAGGAGCTGCCGTTGGGCCCCTGCAACAGGGCGCGAATGTCCCGATTCGCCTCCCCTTCGGGCAGGTTTTGGAGCCGCCAATCGGCCGGATAGTGAAATGAGTATCCGTAGTCTCTATCGTAGAATTCTTCAATCTTGGATTGTGCGGGCGCGCTGCTAGCGGCAAAGAGCGCCAACGACAACGTAACGAACCGAATAATATCCGCCGTCGCAGTCCGAAGATGGGCCTTCATCACACCCCACACAATATCACAATTCGTCCAGGCGACGGAACGGACGGTGAACTTTTCACCGCACCATGAGAGACACGCCGGCCGGAACGGCGCCGACCGCTCGGGGAGCATTCGTTTGTAGCGACCCAAGGGCAGGCCCGTGGGTCGGAATCCTGGGCAACAGTCGAAGGGCCGCTTGCCCCGCAACACGAAAATAGGTAATTTACCGAGAACCGGTGATCCCTTGGCCAAACAGTATTTGCTCAAAAACACTAACCCGACCATCTCCCGACCGGCCAAACTCGATTACCGCAAGGAACTGAACGAGGCGCAGTTCGAGGCGGCAACCGCCATTGAGGGGCCGCTCTTGATCATCGCCGGTGCGGGCACGGGTAAAACCCGGACGCTAGTCTACCGCGTCGCCCATCTGATCGATATCGGCGTCGATCCCCGCTCGATCTTGCTCTTGACCTTTACCCGCCGCGCCGCCGAAGAGATGCTGCGGCGCGCGAGCCTGTTAATCGACGACCGCTGCAGCCAGGTGGCGGGTGGAACGTTTCATTCCTTCGCCAATCTGGTGCTGCGCCAGTTTGGCCGCCGCATCGATCTCTTGCCCTCGTTCACGATCATGGACCGTTCCGACAGCCAAGACGCGATCCAGCACCTGCGCGCCGAGTTGGGGCTCAATAACAAAGACAAACGGTTTCCGCGCAAGCAGACGGTGGCGGAAATTTTCAGCATGGCCGTCAACAAGCAGACCACGGTTCCTGACCTGATAGAACGGGAGTATCCCCATCTGGCCGACTCCCTCGACGACCTCCTGCGCCTCTACGAGGGCTACGTCAGTTACAAGTCCAACAAGACCCTGGTCGACTACGACGATCTGCTGACCCGGCTCAAAGACCTATTGGCGAATCACGAGGACGTGCGCCGCCGCCTCTCGGACACCTACCGCTACATCATGGTGGACGAGTACCAGGACACCAATCACTTGCAGTCCCGCATCGTTCGCCTGCTGGCGACGAGCCATGACAACGTGGCGGTGGTGGGCGACGACGCCCAAAGCATCTATTCGTTCCGCGGCGCCGACTTTCGCAATATTATGGATTTCCCCACGATCTTTCCGGGCACGCGGATTATCAAGCTCGAAGAAAACTATCGCAGCACGCAGCCGATCTTGAGTCTCACCAACGAGATCATCGGGCGCGCCAGCGAGCGCTATGAAAAAACTCTTTACACGCGCAAGCGCGCCGGCGACATGCCCGCGCTGGTGCAGGCGGACAGCGAGCAGGTGCAATCGCGCTTTGTCTGCCAGAAAATCTTGGAGTTAAGAGAAGAAGGCGTGCCGCTCTGGGACATGGCGGTGCTTTTTCGCTCGAGCTTTCACTCCTTCGACCTGGAATTGGAGCTGACGCGCCACAACATTCCCTTCATCAAGCGCGGCGGTTTTCAGTTCATGGAGACCACCCACATCAAGGACCTCCTCGCCCACTTGAGAATCCTCGCCAACCCGCTGGATGCGATTTCCTGGGGCCGCGCGCTGCAACTTCTCGAAGGCGTCGGCGCGCAGATGAGCCAGAAGATCATCCGCTGGCTATTGGAAGGAAACCAGCCGGTGGAGCGGCTGCGCACCTTCGAAGCGCGCGGCAAAGTCGCCCATGGCCTGAAAACTCTCGCCCAGGTTTTCGAAGCAGCGTCCCAGGCGGAGCGGCCGGTGGAGCAGACACAGTACCTCATGCAGTATTATCTGCCGATTCTCAAACGCAACCATCCGGAAGATCACCCGAAGCGGCTCAGAGACCTCGAACATTTTCAAGGCATCACAGAGCGCTACCGCGGCCTGGAGCGGCTCTTGAGCGATATGGCGCTGGAACCGCCCAACGACAGCGTGGCGGGCGTGCTGGCGGTGGACCCGGATGAAGGGCCGCTGGTGCTTTCAACGATTCACTCGGCCAAGGGACTGGAATGGCATGCGGTGTTCGTCATTTGGGCGCTGGAGGGTCGCTTCCCGTCTTTTTACAACATCAACAGCCGGGAAGAGCTGGAAGAAGAGCGACGGCTGCTCTACGTCGCCGCAACCCGCGCCAAAGAAAATCTCTTTATCACCTTTCCGATCCGAATCTTCGACCGCGCTCTGCGCATGGTGTTGTCGCGCCCGTCGCAATTCATCGAAGACATCTCGGAAGATATATTGGAACCTCTGTCCATCGTCGACGAGGAACGAAACTAGAGTTGGGAGACTTAAAATATGGTGCAATGTCTGCTCTATATCGTCGTGTTCATCAGCGGCGCCGTCCTGATGGGGCTCGAGATTGTCGGCAGCCGCGTGCTGGCGCCCTACTTTGGCAGCTCGATTTTCGTGTGGGGGAGTTTGATCTCGGTGGTCATGACAGCGCTGAGCGTGGGCTACTATTGGGGCGGTTGGCTGTCGACGCGCGAGCCCTCCTACGGCCGTCTGCTCGCGCTGCTGCTCATACCGGGAATGATGATTTTCTTTCTCCCGTTCATCTATCCGTCGGTCAACGAATGGATCGCCGGGATCGATTTCGGCAGTCGTTTGAATCCGCTGATCGCGTGCAGCATCTATTTTCTGCCGCCGGGGATTTTTCTTGGCACTATTTCTCCCTATGTCATCCGCCTGGCCGCAACGACGATCAACACGGTGGGCAGCACCGCCGGCACCCTGTATGCCATTTCCACCTGCGGCAGCATCTTAGGCACGTTACTTACCGCCTTTTATCTGATACCGGTGATGGGTGTGAGCAATATCATCCGTGCTCTTGGTATCACGCTGGCGTGCCTCGCGCTTCTCCTCCTGCCGCTGGTGCACCTGCGCGCCGTCGCTGTGAGACGCGCCGTGGCCGCCCTCTCGATCGCCGGCTCCATGGCCCTGTCCTGGCCGTCCGTCGCCTGGGCCAGGATCAAGTCGTTGTTGGAAAAAGACACCTTCTACCACCGCATCCGCGTCGAAGAAGACGAGGAAGCGCGTTACATGTATTTCGACCGAACCCTGCAGAGCGCCATGAATCTCAAGGATACAACGGGGCTCAGGCTGATTTACTCGCGTTACACCTCACTCGGCTTCGCCCTCCGGCCGAACGCCAAAAAAATGCTTCTGATCGGCTTGGGCGGCGGCTCCATCCCGAAGAAACTGCAAAAGGAATTTCCCAATTTGGAAATGGACGTGGTCGAGATCGACCCGGAAGTTATCCAGATCG
>JAUYJC010000368.1 GCA_030688735.1 Deltaproteobacteria bacterium
GCGCGGCATCGCTTCTCTCCCGGTGGCCTGCGTTTCACCTTCAAAAAGGGCGCGCTAAGCCTCTGGGTAACTCCACGGGGCAAGCAAATCGTAACGCTCCCCACAAAGCTCACGAAGGAAGACTTTGCGCGCAAAGGCGCAAGGGGCGCTAAGCTCAAAAAGTTACAAATTCGAAACCCGAAATTCGAAACAATTTCGAATGCTCAAAATCAGGAAGTTCCAAACAAGCCCGTTTCGGATTTGGCGCTTGGGATTTAAATCTTCGGGTTTGTTTCGGTCCGCGGGGCTTCTTTCGATATTCGGATTTCGGAGTTTGTTTCACTGGCGTCTTGGCGAGAGATATTCCGTAGTTCCTGTGTAGATCACAAGGTTTCAGTTTCGAACACTACGATCATCAAATTATCCAAGGAGACGTTTAGATGGCATACTTTCGCGATCTACATGAATGGCTCGACTTTCTCGACTCCCGGGGCTTTCTGCGGCGGATCAGCCGACCGATCAACAAAGATACGGAGATGCACCCACTGGTGCGCTTTCAGTTTCGCGGCCTGCAGGAGCCCGACCGAAAGGGCTGGTTATTCGACAACGTCGTAGATGTCACCGGCAGGAAATACGATATTCCCGTGGCGCTAGCGGTTATGGCGCCGAATCGCCTCGTTTACGCGCTGGGGATGGGCGTGAACTCCGCGGCGGAGATTTCCCCCAAGTGGTCCTACGCGCAAACGCACGCGATCCCGCCGCGCACGCTCTCTTCCGGGCCGTGCCAGGAGCTGATCTTCGAAGGCCAAGCGCTGCGCGATGCCGGCGGCGTCGGCATGCTGCCGGTGCCGATCTCGACGCCGGGCTTCGACTCCGCTCCTTTTCTAAGCTCTGGCCACTGGGTGACCAAAGATCCGGAGACGGGAGACTTGAACTTCGGCACTTACCGGGCCCAGATCAAAAGCCCGACCCGCGTTGGGCTTTTCGCCTTCGACTACCAGGATGTCAGCGCGCACTGGAACAAGGCCCACGCCCTGGGTAAACCGCTGGAAGCGGCGGTCGTGATCGGCTGTACGCCGAATCTCTCCTATTGTTCCACCTCCCGCGTGCAGCACGAGTATGACGTCGCCGGTGGAATCGCCGGCGAGCCGGTGGAGGTCGTGCGCTGCAAAACGGTGGATCTGCTGGTGCCGGCCCACAGCGAGATAGTCATTGAGGGAATCATTCCCACCGACGAGCTCGAGCCCGAGGGGCCGTTTGGCGAGTTCACCGGCTACATGGCGCATCGGGAGCCGGACAAATTCATGAACGTCACCTGCATCACGCGCAAGCGCAACGCGATCTTCCAGGCTTTTTTCAGTCAATTCCCGCCCAGCGAGAGCAGTGTCTTGCGCGGCGTCGGGCAAGAGGGGAGATTTTATAAGCTTCTCACCGTGGACCACGGGATGAAAGGCATCCTCGATGTGGTGCTGCCGGACTCCGCCGGCGGCCACGCCGTCTGCGTGGTGCGCATGGATAAATCCGCCGGCACCGATCCGATGGCGCCACTTCGGGTAATCGCCGACCTGCCGCGCTCGGCGCCCAAGATCCTCATCGCGGTGGACGACGACATCGATCCTCGAGACGCAGACTCCGTGAACTGGGCGATGTCCTACCGGATCCAGCCGCACCGGGACGTGGAGATACGCGACATCCAGGCTTCCACAGGCCTCGATTTTTCCCTGGTGCAGCCGGAATCGCGCGGTGAGGTCACGACGGTGAAGGCTTCCGCGATCTTGATCGATGCCACCCGGAAGTGGAATTATCCCCCCACCTCGCTGCCGGAGCGAGCATACATGGAGAAGGCCCAATCTTTGTGGCGGGAGTTGGAGCTACCGCCGCTCCAGCTAAAAAGCCCCTGGTTCGGTTACAACCTCGGCAGTTGGAGCGAGGAAGATGCGGCGGATGCGGCGCGGGCTGTGCGCGGGGAGCATTACCGCACGGGGGAACTGCGCGCGCAACAGAGAGTGCGTCTTGGGAAAGGCGAGAAGAAGTAATCCCGGGAGCGAAGGCGATTGTGACCGAGGCCGGTGGGTTTTCTCTCTGTGCAAGGGGTGACTTCTCTGGCGCTAACGGCCTGCAGCTGAGCGGCCGCGCTTTCCAGCGGTCTGCTTCAGCCGCTTGTTATGCGTCTTCGTCCGAGAGGCGCGCGCCGATTTCCGTTTCGCAATTAACTGTCGCACTGTGGGAACTAACGCAACCGGTACTTCCATAGTCGTGCTTTCGAAAGCGGCGTCAGTTTCGGCTGCAGCTTCTTCATCGCTTTGCGAGTCGTAATAGTCGAGCACGCGACGAACCCGGGCTTCATCCCACCCGCGTGGGTATTTCTTGGCGGTCATCGTTTTCTCCTTCGTCTCCGGCGCAGCGCCCGTTTTGCTTTCGGACCCAACTCATACGCCGTTATGACAAAAACTGAATCCGGAATGGGGTCTGGAACGTAGATCACCTTTATCGTCCCTCTTCAGTCTGGCCCAGCGCAATTCGAGAATCATCGCGGCCCCGTATGTCTTGCAGTGGTCGAGCGAGAATGTCTTCAACTTCGTACTCTGACACATCGTGACTATAAATATGCGGCAGTTCCGTCGCCGGGTCGATGTGATAACGAATCTGCACGCCGGAATTTTAACCTCTGTTCCTGGGACTACGACAATTTGGGTGTAACGTATAGCGTTTTATCCCTCAAAGCTTAGAAGCAATCAAGTCGAGGCGACATCGGCGAAGTCGCAACACGAGGATAAACCTGTTCTGAGCCTGGTCGAAGGAACATGTTGGACTAAACCGCGGAGCCACACGGACGTTGCGGCTACGAGGGCTTGAAAGCATCGGGAGAAAATGGATCCCGACCCGATTTGCGTCATCTTCGCTGACGGTGTTCGAGTTCTACGCGCAACTCCGCGGCGAGGGAGGGAGCGAGGCTTTGCAGAGCGGCGCAGATTTCTTCGAGTTTTTCCTGGACGAGATTTGCCGTACGGCTAAGCCGCCAGCTTACGGACACGCAATTGTTTGCGCCGCCGCTCGGCGTGCCACAAATCGTACTGCGTTTGCTGAGTGAGCCAACTCTCTGCCGACATGCCAAAAGCCATCGACAAGCGCACCGCCATCTCGGGGCTGATTCCCGACCGCCCGTTCAGAATAGCGGATAACGTCTTTCGACTTACACCTAGCGCCTCTGCCGCTTCCGTTACGCTTAACTTTAGCGGTTCCAGGCACAGGGTCTTCAACACTTCGCCCGGATGAGGCGGATTATGCATGCGCATATTGCCCCTCAATGATAATTTTCATAATTGACCGCGTCGGCGTCTTTCCCCACAAAAGCAAAAGTCAGCCGCCAATTTCCCTGGTGGCAGCCGGAACCGAACCTGAAAGACTTGCCGGCTTAGCCTCCGGTGCCCTGGCGGGGACGGTGATAGCTCCTGAATTTCGCAGCAGGATGGAACCGCTCGGTCTGAACGTCCTGGCGGATCTCCGCGCTATCCCTATCCCCTGGGAAGTCGGCAACGTGGTAACCGCCCGCAAATTTCTCCAGAGCCAGCGAGACGTGGTCGAGCGAGCCATCAAAGCCCTGCTCGAAGGAAACGCCTATGTTCTCAATCCGGCCCACCGTTCTCCGCTACTGGAACTCTTGAAGACCGTCTCGGCCTAAAGAGTGCGCAGGATGCGATCGGCGCTTACGAGGACACGGTCAAGTACTATGTGCTCAAGAAACCCTACCCGTACCGGGAGGGGCTACAGTCGATTATTGCCGAGGTCGGGAAGGTCGTGCCCAGCGCGGCAAGCTTAAGGTATGAGGACGTGGCCGACCCGAGCATCATCGATAAGCTCGACAAGAGCGGCTACATCGACGGCTTGTACCGATAGGGACGCACGAGCGGATTCGATGGTGGCCGAGAGAAAAAAACAAGGGAATTGCGCCACAGCCGATGCCGGTGCCGTTATCCCCCGTCGAATTGAATTCTGCAACGAATGACCCCACGCGGAATCCAACCGTCGTTCGATCAGTTCAATCCTGGGGTTTCGACGCTACCACCCCTTTTGATTTCTTCTCCGCCATGTACTTCCTCATAGCAAGGCGCCTCTTATTTTTTTTGCGCCTGTGCGAATCTTTTCGTGCGTCCTGCTTCATGCTATTTCTCCTTGCGCGCCGGGATAAACCGGCGGGTTGTTTGCAGACGGGAGTGCCGCACGGCGAAGAGTTAGCCACCCTCGCCGTACTTGAGTCACGCGTGGCTGTCCGCAAGTTCAGCCACGAAGCGTCGATAAAGGAACGTGCATGCATGGTAACGATCCGAGCTGAACATATCAATCCCGCGAGATTTGCCTGGATTCGGGGGACACAATACTAATTTCTCGACTAAGGGCACGCCGCTCTTCTAGCCTGCAAGCATGGCGCAAATCTCCAGGGTCGTGGCGTCTGGTTGCATGCCCAATCGAATTGAATTCTTCCCCTAACATATCGCGCAATTTTTATCCTTGCGTTCAGTTCAATCCTGGGACGTGCTGCAACTTCGGCGCACCACAACTCACATAGCCGCGCTGAACATGCAATTCGTTCAGGACAAGACCCTTCGCTCACGCTCAGGGTGACTCACGAATCGTGCGGGTGAGCGGGAGGTTGTCGTCGGCGTCTAGCCGACCGGGGACGAACCTCCCAGCTCGAAGCTGGGCGTGAGTCATTTTTTCCCCGTTGCTCCTGCCAGGATATTCCCGGACCTTGATTGCTCGCACGCTTTGGGGATAAAACGCTATCAGTTGTACCGATAGGGAAACGCGGGCGGGTTCGATGGTGACCGAGAGAAAAAAACATAAGGGAGTCCTGCCATAGCCGAAGCCGTCGCCGTCATGCGAGGTTGAAGTGAGTTTTCTTTCCGCAGATCCCATGAATTTTCGCCGACGCGTGCAGTTCAATTCAGTGGCTAAGTCCAGAGGTCATGCAGCGCTTGGGAGACATGTAAGTATCCAAACCATAGGAGGTCAAGACGATGTTCTCATTCGAGAAGAAGGTGTCGATCCTCGCGTTATTCTTTTGGACCGCTCTCGCAGCGCTCCCAAGGCTTTCGGAGAGCGCAGCTCTTGCGGCTCTCAAAGCAGGCTTCGGCTCGATATCCGGGAATCAGGCCCCTCTTTGGATCGCCAAGGAGGCGCGCCTCTTTGAGAAACATGGCCCGGAGGTTGAGCTGGTCTATATTCCCGGCGGCCCCAGGGCTCTGATGGCGCTTCTCGGAGGTAGCGTACAGTTTCTCAATTACTCGGCCATTCCCACCATGACCGCCGCTCTGCGCGGCGCGGAGCCGGTTATCCTCGGCTCTTCGATCAACCGGCCCGACCATTCGCTTGTCGTCAAACCGGCCATCAGGAGTGTCCAAGAGCTTCGCGGCAAGACGATCGGCCTCAGCTCTTTAGGATCGTTGACGGACATCTTGTTGACCAATGCCCTCAGGCTAAACGGATTAACCGAGCGCGACGTTAATATCGTGGCTGTCGGCGGTCTCGCCGAACGGGTTGGTGCGATGCAGGCAGGTCGAATAGACGGAGCGATGCTGCTTGGCGCGCAGATGCGCGCGGCGACCAAGCTGGGGTTTCGGGAGATCATCAGTTTCTCGAAGCTCCCGTTCGAAGTTTCGCTATCCGCGATGATCTCCACCCGCTCATTTGTATTCAAGCAATCCGAGATCACTTCCAAGTTTCTCAGGGCATGGGCGGAAGCTATATTCGTTTACAAATCCAATCGCGAGCTGAGCCTTAAGGTGTTGAGGAAATACACCAGAATCGAGGATCGTGAACTGCTCGAGGATTCGTATAACCAGGACAAGGAGCTGATCGAACTGGAACCCTTGCCTTCCCTTAGCGCGGTCAAGTCGATGCTGGGAATTCTTGCGCGAACTCAGCCTGAGGCGGCGAGCGCGGACCCGCAACGCTTCGTCGAGATGAAGTTTATGTTGGAGCTAAAAAAAACCGGCTTTTTTGAGGAAATGAAGCGTCAGTACCCGGGCGCCAAAAATTAACCGATACAGAGAAGGATGTCGGGGCTCGCAGCCCACCGTAGGAAGAGAGGTGTTTATGGAAGCGAATCAGGATCTCAGAAGTTTTATTGGCGTTTTGGAATCGATGGGGGAGATAAAGAAAGTCGCGGGGGCAGATTGGAATTTAGAAATCGGCGGCTTAACCGAATTGTTTTCCGAGAAGCGGGGGCCGGCTTTATTGTTTGATCAGGTCAAGGGTTATCCCGCAGGGTATCGCATCTTGACAAATATCTTTCGCACGGAAAAACGACTGGCCTTGACCCTCGGCTTAGATACGAACCTTCGGGGAATCGATCTTCTCAATGCCTGGCGTTTCAAGCTGAGATCCTTCGAGCCTGTGCCAGTGACCCCTGTGGAGGGCGGGCCGCTATTTGAAAACACTATGACTGAGAAAGAAATCGATCTGACGCGGTTCCCTGCGCCACTCTGGCATGAGCTGGACGGCGGCCGATATATCGGAACAGGGTGTTGTGTAGTAACGAAAGACCCGGAGTCCGGACATATCAACGTAGGCACGTACCGCTGCATGGTCCAGGGAAAAGACAGGATCACAGTGAAGATGGACAAGGGGAAACATGGCCGCATAGCCCAAGATAAGTACCATCAGGCAGGCAAAGCCTGCCCGGTTGTCATTTCCCTGGGGCAAGATCCCTGGCTTTTTATGGCGTCAACGTCGCCTTTATCCCTAGATGCTTCCGAGTATGAGTTTGCCGGCTGGCTGCGCGGCGCGCCGATCCAAGTGGTTCCCGGTCCGCTAACCGGGTTGCCAATTCCAGCTACGGCAGAAATCGTTCTTGAAGGGGAAATCCCTCCCTACGGGCCGGACAAGCTTCCCAAGGAAGGACCCTTCGGAGAATGGCCTGGCTACTACACGAACACGACGGTCGGAGAAGTCGCTATCATGGAAGTGCAAAGAGTCTATTACAGAAACAATCCAATCCTGGTAGGGGTTCCGCCCTTAAAGCCGCCAAACCAATACCTTCCTATTCCTATGGCTGCTGCGACTCTGTGGGACCAACTCGAAAAGGCCGGAATCCCCGAGGTCAAGGGAGTCTGGGGCTTTGTCTACGGTCCGGTGGGTCCCTTTAGTGTAATCGCCATTCGACAGCGCTACGCCGGACACGCAAAGCAGACGGCGCTTGTCGCGTGTGGGGCTAAGGCCGGTGTCACGGGGGGCAAGTTTGTGGTCGTGTTGGACGACGATGTGGACATCACGGACCCGCAGGACGTGATCTGGGCAATGGCTACCCGGTGCAATGTCCGCGAGGGCGTAGACATCGTGAAAGGCGTTTTGACTACGCCGGTCGAGCCCGCTGTCCATCCGTCCGCTCGTGGCTCGAGAGGAAACACCATGGATCGCGTTCTCATCGATGCTTGCCGTCCTTATCAATGGCTGGACGAGTTCCCCCCGGTGAATTCCTTCAGTAAAGAATACAAACAACAGCTTGAAAAAAAGTGGACGTTATGACGGCAGGAGAAATAATGAAAGCATCCAGGCGGAGAATGGTGTGGAAGCCTGTCATGCTCGCTTGCCTGATCCTGGAAGCGATGTCAGATCATCTAGGCGCTCAAACCCGTGCTGATGAAGAGGCTCGTTTAACTCGTCTTCGCGTAGTCTATCCAGCGCCGAGCCCTACCTATCTCGCAAGTTGGATCGCCCGCGAGGGAGACCACTTCAAGGAACAAGGGCTCAATGTCGAGTTAATCTATATCCCCAGCGGCTCCCTCGTCATTCAAGCCATGTTAGCCGGCGAGGCGCCAATCGTTTTCTCGGGAGGCCGGGCCGTTGTGAATGCAACCCTTGGCGGCGCCGATCTCGTGATGATTGCCGGAGTTGTCAATGTCCCGGCGTTTTACATAATGGCGTTGCCCGAGATTAAAACGTTGCAAGATCTACGAGGCAAAAAAGTTGGGGTCACAAGAATCGGTTCTTCCACGGATTTCACCATGCGTTTGGTCCTTCGTAAAATCGGGCTTCAACCTGACAAGGATGTCGCGTTCGTGCAGCTCGGTGATCTGGCGAGCCAGGCGGCGGCGCTCGGGACTAAAGCGATTTCCGCCGCAGCGTTCGTCCCGCCCTTTAACCTCAAGGCGAAGGAGGTGGGGGCGAAGCTTCTAGTGGATATGGCGAAAGTGGGCGCGCATTATCCCCATACGGGTCTGGTGGCTTCGCGCAAATATCTCCATAGTTCCAACAATGTGGTTCGACGGTTCCTTAGAGGCTACGCCCAAGGTCTTCGCCGTATGGTTGCCGATCCACCGTTTGCCAAAGCGGTTCTCAGTAAATATACGAAGACGGCGGAGCCGCAATATTTAGATGCCATGCATCAGTACGCGCTCGATTTTGTCGAGAGAGTTCCATATCCCACAAGGGACGGAATCATGGAAACGCTCAGGGAGAGCGAGCACCCAAGAGCAAAAAACGCCAGGCCCGAAGATTTCATCGATGACCAGCTAGTGCGCGAACTGGAGCGCGAGGGCCACTTTGGCCCAAAAGCCAAGAAATGAATTGGACAACAATGGGTAAGCCCACTACTCTTATCGGCGCCTATGCATAAGGCGAGCACCGAAGGAGGATCATCATGGCTGGTGTCACGGTAGTCGGCACTCCTGTCCCGCGCGCGGAAGGCTCCGACACGGTTGCCGGGATTGGTGATTTCGCCAACAACAGCGCTCCTGCCGCCGTTGCCAACGCCGTGGCCGATGCGGCGGGCGTGCGCCTGTTCGGCCTGCCGATCACCGCGGAGCCGCACGCAGGTTGCGGCGGTGGGGATTCGAAACCACCGGGACGGCGCGCAGTGTGGCAGACCACGCCGATTACGATTTTTCGATCCTCGAATTACCTCCGCGTGCATAAAATTTAAAATTAGGCTATTCTTGCCCACCAGCTTATCAGCAAGGATTTTGCGTGAAAATAGTCGATCTGTATGCTCGCCCCGGTTTAACTCTCTCGGTTGAGTTTTTTGCTCCGAAGACCGATAAGGGCGACGAAAATCTTTTCAGCGAAATCGAGCTCATTAAGCATGTGAATCCCGCATACTGCTCCGTCACCTATGGGGCCGGCGGCAGCACGCGCGACAAAACCGTCGACCTGGTCGGTCGCATTCATCGCCAGTGCGGACTCGAAGTAATGGGGCATCTTACCGTAGTCGGACAATCAAAAGCCGAGGCCCGCGCCGTCCTCGATGCGTTCAAGCAGGGGGGGATCGAGAATCTTTTGGCCCTCGGCGGCGATCCGCCTCAAGGGATGACCGGAGATTGGCGGCCCCATCCGGATGGGTTTCACTATGCGGCGGAGCTAGTGCGCGAAGCGGTGGCGCGCGGAGGCTTTTCCATCGCCGTGGCCGGTTTCCCAGAAGTGCATCCGCGGGCGCTTAGCCGCGAATCCGATTTGCGTTTCTTGAAAGAGAAGGTCGAGGCGGGGGCGGACGTGATCATCACCCAGCTTTTTTTCGACAACGATTATTATTACCGCTACGTCGACGACGTGCGCAGGTTGGGTGTTAAGGTTCCCATCGTGCCCGGTATCTTGCCGATTCTTTCGGCGCCTCAAGTACGCCGTTTCACGGCGCTCTGTAAGGCGAAGATCCCGCCGCAACTCGACGCGGTATTGGCGAAGGTCGAGCAGGACGATGCGGCTGCGGTTGAGGCCGGCATCGACTACGCGACGCGTCAGTGCGAGGAACTGATAAAGTTTGGCGTGCCGGGCCTCCATTTCTATTCGCTCAACAAATCCCATTCCTTTCTTGCGGTTTGTAAAAACCTCGGGCTTTGATCCCGCATTTTTACCGCTCCGTTGAAATAGAGTGAATGCGATAGTAGGGTCTTAAAAACGAGTGAGACATGGCTGAGGTTAAGAATCCTCCGATTGAAGATATCGGCGAACAGATGGAAGTTCGGCGGCGCAAGCTCGCCGAGCTCAAAGGCGCCGGTCAGTCTATTTATCCCAATGATTTCAAACCGACGCACACGGCTTCTGGCGTCGCCGCTCAATTCGGCAGCCTCGCGGACGAAGAACTCGTTGCGGCGGTTCATGATATTCGGTTGGCGGGTCGCATCATGGCCATCCGCTCTTTCGGCAAGGCGGCTTTCTTTCACATCCAAGACCGGCGCGGGCGTTTGCAGGTCTATGCGCGCAAGGACCGGCTCGGCGAGGAAGGCTTCGCGCTCTTTCAGTCTTTGGATGTCGGCGACATCGTCGGAGTTTGGGGCCATCTGTTCCGCACCAAAACCAAGGAGCTTACACTCGAAGCGCAGGGGCTGCGGCTCCTGACCAAGTGCTTGCGCCCGTTGCCGGAAAAATGGCATGGCCTAGCCGACGTGGAGGCGCGCTATCGCCAGCGTTACCTCGACCTGATGGTGAATCCCGAGGTGCGCGAGGTTTTCGAGAAGCGCTCGCGCATTGTCCGGCTGCTGCGCAAATTCTTTGAAGAGCGGGATTTCCTCGAAGTCGAGACGCCGATGATGCAGGCGATTCCGGGCGGCGCGGCCGTTCACCACCCATCACAATACGTTGGACATGGACCTTTACTTGCGCGTGGCGCCGGAGCTTTTCTTGAAACGTTTACTGGTCGGCGGTTTCGAGCGAGTCTTTGAGCTTAACCGGAATTTCCGCAACGAGGGGATTTCGGTGCGCCATAATCCCGAATTCACTATGCTGGAGTTCTACCAGGCTTACGCGACCTTTGAAGATCTTATTAGGCTCACCGAAGAACTTTTTGTCTCCATCGCCAAGGAAATTGCCGGTTCCATGACCCTGTCTTACGGCGGTGAGGCCATCGATTTAACTCCGCCCTGGCGCCGGCTCACGATCCGCGAGGCGGTCATGGCGCACGGCGGCGCCGAACCGAGCGACGTCGCGACCCTAGCGGGACTGCAAAGCTTCGCCAAGAAGAAAGGCGTGGCGGTCGATCTCAACGCGCCGTACGGCAATTTGCTCGTGGAAGTTTTTGAGGAAGTCGCCGAGGCGAAGCTCATCCAGCCGACCTTTGTCACCGGCTACCCCCTGGAGGTCTCGCCGCTGGCGCGCAAGAACGATCAGGACCCGTCTCTGGTCGATCGCTTCGAGCTCTACATCGGCGGGCGCGAGTTGGCCAATGCTTTCTCGGAGCTGAACGATCCGGCGGACCAGCGACAGCGCTTTTTGGAACAGACAGAAAAGCGAAACGCTGGCGATGACACCGCCAACCCCATCGACGACGATTACGTCCGGGCGCTGGAGTACGGCATGCCTCCCGCGGCCGGCGAAGGCATCGGCATCGACCGGCTCGTCATGTTCTTCACCGATGCGCCGTCCATTCGGGACGTGATTCTTTTCCCTTTGTTGAGGCCGCAACGTTAACCCCATAGATACTTACCTTGGAAATGTTGAACAGAACGACTCCAGGAAAATTTATCCCGCCAAGGCGCCAAGGCGCCAAGTTAGGAATATTTTCCGAATTCTCTGAGCTTCGCGCCTTTGCGTCTTTGCGGGAGACATGGTTTTTCCGATGTCTTCTTCGTTTCCGAATTTCAATCATTTTTGGCTAGGCTTCTCTGATGAATTACGAGCTTTTTATCGGCTTGAGATATCTGCGCGCGCGCCGCAGCGAAACCTTCATATCGCTGATCACCGTCATCTCGGTGCTCGGTGTCATGATCGGCGTGATGACTTTGAACGTCGTCATGGCCGTCATGACGGGTTTTGAAGAAACCCTGCGCGACCGGCTGCTCGGCATCAACGCCCACGTGGCTTTGGTCAAGTCGGGCGACCAACTGCGGGATTACGAGCAATTGTTGGAACGAGTGCAAAAGGAGACCGGCGTGGTCGCGGCGGCGCCGACGATCTACGGTCAAGTGATGTTGACGTCCGGGTCGCGGGTCGCCGGCGTGTTTGTTCGGGGAGTCGATCCGGATCGCGTCAATAGCGTTGTCGATATCGGAAAATACGTAAAAGAAGGCAGTCTTCAAGAGCTGAAAAAGCCCCAAGCGATCCAGGTCGAGGACCGGACGGTCCTATTGCCCGGCGTGATTCTCGGCGTCCGTTTGGCGAATCAACTGGGTGTCTTTCGGGGCAGTCCGATTCAGGTGGTCTCTCCGTTGGGGAGTCCGACCGCCATCGGTGTGATCCCGAAGGTTCGACGGTTCGTGGTCGTGGGCATTTTCGATTCCGGCATGAGCGAGATCGACTCGACGCTGGTTTACATGAGCTTGGGCGACGCGCAAAAGTTCTTCGAGCTCGGCGACGCGGTTACTAACATCGAAATCCGGGTTCAGGACGTCTATCAAGCGAAAACGGTCGCAGACAACATCCAGCGCAAATTGGGCTTCCCGTATCTCACCGAGGACTGGTCGCGGCTGTGGCCGAATCTTTTTTCCGCCTTGAAACTGGAAAAGACGGTTTATTTCCTGGTGCTTCTCTTGATGGTTTTGATTGGCGCTTTCAATATCATTTCAACCTTGATCATGGTGGTGATGGAAAAACGCAAAGACATCGCCATCCTCCGGTCGATGGGCGCGACCCGCGCCGGCATTCGGAAGATTTTTTTGATCAAAGGGTGCGTGATTGGCGTGGTGGGAACCGCGCTCGGCGTGTTGTTCGGCTTGGGGATCAGCCTGCTCATTCAAGAGTATCAGTTTATCGAACTGCCGAAGGACGTGTTCTTGATTTCCACTGTTCCAGTGCGCATCTATTGGAGCAATTTCCTTTTGGTGGGGCTCGCATCCCTCGGCGTCTGCCTGCTCGCCAGCATCTACCCGGCGCGTCAGGCGGCGAAACTAGACCCCGTGGAAATCATTCGTTATGAGTAACCTCCTGACGGTTAAAGATCTGCACAAATCGTTCGTCGAGGCCGGCGAGGAGATTCATATCTTGCGTGGTCTTAACCTGGAATTAGAGGAAGGCGAGCGATTGGCCGTTGTCGGAGAGTCAGGGGTGGGCAAGAGCACGCTGCTGCACATTTTGGGCACCCTCGACCGCCCAACCGGCGGCGAGATTTTATACCGTGGTAAATCGATTCCGATGGACGACGAGATCGCCCTGGCGCAATTGCGCAACCGGGAAATCGGTTTCGTGTTTCAGTTTCATTACCTGTTGCCGGACTTTACCGCTTTGGAAAATGTCATGTTCCCGGCATTGATCCAAGGAATGGACGTCGCCCAGGCTAGAAAGCAGGCCGGTGAGTTGCTGGAACTGGTCGGATTGAAGGATCGATTGACTCATCGTCCGGGCAAACTGTCCGGCGGTGAACAACAGCGGGTCGCCGTGGCGCGCGCGGTGGTACTGCAACCGAAGCTTATCCTGGCCGACGAGCCCACCGGCTCCCTTGATGTGCGCATTGGCGAGGAGGTGCAATCTCTGCTATTTCGGCTCAATCAAGAAAAGGGAATCGCCCTGGTGGTTGCTACCCACAATCGCGACTTTGCTGAGAATATCGGCCGCAGGGTCGAGCTTAAAGACGGGCAGCTTTTTCCATTGACGATTTTGGGTGACAAACAGCTTTACAAAAGTAGGTGAATTTGTTAGAAATTTTAGGTGATATTGCGCCTGTAAGGCGCTGCGCCAACCGGGCTATCAAGATGCTTACAACTCGTTCACTAAATCTATTCGTTACGGTCACCTCCTTTGCACTGCTGTGTTTGGCTTTTGCCCCGTTCCCCAGCGCGGTTAGCGCCCAGGATAAAGTAACGCTCAAAGAGGTGAAGATAGCCGGTAATGTAAGAGTCGAAGAAGACGGGATCAGGCTTCATTTGAAAAACCGTTCCGGGACGCTCTTCGATTCTGCGTTGGTCGAGCAAGACGTCAAGGCGATCTACCGGATGGGTTTTTTCGATGACGTTCAGGCCGAACTGTCGGCTGACGGCGTCTTGACCTATAAGGTTAAGGAGAAACCTTATATTCGGGAGGTCAAGGTTCAAGGGAATTCCCAGGTCACGCGCGACAAAATCGAAACCGCGTTAGGAGTAGGCGCGCGCACAATTCTCGACCGCCCCAAGCTCGCCGAAGGCGTCGAGAAGATCCGAAAACTCTATAACGAACAAGGTTACGTGAACGCGAAGATCGATCACGCAGTCTCCCTGGAAGCGAATAATCAGGCGGTGGTCGTGGTCGATATCAACGAGGGGACAAAGTTATTGGTCAAGAAGGTGACCTTTGAAGGCAATCGGGCTTTCTCGGATAGTGAATTAAAGGGCTTGATTGCCACCAAGGAGGAGTGGCTTTTTACTTTTATTACTAACCGTGGGGTCTTGGATCGAGACATGCTCACCAATGATATCGCGATCCTGTCGACATACTACTACGACAACGGGTACATCGACCACCAGATCAGCGAACCAGTGATCCTTAGAGGCAGGGACGGACTCGAGTTGGTGATTCGAATCAATGAGGGGAAACAATACCGTGTGGGTAAGGTGGAGATTGGCGGAGATATGATCGTGGACGGCCGGGAACTGTTGAAATCTGTCAAGCTGACGACTGGCCAAATATTTCGCGGCAGCCGATTGCGCGAGGATATAAAACTATTGACGGAGATATATACCAACAAAGGCTTCGCCTTTGCCGAGGTGGAGCCGGTGACAAAAGTGAACGCGCCGGAGCAGCAGGTGGACGTGGCACTGCTGATCAAGAAAGGCCCACCGGTCTATTTCAATCGAGTTATGGTGGCCGGAAATTCCAAGACGCGCGACAAGGTCGTGCGCAGAGAACTGCAAGCGGGTGAGCAGGAGCTTTATTCAGGTTTCAGTATCACGCAAAGCAAAAACGCACTTCAGCGCACGGGATACTTCGAAGATGTTCAGCTGACGACCAAAAAAACTAATCAGCCGGACACGGTGGATCTCTTAGTCGATGTCAAGGAGGGGCCCACTGGCACTTTATCACTTGGCGCCGGATTCAGCAGCGGCGACGGATTTCTCTTCAACGCCAACATCGGCGAGAAAAATCTTTTCGGGCGCGGTCAGGGCATAAATGGAAATTTCAGCATCGGCTCAAAGCGGCAGGATTTCGTCGTTGGTTTCAATGACCCCTATGTTTACGATTCCAAGATGGCCATGGGGGTGAATGCCTACAACACCAAACGTAGCTTCACCGATTTTGAGGAAACAAAACTTGGGTTTGGGATCGACACGAGCTATCCGCTGAAATACGTAAGATTTCCATTCTTCGGCGGGACTAAGCAAGAAGCCAGGGGGTCGGACGAGATGGCGAGCGCTAGCCAGCCGACCATGTGGGATTATATGCGCGGCGGCGTGGGATATAATCTTACCCGAGAAAAAATCGATGGCGTTTCGAACAACGCCAGCGACGAAATCAAAAACGAAGTCGGAACTACGTTGACCAGCAGTGTGACGCCCAGCGTTTCGTACGACAGCCGAGACCACTTTTTCAGTCCGACGGAAGGGACCAAATCGGCATTGTCGGTAACACTCGCCGGCCTCGGAGGGGATACCCGCTTTATCAAATCCGATCTCAGCGCCCGATGGCATTATCCGCTGCTCAAAGATCCCAATTGGGGCGGCTCCTATGTCCTAGCTTTGGGCGGAACGCTCGGGTACGGTATTGGCCTCCAGCAGGGATCCGATGGCGAGAAAGACCTGCCACTGTTTGAAAGGTATTTCATCGGCGGGATCAATTCGATACGGGGCTTTTCGGATCGCAGCATGGCACCCAGGGTGCAAAACTGCACGACTACCACCGTTGGGTCTGGAGTTAGTAGTAAAAAATGCACATTCGGGGATCTGTTGGGCGGCAACAAAGCCGCGGTGATAAACGCCGAGCTTCTATTTCCGATCGCCGAGCAATACGGACTGCGCGGCGTCGCGTTTTTCGATCTTGGGAATTCTTTCGGCGCCTCTTGCGCGACTACATCTACCACGAACATCGATACGACGACTAGTACGACGACTGTTTCAAAGTCGGATTGTTTGAACACGGGTTTCAGTTTGAGCGACATCAGACGGTCGGTTGGTGTCGGCGCGCGCTGGATGTCGCCCTTTGGTCCTCTTCGTGTCGAGATCGGCTTTCCTTTAAATAAGAGACCTGGCGACGACACATCCGCGCTCGGTTTCTCGCTCGGCTCTCAACCGTAGAGCTTCTGCCAAATGCCCAGAATTCTTACATCATTGGAGGCTAGGTGAAGTACACGCTAGTAGTGATATCGCTGATGCTTTTTTCGACCTTTGCAGCGGCGCAAGACAGAGTCAAGATCGGCTTTATTGATGTTCAGCGCGCAATCAGCGAATCCCAATCGGGGAAACGCGCCAGGGACAAGTTTCAGGCTCAAATTAAGAAGGCCGAAACCGACCTGCTGAAGGAAAAGCAAGAACTGGAGCGACTAAAAAGCGAATTCGACAAAAAAACGCCGCTGTTGAAAGACGAAGAGCGTCGCAACCTGGAAGCAGACCTCCAGAAACGAGCCGTGGTTTATCAGCGCGCCATGGGTGACCAGCAGCAGGAGTTGCAGCAAAAAGAAAGAGTCATGACGGCCGAAATCTTAAAGGATCTCGAGAAGATCGTTAATGAGGTCGGCAAGAACGACAAATTCACTCTCATTCTGGAACGCTCGCAAATCCTCTACAGCGATCAGGGGATCGATATCACGAACAAGGTCATCGAAGTCTTTAATAGCCGGTCGAAGTCGAAGTAATCGCGGTGAACAAAACTCTTGCCGAACTTGCCCAGCATGTCGGAGGGAAGGTCGTTGGTGATAGCCAAGTCATAATCGAGAAGGTAGCGTCGATTGACGAAGCGGGAGCGGGGGCGATCACTTTCCTGGCCAACCCGCGCTACCGCCGATACTTGTCGGTTTGTCGGGCGAGCGCGGTCATTGTCGGCACAGATGTCGTGCGAGGCCTTCCGTTGCGGGATGGAAGAGGGTACCTCGCAGCCACCGACCCTTACCTGGCGTTCGCCAAAATACTAAAGCTTTTTTATGACCCTCCCCGTTTCAATCGAACGGTCAGCAGTTTCGCCCATGTCGAGCCGGCGGCCGATCTCGGCGAAGCGGTAACGATCTTCCCGCACGCGTATGTGAGCGGCGGGGTTAAGATCGGCCGGCGCACGGTGATTTATCCCGGAGTTTTTGTCGGCGAGGGGAGCGAAGTGGGGGAAGATTGCGTGCTTCATCCCAACGTTGTGGTCTGCGCCGGCTGCCGGCTGGGTAATCGCGTTATACTGCACGCCGGCGTGGTGATCGGCAGCGACGGCTTCGGCTATGCCGGGCAAGGTGAAGGTCGTATCAAAATTCCGCAGATTGGCATTGTAGTCGTAGAAGACGACGTGGAAATCGGCGCCAACACTGCGGTGGACCGGGCGACGTTCGGCCGCACGGTGATCGGCCGCGGCGCCAAGATCGACAATCTCGTACAAATCGGACACAACGTGGTGATCGGTGAACATTCCTTGATCGCCGCGCAGGTCGGGATCGCCGGGAGCACCCGGATCGGAAAAAACGTCACCCTGGCGGGGCAGGTAGGCATCGTCAATCATGTCCAAGTCGGCGACGGTGCGACGATCGGTCCGCAATCGGGCATTGCACAATCAGTGACTGCCGGCGCGGTGCTGTCGTCGGGAATCCCTGCTGCGCCACACCGGGAGTGGCTAAAGGTGATGACCCTGTTGCCGCGGCTTCCCAAGCTGTGGCACGCGGTGCGCGACTTGGAAAAGAGACTATTCGAGATCGACAAGAGGGAAAGCTCAAAGCTCTAACGCTATGCTCAACGTCAGGGAAATCTTGAAGCATTTGCCCCATCGTTATCCTTTTTTGCTGGTGGACCGGATCGTCGAAATCGACCCCGAGCATAAAATCGTCGGGATTAAGAACGTCTCGATCAATGAGAATTTTTTCCAGGGACATTTCCCCAATCGTCCGGTCATGCCGGGAGTGCTGATCTGCGAGGCGCTTGCGCAGGTTGGCGCGATCTTCGCCCACAACGCTCGCGGCGGATGGGACGGCGATAAAATTTTTGTCCTTACCGGATTAGATAAAGTTAGGTTCAAGCGGCCCGTGGAACCCGGAGACCAGTTACGCTTGGAGCTGACTGTCCTGAAGCGCCGGGGCTCGTTTTGGAGAATGCTCGGCGTAGCGACCGTGGACGGCAAGTTGGTCGCTGAAGCGGAAATTTCCGCGATGGAAGTAGCAATGGAGTAGCAGCCCGCCCGCAATAGTCAGCTATCGATGACGAAGATTCACGACACCGCAGTGATTGACCCCAGGGCCGATTTGGACCCTGACGTTGAGGTCGGGCCCTATTCGACCATCGGCCCCCAGGTAAAGATCGGCAAGGGTACGAAAATAAGATCCCATGTCGTGGTGGAAGGACGAACTAAAATCGGGCAAGGCAATGTAATATTTTCTTTCGCCACTGTGGGCACGGTGCCTCAGGACATGAAATACAAAGGAGAGGCAAGCGAGCTGATCATAGGCAATTACAACACCATCAGGGAATACGCATCGCTCAATCCCGGCACGCAGGGGGGCGGAATGGTTACTCAGGTCGGTGATTACAACCTCTTGATGATGTATTGTCACATCGCACATGACTGTAATCTCGGCAATCGCAATATCATCGCCAACGGCGCGACCTTGGGCGGGCATGTGGTGGTCGAGGATTTCGTCATCGTCGGCGGATTAGTGGGTATCCATCAATTTGTCAGAGTCGGCACGAGTGCTCTTCTCGGCGCCGGGTCGATGGTGTCCAAGGACGTGCCTCCTTTTTGCAATGCCACAGGGGATCGGGCCCGGCTACGGGGATTGAATGTTGAAGGCATGAAGCGGCGTGGATTCGACAAGGGCAAAATCGCGACCCTAAAAAAAGCGTACCGGATGATTTTTCAAGCCAAACTCAAGACCAAGGATGCGTTGGATAAGGTGCGTCGAGAATTTCCGGACTCCGATGAGGTCCAGAAGCTGGTGGCCTTCATCGCCGGTTCCAAACGCGGAACCTGCCGGTGAATGGCCCGGGTTCCATGGCGTTTTGCTGAAAAACTCGGTCGCAGGCTGCTCAAAAAGATCTCAGAGGCGAGGCGCCAAAGTTCGCTAAGGGCTAAGGGCACGGTGCAAATCGTTCTCCTTTGCCCCTTGCGCTTTGCAAGCGGGTCCGTTGTAGCGCGACGATTGAGCGCACCCTTCGACAAGGACTCAGGGTATTCGGCAAAAGCATATGAGTCTTTTTCAGCAGCCCGCTTGGGGTTCTTCCCGCCGGTTGAAAAGAGTGCAGTCGTGAAAAAGTTGGGGTTGATCGCGGGTAACGGGAAATTCCCTGTAATTTTCGCGCGCGAGGCCATAGTGGCGGGATACACTTTGGTAGCGGTGGCTCATCGGGGTGAGACATTGGAGGAAATCGGCGACGTCGTCGATGACGTTACCTGGATATATGTCGGCCAGTTGGGAAAGATCATTCGCACCTTCCACCGCGCCGGCGTGACCGAAGCGGCGATGGCGGGCGGGATTCGAAAGGTCAAGTTGTTCGGCAATTTTAGGCCGGATCTGCGGGGCGTGCGGTTTTTGGCCCGTATCAAAGGTCGCGATGACGACGCGCTGCTGCGCGGTGTGGCAGATGAGCTGGCGGAGGAGGGCATCAAGATTGTGGATTCAACATTTTGTTTGTCGCAAATTATGCCGGGAGCAGGGGTCCTGACGAAACGGATTCCCAGCGCGGCCCATTGGGAGGATATCCGGTACGGATTTCGGATCGCCAAGGAAATCGGCAGGCTCGGCATCGGTCAGACCGTGGTCGTGAAGAACCGGGTCGTGGTGGCGGTGGAGGCGGTGGAGGGAACCGACGACGCGATTCAAAGAGGCGGAAGGTTGGCGAAGTCCGGCTACGTGGTGGTGAAAGTGAGCAAGCCGGAACAGGATCTGCGTTTTGACGTGCCTGCTGTTGGCATCGAGACGATCAAAAACATTCATGATACCGGCGGCGCCGTGCTGGCAGTGGAAGCGGGTAAAACGATTTTCTTGGAGAAACAGATGCTCTTGCAGGAGGCCGAAGCCTGCGGGGTATCGGTGGTTGCGATCGAAGAATGAGCTACGGTGCGGGCATGAGCGCAGAAAAAGTCGCGGTCGGCGTGGTCGGCGTGGGTTATCTGGGTAAATACCACGCCGAGAAGTACGCTGCATCATCGAAGGCTCGATTGGTCGCGGTGGTGGACGCCGACGAAGGGCGCGCCCGTGAAGTCGCGGCGAGACTGGGCACCCAAGCGTTGACCGACTATCGGCACTTGTTCGGCAGGGTCCAATGTGTGAGCGTTGCCGTTCCGACCCAACTGCATCATCGCGTTGCGCGCGATTTTATCGAGGCGGGTATCGATGTTTTAGTCGAGAAACCGATCGCGGCGGACATCGGCCAGGCACGCGATCTGGTGGCAGCCGCAGAAGCCAAAGGGGTTATTCTTCAGGTCGGGCATCTGGAACGCTTCAATCCGGCGATTCGGCGGCTAGAGGGCATCGTCAGGGAGCCGAAATTCGTCGAGTGCCACCGCTTGGCGCCGTTCGTCGAACGGGGCACCGATGTCGACGTCGTATTTGACCTGATGATCCACGACATCGACGTCATCGCAAGTCTGGTGCGAAGCCCAGTCGAGCGCGTGGAGGCGGTGGGGGTTGCGGTGTTGACCGATAAACCCGACATTGCCAACGCGCGAATCAATTTCGCCAACGGTTGCATCGCCAACGTGACTTCCAGCCGCGTGTCGCTGAAGCGCGAAAGAAAGATAAGGTTTTTTCAGCCGGATGCGTATATATCGATTGATTATGATCAGCGCCGCGCGCAAATTTTTCACAAGCCTCCTCCCGGCGCGGGTTGGCTCGATATTCGTGCCGAAACCCTGGAAATCAAAGACGGCGATGCGCTGTCGGATGAGATCGAATCGTTTCTCGATTGTGTGCGCAGTCGGGAGGTTCCATTGGTGAGCGGCGCGGAGGGGCTGCGCGCGCTGGAAATCGCATCGCTGATTAGCGCTCAACTCCACACGGTTGGATCGTGAGGAGCGTGGGCGCGGCGAAAAAGGAAATCATGTTGGTCGTGGGTGAGGCGTCAGGCGACGTTCACGGGGCTCATTTGGTTCAGGCGCTGCTTGAACGCGAGCCGGATTTGCGTATTTATGGCGTTGCCGGAGAGCTATTGGAACGGACCCGGTTTGAAGTTCTTTTTACCGTTGCCAAATTGACCGGGATGGGGTTGGTTGAGTTGGCGGGCAACGCGACCGATTTATGGCGCGCCTATCGGCTGCTCGGGCGCACTTTGCGCGAGCGAAAACCAAGCCTGTTGATATTGATCGATTTCCCCGATTTCAATCTCCGCTTAGCGAGGCTGGCTAAAGGGCTGCGCATCCCGGTGCTCTACTATGTCAGCCCGCAGATTTGGGCCTGGCGTCAAAGTCGGGTACGCCAGATTTCTCGTTGGGTGGACCGCATGGCTGTCGTGTTTCCGTTCGAGGTCCCGTTCTACGAAAAGCATGGCGTCAAGGTGACATTCGTGGGCCATCCGCTGTTGGAAACCGTTCGCGTGACGAGTGACCGGGGATTCGTTTTGGAGAAGTTGGGGCTCGATCCCGGCAAAACCACCGTAGCCCTGTTGCCCGGCAGCCGGCGCAAGGAGGTCGCGGCGCACCTGCCGGTGATGTTGGCGGCGGCGGCGCGGTTGGGGAGCGAGCGCGACATTCAATTTATTTGTATTAGAGCGAGCACCGTGAATCAGCAAGGGCTGGATTCCATGCTCCGGAAAAGCGCGCTGAAAGTTGCCGTGGTAGAAACCGACCGCTACGATGCGATGAACGCAGCCGACCTTGTTTGGACGGCTTCCGGTACCGCCACTTTGGAAACGGCGTTGCTGCTCAAGCCGATGATCATCGTCTATCGTCTTTCGAGATTGACCTATCTCCTGGCCCGTCTTCTTGTCAAGGTCGATCATATCGGCATGGTCAACCTGATCGCCGGCGAGCGAATTGTTCCGGAGTTGGTTCAGGATGACTTTAAGCCGGAACGGATCGTCGAGGAAAGCCGCATCATGTTGGATAATCAATATATTCGCACGCGCATTATCGAGAAATTGACTAAGCTGAGAGAGCGGTTGGGCTCTCCGGGGGCCGCGGGCCGTGTGGCGGAGATGGCGTTGGCGATGATAAGCTGAGCGCCGGGTTTTCTCAAAAGGAGATTCGTTGAAAAACTATCGAAGGTTGCTGAAATTTCTCAGGCCCTATGTCTGGCCTCATTTCACCGTCGCCACAATCTGTATGCTGGGCTATGGCGCCACCGATGGCGCGCTGCCTTTTTTGGTGCGGTGGATGATGGACGACGTATTCGTAAAAAAGAACGTCACCAACCTATATTACGTGCCGCTCGCCGTGATCGCAATATTTCTTATCCGTGGCATGCTCAATTTCGGCCATAGTTATCTAAGCGATTATGTGGGACTAAGGATCGTTCAGGACGTTCGCAATCGGCTCGCCCGCCATCTCCAGTACATGTCATTGTCGTTTTTTTCCCGTCATCCCAGCGGAACCTTGATTTCCCGGGTCTCGTCCGACGTCACCCTTTTGCGATTTGCTTTGACCGATGCGTTGGTTTCGTTGCTCAAGGATTCGACATCGCTCATCGTGCTGGTGACCGTGGCTTTTACGATGGATTGGTTTCTGGCATCGATCGCGTTCGTGGTCTTTCCGGCTTCCGTCCTGCCGATCATGCGGCTCAGCAGGAAGGTGAAGAGATTTGCCAAGCGCGGGCAAATTAGCACCGGTACGTTGACCGCTTACTTGCAGGAAAGTATTCAGGGCAATCGGATCGTCAAGGCCTTTGGGATGGAAGAGTACGAAAACCAAAGATTCGCCAAAGAGAACCAGCGGTTGTTCAGACAATCCTTAAGGGCCAGTCGCATCCGGGGTATGGTGGCGCCGGCGATGGAACTGCTCGCTGCATTCGGTATTGGCGGGGTGGTGTGGTACGGCGGGTCGAGTGTTATAGGCGGTGTCCGGACGACGGGCGAATTCATGGCCTTTATGACAGCCATGTTTCTAATGTACCAGCCGTTCAAAGGCCTCGCTCGGACGTACACGTCGGTGCATCAAGGACTAGCCGGGGCGGAGCGCGTTTTTGAAATACTCGACGAATCTCCCGCCGTTAAAGATAGGCCGGAGGCCAGAACGGCCCCGCGCTTTTCGCGCGCCATCGAGTTTGACGATGTCAGTTTCGCCTATGGCGCAACGCCGGTGCTAAAAGGCGTCAACCTGGTGATCCGCGCCGGTGAAATGGTGGCTTTGGTTGGGATGAGCGGCGCCGGTAAAAGCACGCTGGCGGATTTGATTCCCCGATTCTACGATGTCGGCTCCGGGCGCATCACCATGGACGGAATTGATATCCGAGACCTGACCTTGGAATCACTGCGCGCCCAGATCGGTATCGTAACTCAGCACACGTTTCTTTTTAACGATACGGTGCGGAACAACATCGCCTACGGCGACCCGAAACGGGGAATGGAAGACATTGTCGCCGCCGCCAACGCGGCTCATGCGCACGAGTTTGTGACGGCGACGCCGACAGGATACGAGGCCATGGTGGGGGAGCTGGGAATGCAGCTTTCCGGCGGCCAACGGCAGCGATTGGCCATCGCGCGCGCGTTGCTCAAGGATGCGCCCATTCTTATCCTGGACGAAGCGACCTCGTCCCTCGACAGCGAGTCCGAACGCTTGGTTCAAGACGCGCTGGAAAAACTGATGACGACGCGGACGACACTGGTCATCGCCCATCGCTTGTCAACCATACGCAAAGCCGATCGCATCGTCGTGCTCGTGGACGGGGAGATCGCCGAGGAAGGAACCCACGAGGAACTCCTCAGCCTCAACGGAGCCTACAGCCGGCTCCACAATCTCCAACTCCTGGAAAATGAAACGGCCGGAGAGCTCGAGGCTTTGCACTAGCCGAAGCGGGTCATGGCTTACTTCCTTTACAATTTTATAGTGACCGCGGTCTTTATCGCATGCTTGCCGTTGTTGCCGTTGTTGTACTTGCTGGGGAAACGTTTTAGCGAGGGGTTGGCAGAGCGGTTTGGCTTTTATGACAGAGGGAGAATCATCTCGGCAGCCGGGAAAGGCCCGGTTTGGATTCATGCCGCATCGGTGGGCGAGGTGCGGTCCGCTTCCCACTTGGCGCGGGAACTGAAGCAGCGCTTCCCGGCGCGTAAGATCATCGTTTCAACCTTCACCGCCACCGGCAATCGAATCGCCCGGCAGATGGGTTTTGCCGACCTCGTACTGTTCTTGCCCCTGGACGTGTTGTGGATCGTAAGGCGGGCCTATGCTCGCATCGACCCGTCGGTTTTGATAATTGTCGAGACCGAAATCTGGCCGAATCTTCTCCGGGAAGCTTACCTGAGAGGGATTCCTACTTTACTCCTGAGCGGGCGCCTGTCGGCGCGATCCTTGCGCAGGTATTCATTGTTCGCAACGTTTTTTCGGCGCGTCATTCGGTATTTCAGCGTACTCGGTATGCAATCACAGGAAGATCACGATCGTATCGTGAAGTTGGGCGCTGCGGCTGAACGGGTCTCCGTCGTCGGAAATCTCAAACACGCTTCCCGCGATGGACACGCAGAAGGCTCGTCTACGAAGCCGTTGCCACCCGAACGGGAAGCGGACCGGCGCGGTGGGCATTGGCTGGTGGTGGGCAGTTCTCATCGCGGTGAAGAAGCGATTCTCATTGAGGTATTCATCTCGTTGAAGCGGCATTTCCCTTATCTCCAAATGGTCTTGGCGCCGCGCCACCCCCAACGATTTGCCGAGGTAGAAAGGCTTCTCAAGACTGCGGGGTTGCCATTTGAGAAAAAAAGCCAGGTCAACGGCCGGATCGATTTTCAAGCCGATGTTATGTTGGTCGATACCATTGGCGACTTGCAGGATTTTTACGCCGCCGGCGACGTCGCGTTTGTCGGCGGCAGCCTCGTCGATGGCGGTGGCCATAATCTGCTTGAGCCGGCGCGCTTTGCCAAGCCGGTGTTGTTCGGTCCCTACATGACCAATTTCAAATCGCTCGCCAGGGAAATGACCGCAAAGGGCGGTGGCATCGAGGTGAAGGAAAGCGAAGAGTTGATTCGCGAGGTGACGATCCTGTTGACCGATCGCGAGAAGCGCAAAAGCATGGGTAATAAAGCTTACGAGGTGGCGGCCGATGACCACGGCGTCGTGGAACGTAGCCTTGCCTTGACGGCGCGATACCTCTGAGCCACCGGACGATGATCTGAATCGCTGAGCGACGGCGCCGGGCTATTCGACAATCTATGCACGCATGGATCCGCAATGCTTGGGAACGCAAGGGGATTGGAGGCAAGGCGCTTTGGCTTTTGCTTTTGCCCGCCTCGTATCTTTATGGATTGACGGTTCAAATTCGGAATTTGTTTTTCTCGCGCGGATGGGTCCGGACAAGCACGCTGGAAAAGCCGGTCATCAGCATTGGTAATCTGACGGTTGGAGGCACGGGAAAAACTCCCAGTTGTCTTTGGCTGGCGCGGGAATTGAGCGAGCGGGGGTTCAAGGTCGGTATCCTTAGCCGAGGATATCCCAGAAAAGAAACCTTGCCGCTGATTATCGGTGTCGGGACCGACGGGTTGCCTCCTTTACAGCTTCGCGATGAAGTATCGGCCGCCGGCGATGAACCCTCCATGATGGCGCGGATCTACAATCAAACCGTGGGAGTCGGTAAGGACCGCTATCAAACCGCAGTCGAATTGTTGCGAAAACATGACGTTGATGTGTTCATCCTGGACGACGGCTACCAGCACCGCCGATTGAATCGGGACGTCGATTTGCTCTTGCTCGGCCATGACTCAAACGGCTGCATGCTGCCGTCGGGGCCTTTCCGCGAGCCGCGTCGTGCCTTGCGGCGGGCCGATTATTTTCTGCTCACCGGCGGGCAGGAGGAGTGGCAGGCGCTGCTCCCGGCGGACGGCAAAGCGCGCTGCTTTGCCGGCTCCCTCCGAGGCGTCGCCCTGGTCGGATTTGAATCGGGGCGTTGGAGAGAATACCCGCTGACCGTGCTCTATCGAAGCAAGATTTTGGCCGTGACGGGGATCGCGGACCCAAGCGGGTTCTACCGCGTGATTGGCGAGTGGGAAGCCGATCTTATCGATGTGCTGCAGTTTCCAGACCACCATTCCTATAGCTCGCGGGACTGGCAGGAGATCAGCCGCCTGGCGCGCGACGCGGAGATCGTCCTGACGACCGAAAAGGATATCCTGAAACTTATCGCGTTTCCTTTCGCCAGAGGCAAGCTGTTCGCTTTGCGCGTGGCCATGACGGTGGAGAACGGCGAGCGCCTGGTTCAGTGCATCGTCGAAAAAATTCGCGACAAGACAAAGGCCTTGAGGACTGCGTGAGTCGTGAGGCGAAAAAGGCGCCGGCGATCTTTCTCGACCGCGATGGCACTCTCATCCGTGACGTGGGATATTTGTACCGGCAGGAACAAGTCGAGATCCTGCCAAGGGTGGCGGAAGCCATCCGGCTCTTGCGCGGGCAGGGGTTTCTCCTGGTGGTGGTGACCAATCAGTCCGCAGTGGCGCGCGGACGGTTGACCGAAGAAGAGCTGGGCCGTATCCACGATGCTTTGAATGCGCGGTTGGCCCAGGACGGTGCCCAACTGGATGGAATTTATTACTGTCCCCATCACCCGACCGAGGGGGTCGGCCCATACCATTCCGAGTGCGATTGTCGCAAGCCCAACACCGGTATGATCGTCAAAGCGGTTGCAGATTTAGGGCTGGATTCGTCCAGTTCCTACGTGGTCGGGGACCAAACGAGCGATATGGAACTCGCCGATCGCATCGGCGCCAAGGGAGTCCGAATCGCCAGAGAGCTTGTGGTCGGGGGCGACTCGCCGGGTTCGAAACATCCTGTGGTGACGGATCTGTGGCAGGCCGCCGAGTGGATTGTCGGCGATCTTAAACAATCCTCTGGGAGGTAGGCGTTTTGAAGTCACTGATTACCGGCGTGGCCGGGTTTATCGGCTCTCATCTGGCGGAGAAACTGCTCAGCCTGGGTCATCAGGTGGTGGGTATCGACAAATTTCTTAATAATTACCCGCGTGATTTTAAGGAGCGAAACCACGCCGGATTCAAGTCGCATCCGAATTTCTTATTTCTGGAAGAGGACCTCCTGCGATTGGATCTCGGCGCCTTGCTGCGCGACGTCGATTATGTCTTTCATCTGGCCGCGCTGCCCGGGGTGCGGGCCAGTTGGGGCGCGGAGTTCGCGCGCTACTCGGAAAACAACATCATGGCGACCCAACTGCTTTTGGAAGCCTGCAAAAACTTGCCTCTGCGCAAGGTTGTCTACGCGTCTTCTTCTTCGGTTTACGGCGACACCGACGATTTGCCGATGCGCGAGGAGGGGATCACCCGCCCGGTGTCACCCTACGGCGTCAGCAAACTCGCCGCGGAGCATCTTTGCTATCTATATTGGAAAGGTTACGGAGTGCCGACCGCGTCGCTGCGGTTTTTCACCGTCTATGGCCCGCGGCAGCGCCCGGACATGTTTTTTCACATTCTTATGCGTGCGGTGCTTCGGGGCGAGCCGGTGCCGCTCTATGACGACGGCGAGCAGAGCCGCGACTTT
>JAUYJC010000371.1 GCA_030688735.1 Deltaproteobacteria bacterium
ACGCCATACGAGAAAGGCGTAACAGTTTGTGGCAACGAAAAATTAAAACTTGAACAACGGCTGCAACGCTCCCATGTTTTACACTGGTGGGATATAACAATCTATCCTAAATTGGTATCGTTGTAATTGCACGCTCCCTTAGGGAGTGGGCCTTTATACCCACACTGGCCAATTGTTGTCAACCTTGAGAATTAACTATTGGTTTTTCCCGATAATAGTAAAGACGGCTCGAAAATTGCGCCTGCCGTTAACCGTAGATTTCAACTTCCATCACTCCGGTTGCGTGCAAACAACATCTATTGATCAAGCACTTACGTGAAAAAAGTCGATTGCCCAAGTGAATGATCGTTGGTCATGCCGACGGCAATTTGTGGCGCCTCGGCTTCACCTCTATATATGTTGTTGGTGAAGAGTTCGGAAACTTTCGCTTGATACCTGGGTCGGGAAAACGATCACTCGCGCAAATCCGCCAGAGTCCTCCACAGGCGGATTAGCCTCTGGCTGAGAAGGATGAGCCTGGGCCTGAGACGCAAACCGCGCCAAGCAAGCATGGAGAAGAGGAAGCGGTGTCTAGCGACAAGGGTTATTTCAGCGGCGAGGACAAGTGGTCAGCGAGAAAGGCGGGACTGTTCTGGGACGTGTTGGTCAAGGCCGTGACACTGCCAGCGGCGTCGCCCGAAGTCAGCCGACAGCGATATCAGGCCGTCTCATACCGAAGCCGGTCGCCCGCTCGAAGGCATGAGCGATTTGCAGGACGCCGAGATCGTCGCGAAACCGGCCGACGATTTGAATTCCCACGGGCAACCCATCGTCGGTAAATCCGGCCGGCACCGAGATCGCCGGATGGAACGTCGCGGAGATCCAATACGCCGACTTCATCCAACTGAGATAGTTCTCCATCGCCACCCCTTCGATCTCGCGGGGCCAATGCAGCGCGGCATCGAACGGCGGCACCTGATTCACGGCGCAAATTAGGAACTCATATTTTTCCTGGAAGCGGCGCATACGTTCCATCAGCTCGCCGTGGCGGTTCATCGCCCAAGCGATCTCCGCGCCGGAATAACGGCTGCCGGACTCGATTTGCCAGATAGCCTCCTCTTTCATCAACGCGCGATGCTCCTTAAGCAAGGGACCGAGGGTATGCCAGTAGTTCCACGCCCGGATCGTTAGGAATACTTCATCGGCGCCGGTTAGATCCGGACAGACCTCTTCCACCTCGCAGCCAAGGGCGGTGAAGGTCTGGCGCTGCGCTTCCAACACGGACCGGACCCGGCGGTCGAGCGGCAAGCCACCCAGGTCGGGACACCAGGCAACTCGCACGTCTCTAAAGTCACGGTCCAGTGGCTTGGCAAAGACCGAGGGATCCGATGGATAAACTGCGGGATCGCGCGGATGGGCGCCGGCCATCGCGCTGAGCAAAAATCCCACGTCGGCAACGGTGCGGGCCATGGGTCCTTTGACCGAGAAACCCAGAAACGGCAGCGCCACGGGCGCAGCGGGCACGAGACCGACGGTCGGCCGCAGCGCGACGATGTTGTTGAAGTTGGCGGGATTTCGGAGTGAGCCGCCGAGATCGCTGCCACTCGCCAGCGGCAATAAACCGGCGGCTAACGCCGCGCCGGCGCCGCCGCTCGAACCGCCGGCGCTTTTAGTCAAATCGTACGGATTTAATGTCGTGCCATACACTTCGTTATAGGTGTGCGATCCCATGCCGAACTCGGAGACATTGGTCTTGCCGATGGCCAGCACACCCGCGCCGCGCAAGCGCTCGACCAGCACAGAATCTTCACTCGGCATAAAATCTTTAAAGATCGGCGAGCCGCGAGTCATCGGAAAACCGACCGCGGGGTCCAGGTCCTTAAAGGCGAAGGGCAAACCGCGCAACGGGCCGGCATCAGCGCCACGCGCCAGGCGCCGATCCGCCTCATCCGCAAGCGCGAGGCAGTTGTCGTCGTCGAGTTTGGCGACGATGGCGTTGATTCTAGGATTGACGCGGTCGATCTGGCGCAAGAAAGCGCTCATGACTTCGCGCGCGGAAATTCTTCGCCCGCGGATCGACTCCGCTAGCTCCCGGCCGCTCGTGAAGCAGAGATTACTCGCCATCAGTTCGCGGTGTCTTTAGATTCCGGGCTCTTTGACACCGATAGGCGGGGTGGCGAGATTGCGCGCTATCGTATCGACATCCCACAACCGGGAAAACCTCAGAGCCCTCGGGCAGTGGCTGTAGGACTCTTCGACATCAAGCAGCAGTCCTTGTAGAAGTTCCGCCTTTTCGTCCGGATCGAACACTTCAAGTTTGGCTTCATTTAAATCCGACCGGTCGACAACTTTTACCCGGCCGTTAATCCTAACAGTCGAGTTGTGCCCAGGGATAAAAAAGACCACACCGACTTTCGGGTTGCTTTCGATGTTTCCGTAGCCGTGGAAGAGTTTGTTCCCCGCCGCGTCCGGGACGAACAATTGTTTGTCGTTCAGCACTTTGACAAATCCCGGGATCCCACCCTTCGGCGAGGCATCGCAATCCCCCTCACCATTGCTTGTCGCCAGCACGCAAAAAGGCGAATGCCTGATGAAGTCCTGTATCCACGTCGCCATCCGAGGTTTCACCTTGCCCTGGGTTCGCTCGACGGGGTAACCGAATTTTTCCTGGTATTTATTTTCCATCCTTCGCTCCTACCATCGCCTTACGACTCGCCAGCTCCATCTCTTACCTATTTCAGAAAGCAGTTCAAGCTGGATCTCCTGGATTTCGGCCGGCCGTTTCCGCTGGTGCGACAGCAGAGTTTGTCCGCAAGTTAAATTGCGAACCAACAACGCTCCCGCGAATATCGTCTACTTGGCGCAAAGCTGAAAAGAAGGCGAAACGAATACCCTACAAAACAACCTCTTGGCAGCTACGGGAGTCTTCGCCCACGGCGGCGACACAACTCTGGTTCACGGCTGCGTCAATAATTTTCTCAGCACGGTCCGTGCCGTCGGACCAAATACTACCTGCAACAACTTAGAGACGCCAAGGCACTGGCCCACCGAAGCGCGTATCGTCACGGACGAAACCAGAAGAACCAACACCAAAAATAAAAACACAACCCAGGACTCGGCGATCTCCTCCATACAAAACAGTATTACAGAGCAAGATACCGCGATTGCCGCGCTGCAAGGGCAGGGCGGTGGAGGGTCGAGTGGATTGGTCGCAAAAGATAGTTTGGGGCAGGTGGTAGGGAAGGTTTTGGATGTTTCAGGTAATCAAGTTTTTCTACAGGTCGAGAATGAGGCTCTTTGGGCAAACGTCGCCAAGTTCGGTTTTTATCATATCGGTGGTTTTGCATTCTTCTACACAACGAACGATTGCATGGGCACCCGGTATTTGCCCGGCAATGAGGGTGCCTTCTACAATCAACTTCTTACTTCCGATGGCCAGATAGGCTGTTTCCCTGCCTCTCCAATTCAAGATCGGTTAATTTTGTCGGTTAACACAATCGATGACCTGGGATCTTGCTTCCAAATAAATGTGACCAGACCTAGGGTGTAGAAAAACAGCCGCGTCTGCTACCTCGTCGTGTCCCGGGATCTGGCACCCCTAATCGCGCGCTGTTTTTGTTCGAGCGCTAGAGTTTCACCCTTGTGACGCTCTTTGTCAGCCCGGAGCTTTTCCTTGGC
>JAUYJC010000373.1 GCA_030688735.1 Deltaproteobacteria bacterium
GTTAAGGTATGACCTCGACGAAAAATGATATCTTGCTGGGCCAGGTCGCGCATCAGTTTCAGTCCCTTCTCTTCGCCGCGGATCAGCAGCTGATTGGTGAACCACTCATAGTCCTCCGAATGCATCATCAGCCGGCCCTTCCAGCGCCGCTGGAGCAAATCCTCATAGCTTTTCGGAGCCTCTTCCGCTTTTACCTGCCGGGTATTGTAGGCGATCACATGGGTGTTGGTGAAAAATGTCGTCCAGAAACCTTGGGCTTCCTTGAATCCGGCGCCATAGCGGTTGAATTCCTTGGGGAAATAGGGCGCGAAGAAGCCTGCCTTCTTCAGCAGATGGGTTTCAAAACCGCTGTTGATGACGACGTCGAAGACGCGCCGGCCGCCGCGCGCCTCGGTGACGATTTTATTGTAGACGGCCGCGGAGGTAGCCCGATACACTTCGGGTTTGATCGATGGGTACTTCTTGGAGAAGGCGCTAGCTAAAAAGTTCAGATCGTCAAGATTGGGCGAACCGTAAATGACGAGTCCTCGTTCACTCTTGGCGTTGTTAAGAAGCTCGTCTTGCGCCGACGCCGGCGTCACCACAGCGGCAAGCAGCCAGCCCTGGAAGAGGAACCGAATCAACTTGCTGCACACAATCCCTCTTTGGTAGCGATCGACCACGGCTCGTGGAGTTCCAGACTGGGCGGCTATTTTTTGGCTTTGTAGGCGTCGACCGCCTTTTTCAGGTCGTCGTATTCTTCGCATTTACCGATAAACGGGCATGCCTTCTTTAGCGCCGCCAGTTGTTTCTCCGCGTTCGGGAGTTGGTTCATGTCGAGATAAAGCTCGCCGAGATATTCATGAGCGCTGCGGTGGTTCGAATCGATCTTAAGCGCCCTCTGATAATGCTCCATCGATTTGTCGAACGTCCCTACCTTGCGATAGCTGTAGCCGAGCATGCTGTGCGCGTCGGCATCGTTCGGCGCCTCTTGCACGGCCTTGGTCAGATGGCCAAGAGCAGTCTTATAATCTTTGACCTCGATAGCCTTCCGCCCGGCGACGATATTCGCATTTTCCGGCTTCGCCTTCGGCTCCGGCAAATCGGCAAAAGCCCGGCTCTGTACGAAAACCAAACTCACGATCAAAGCAGCAACAGCCCACAGAGATTTCATAAGCAGTCCTCCTCCTGCGATAATTGAACCAGACCGGATTGTACCCACTCGTGCGCCGCCAACGCAAGACCAACCCTTCTTGATTGTTGACAAAATGGAGTGGCTGGCGGATATTGCAACCGATTCGAATTTAGTTGGTTAACCCGTGTTAGGAGACAGGCCGACCAGCATTGTCGCCGCCTAATGCGGGTCACTTAATAGTTAGCCGGCATGGAATGCGAGGCCACAATGTCCACCAGTTGGAAGACGTGTTGGTTCGGGACGTTGGTCGTGTCTCTATTAGTCATCGCCAGCAATTTGAGTGCCGCCGATGCACGTTTCACGGCGACGCAAATATGCAAGGCTGGAATTGCTGTCGTTATGGGGCGAGATCCTGGAGCTATGAAGGTCGATCGAGTGGAGAAAGACGTGATTTTTCTTTCGTATGTCCGACCTGACGATCGCAAGCGGTGGGCGTACAAATGCAAACTTGAAGGCCAGAAGATTCTCTGGGGCGCTGACGAGGGCCGGTGGCGCACTCATCCAGCAGATTCCGTCATTACCTTCGACGCTGGTACTACCTCACTCACGGTTGTAGAGCGCTTTAGCGATCGCTCCTCGACCAAGAAGACTTTCACGGTTCAGCAATTGGGGAAGTAGCGTGAAGATGCCGGCTAACAACAAAGTGGAGAGGGACGCGCGCAACACCAGCGCGCGCCCCTCACTTTGAACGTTATGCGTCGTAGTCCCTCAAGACCAAGCTGAATCGGATGAAGTTCTCTTTGACTACCACCAAGCGCCTTGGGCACTACGTCTACGCGCTGGTTGACCCTAGGGATAAAACCATCTTCTACATCGGGAAGGCAAGTGCCAACAATCGAGCGTTCAACCATCTTCGAATTCACGAAGGCGAAGAACGCAAACATCAGCGTATTCAAGAGATTCGCGCCGCTGGTGGGGAACCAAGTGTCGAGATACTGCGGTACGGCCTTGGCTCCGTGCGCGAGAGCTTCGAAGTGGAAGCGGCCCTCATCGATGCGCTTGGTCTCGAGAATCTCACGAACAAGGTGCGCGGCCATGGTGTCGACCGGGGGCGCCAAACAGCGGGCGAAGTGGAACGGCTTCACGGGTCAAAACCCGCGCCTGTGGAACGCATTCGCGACCCGTACATATTGTTTTTCATAAATCAGACGTATTCGCCTACGAAGACGGAATTCGAACTCTACGACTGCGTTCGACAGTTCTGGTCAGGACTCTCACCAAAGCGCAGAACCCCGTCAGAGCAGACTGGCGCTTTTCCGTATCCAACGGCGCTCGCGATTGTGGAAAGCGTCGTTGTTCGCGCCTATTCCATCGTGGCCTGGTTCCCGGCAGGCACGACTCTATCAACCCGCCGCGCGGAAGATACGAGCAATTGCTGGGAGTTTGTCGGTAATCTCATCGCGGATCATCCGCTTGTTGGTCGTCGCCTGACGAAAGACGGCAAGGATCTACCTGCAAACCAACTTGGGTATGGGTATCTCAATTGAGGGCGACGCATAACCAATCGGCTTGACACAGATCTTCGGACCCGCTCGCTTCGGGGCAGGGTCACGGGGCAGGGTCAGGCCTGAGTCTGTACTCTGAGGTTGACTTGATGTATTAGCGATCATGGCGCGAAAACCCAGAGTCGAATTTGACGGAGGCGGAAAAGGGGACATTCTGAATTTTGAGGCCAAATCCTCTGCTTCAGACCGACACGAAATACGCGCGGCTGAGCTTTACGTTTACAGCTCAAGAATGGAGATCCGCTACTGGCCAAGGATGCCTCGATTTCCCATCATTGTTGACACAGGCCGCGGTCTTGTTGGGGCGTTGTCCGGTGCCGAATGCGCGAAACGCATCGCTCGGCTTGGACCATTTGAGAGCGATGCATCGATGCCTGTCGTCGACGCGACGGCGGCGGGATTCGGGTTTTATCCGAAGATGATGCTGATTTCTCCGTTAGTGACAAAGAAACGTTGGACTAAAGCCGAAGTCATTACCCTGTACAACGATCGCAAGAAACCGGACGCACCGGAGTATCGGCCCGTCTCGTTGTCGAACAGAGGGTTCGATCGAGTTGTACATGAACCGGTACGACGTCTCCGAGAACCCTAACAGCCGGCTTAAGAACTTCGGACCCGCTCGCAAGGCTCGTGGATCTTGGCTGTTCAGCCTTAGCGTTAGCCGTGGTGGGACTCTTATGGTAAAAGTGGTTTGTGGCGCAAACGATCGAAACTTCTCTGCCGCCTCCCGGAAAAGATGGCGATCTTCCACCAGGAATCTACCGTGCCACCCTGGAGGAGACGCTTCGCCGTTTCGGGAAGGGATCCTGGCAGCGGGTCGCGGTGGCGCAGCGGCTTGAACGAATCTATCGCGTCTCGGTCGGCACTGGCCAATTGGCACGGTTTGTGGTTTTCGGGTCGTTCGTTAGCGCGAAGAGGGAGCCAGCTGACGTGGATGTATTCCTGCTGATGGAGAACACGTTCGACATGGGACAACTGACCGGTGAGGCTCGAGTTCTTTTCGACCATGCAGCGGCGCAGGCGCATTTTGGAGCAAGCGTGTTCTGGCTGCGCCGTCTTGCAGCCATCGGGGGCGAGGAGCAGACTATTTCCGGGTGGCAGATCAAGCGCGACGGGACGTGCAGGGGCATCATCGAAATCGTGGAGGAGCAAACATGATTGCAAATGATAAGGAACTCAAGGTGACTCTGGAGCGCATTGCTCGGTTTCAGGAACAGGTTGCGCATCTGCGGCGCGTGGAAACGAACCCTGAGAACTATCACGGTGCGGTTTCGGGGTTTCTGGCAGAGATCGACCGCATGCAGCTCGAGGTACGGGAGTACCTAAGCATTCACCCCGCCGAAGTGGCCTCAACAAGTACCTCGTAAACACTAACGGCTAGCCAACGGCTTGAGATTGACGCTCCCGGAATCGCGCAACTCAGCCTTGGCGTTGCTTGGATTCTTTGCGGATGTTTGACATCGTGTACCCGGATGCACTTTGAGATTGTCGGGGAGATCACTGACCTTGAGACCATTGCAATCGACACTCGGATTTGGATATTACCCCTTTTGCGAAAGCGATACGGAAGGGGGCGCTGGGGAAAACTCAAGGGTAAAGCAATGGTGCGCGTCTCTGATGGAACGATCCGCCAAGCAGAAGTCCATTGGTTTGAGGCGCACGGATAGGTAAAAGGAAAACGCGTGTCAAACGTTTCCTGGATTGAAGACGATGCGAACCCGACCTAAGCCCAAACGGCAATTTGCGATTTGTATTCGCACTGACGATTCTGATTTGCTAACGCCGCGCCGGATCTACGAAGTATTGCCGGACGGGAGTGCTGCCAAATCGCAATTTATCCGAGTCGTCGACAACGAGGGCGAGGATTATTTGTATCCCGCCGCCTACTTTCTGTTTGTAGATTTTCCACCAGCAGTCGAGCAGGCGCTGTTGCAAGCATCGTGATGTTCGCGCGCTGCCGCGCCTAATTTACCGCATCACACTGCGCCAATCTTTTCTCACGCACCTATTATTAGAGGACTGCGGCGATAATCGGGCCGCCTGTAGCCGGCAAAGGCTGACATACGTGCGGTGTTTATCGGAAAAGGCCTTTTGTTGTTAAGTGCCGAAAACAATTATAGGATTAGCCGTAGATATGAAATCGTCGGTGGGGATAGACTGACCGATTGATTTACTAGTTCGGCGTCGAGAGCCCAGAGGGATCTGGAGGCGACAGCGTTGAGAGAGTGGGCATTTTTAGAGGAGGAAACCATGCCGTCTGTCGTGATGCAGCCCCGCTACACCCCCGAGGACTACCTCGCTTTGGAGCGGAAAGCAGACTACAAAAGCGAGTACGTGAACGGTCAGATCATCGCGATGGCGGGGGCGAGCCGGCAGCACAACCTGATTGCCGGCAATCTCTATCGTGAGGTCAGCCAGCAAGTGCGAGGACGGCCGTGCGAAGCATATATCAGCGACATGCGCGTCAAAGTGGGCAGCACTGGCATCTACACGTACCCAGATGTCGTGGCGGTCTGCGGCGAGATCCGCTTCGAAGACGCGAGCCACGACACGCTGCTCAACCCGCTGGTGATTGTGGAAGTCCTCTCCGCCTCGACCGAAGCCTATGATCGTGGCGAAAAATTCGCCCATTACCGGCGGCTGGAGTCCCTGCAAGAATACCTCCTCGTGGCCCAGGACAAAGTCCGTCTAGAGCATTACGTGCGGCAAGGATCCCAGTGGGTGCTCTCAGAGGTCAGCGATCTCAATGACACGGTGCATCTGGCCGCGATTGGCTGTGACGTCGTACTGCAGGAGGTCTACGACAAGGTCCAGTTTGTGACAAGCGACGAGGCAACCCCCGCCGAACAAGGGCTTGCTGGCGACCACTAATAGCCTCTGCTCGTGCCTCGCTGCGGGCAGTGGTGGCGCCTGAGGCCCAGCGTTAGTCTCGGGAGCTTGATGCGAGTGCCGAGGCAGAGCGTTTTGACAGGAGTCGCGCTCGGCAATCCGGTGATAATCGGTACCGGGTGGGAGACAAAATCATTTTGGTGATAACGGACTATTCGGACCTACGTCCCGCTCGTTCTCACGTCCCGCTCGTTCTCACTTCACTCTCACCCTGCCCCCTGCCTTCTTCGCACGGGGGTGCCTGCCCGCCTGTCTGCCGTGTCGGCACAGGCAAGCGCCCTGGCAGGCAGGTCTGCCGGCGCGAAAAACTGGCTGCCAAGCCACATCGCGCCGTGGTCATCACCGAAACTCTATCGCTATCGATCTTACCCGCCTCCCACTTCTCGATCTATCGCTAACAAAGCGCCACACTCCGCTCCATTGCGCCACTTTACAATCTGCATAGCCGCAACGTCCGTGCGGCTCCGAGGTTTAGTTCAACAGGTTTTATCCCGCCGTTGCCACTTCGCCGATGTCACCGCGACTTGAATGCCTCCAAGCTTTGGGGGATAAAGCGCTACACGTTAGAAGGCATAGGCGTTCTATGATATGCTTTATTGTGACATTGGTAGACTTGGACCCACGACACGATGTCTGAACTCGATCGCCTTAAAGAACAGCTCGCCTACCTCAAATTCTGGCAGGGCATCATGGTCGTAACTAATATCAGCTTGGTCGGATGGCTTGTTTCGACCGCTGATGGTGCACGCGCTCTCACGGTTGTTCTAGCGATCATCGGAGTAATCGCGTTGACTTTCGGCATCGTGGTCTTGCATCGGCAAATTGAGCATCGTATTAACCAGATCGGGAGACTCTAGCCATGGAAACTATTGCCGCTATCGTCATGCTCGCCGTCGTATTCGTGTTCGTCGCCATTGCACTTGACGCCGCCCGTCGGGCGAAATAGCGCCTTCTAACTTTAGGTCGAACGGACGGCCGCGGAATGCGGCAGCATCATCACAGGTCATCGCGGGCCGCCGTTCACCAAGACGTTAGGCATACATCAAACCGTCCATGTCGGCGAAATCAACAAACTCCGGCTTCTGCGCGCTGTGCGGACAACGCGCGACGAAAACAAAAATGATGGCTCACGTGGAGGCGTGCGCCGCTGCGCACGACGAAATCGGCCAGCCACAACCGCTGGTCGTCCTCCGTTTCGGCCAAGTGGGCGCGCCCCGCTACTGGCTCGTCATCGAGGCCAAGGCGGACGCGCAACTGGGCCACGTGGATGCCTTGCTGCGCCGACTGTGGCTGGAATGCTGTGGACATATGAGCGCGTTCCGCCTCGGGAGGCGCGAGCTGGCGATGACCACCCCGACGGCCATCGCATTCACCGGCGCAGTGAGTAAGGTGGAATACGAGTACGATTTCGGGAGCACGACTGCGTTGACGGGCGAACTGGTAGGCAAGCGACATGGTTCGATCGGCCGCGCGTCCGTTCGGCTGCTCGCGCGCAATGAACCGCTCGTGTGGCCATGTGTCGATTGTGAAGCCCCCGCGACAGTGGTCTGTCCATACTGCATCAATTCCAACGACGGGTTCTTCTGCGATGCACACGCCGATGTGCACGAACACGCCGGCGAGGAAGTCTACCTTCCGGTGGTTAATTCACCGCGAATGGGCGTTTGCGCCTACACTGGCTGAGCGGCCCCAGACGTATGAGCGAGTGACGCCTACCGAGTGATTGCTGCTGCCAAGCGCGAATGATTTCGGTAACGGCGCCGCGTTTCATTGGGGCGTTCGCTGCAAAAGCGCATTCCGTTCGCAGGCATCAAGAAGGGAGCTTTCGTGAAACGCACGACTTCGAACAATTTTGCGGCTTACTCGTGGTTCGGGGCGCTCGTTCTTACGGCGGCGTGCGAATCAATTTCGCCTCATCGTCGGCTGTTTGCCGGATGATCTCTGTTCCTACCGTCGGCACCTTACGTCGTGGTAATCATGTACAGAAGTTAATTAAGTTGAGTTCGCGAAGAATTAGGAGAAGCTAATGTTTGGATGGCTGGCAAGCCCCGAGGCCTGGTTAGCGTTGGGCACGTTAACTGCGCTAGAAATTGTCTTGGGTATCGATAACATAATCTTTATCTCGATTCTGGTAGGTCGTCTTCCCCCGAATCAGCGCGCTTTCGCGAGAAAAATCGGCCTGGGTCTCGCAATGATTGCGCGCCTGGCTTTGTTGTTCTCTATTTCCTGGGTGATGGGATTAACCGAACCGTGGTTTACGGTATTGAATCAGGCGATTTCAGGGCGTGATGTCGTGCTGATTGGAGGCGGCCTGTTTCTTCTGGCCAAGGCAACTCATGAAATTCATAACAGCCTGGAAGGGATAGAAGATCGCGGTACCGCGGCCGTTGCCACCAGCCTGGGAATGGTGCTGACGCAGATTGCGATTCTGGATATTGTTTTTTCACTGGATTCGGTGATCACGGCTGTCGGACTGGTCGAGCATGTTTCCATCATGGCAATCGCCATTATCCTCGCGGTCGCGGTTATGTTGATGGCGGCAAAATCCATTGGGGATTTTGTCGATGAGCATCCTACGATCAAGATACTTGCGCTATCGTTTCTGATCTTAGTGGGTGTCACACTGATGGTTGAAGGTTTCGATGTGCATGTTCCAAAGGGTTATATCTATTTTGCGATGGCATTTTCCGTCGCCGTGGAGATGCTTAATATTCGGATGCGCAGAATTCAGGCAGCGCCGGTCAAACTGCACAAGCAGTTACGCGACACAGACTGAAGAGGAGAAAACAGGGGATAAGTCAATTATTGAAACCGTCCTCTAACCTCCGACTAAGCCGGGGCCGATCTTAGAACGGACGGGCCGGCCGTACCACCCGCGACGATGACTCTTCCGTGCCGCCGTCGCTTTGTTGTATATTGCTTCTCCACTAAGAGGACGGCCGAAACGGCCGCTACCAAGAGAGGGAGGATGAAAATCATGTTGAGTCATTGGCTGCGCTATGTTGCGCCGATCGTCGTCGCCGCGTTGTCATCGTCCTGCGCCGCTACCCTTGAAGCCCCCGTTGTCAACGCGCGCTACGCGCCCGGCACCGGTCCAAGCGAGCAACTCCAATTCCCCGCGCCCTTCGCCACCCCTTCGGTGCGCAACACCTCGAAGGTCATCGGCTGGCCCAAGGGGAAGACGCCGACGGCGGCGCCGGGCTTCGAGGTGAGCCTCTATGCCGAGAATCTCGCCAACCCGCGGCACGCCTACGTGCTGCCGAACGGAGATATCCTGGTGGTGGAATCCATCCGCGAGTGGGTCGGCCGGCCCGATCGTCCGGAGAAATCAGCCAACCGGATTACGCTGTTTCGCGACACCAACGGCGACGGTAAGCCCGACCTACGCGAAATCTTCCTTACCGGCTTGAATATGCCGGACGGCATGGCGCTGGTGGGCAACTGGTTTTATGTCGGCAACACCGACGGAGTGGTCCGTTATCCCTATCGCACCGGTCAAACCAAGATCGACGCCAAAGGCGAGAAGATTCTCGATCTGCCCGCCGGCGGCCACCACACCCGCAACCTCCTCGCCGATCCAGCGGGCAAAAAAATTTATATCGCGGTCGGCTCGGCCTCCAACGTGGATGAAGAAAACGGCTGGGAGAAAGATCAGCGGCGCGCCGGGATATTGGAAATGAATCCCGACGGCAGCGGCATGCGGATTTTTGCCAAGGGGCTGCGCAACCCCGTCGGCATGGACTGGGAGCCGCGGACGAAAATGTTATGGACCGTGGTCAACGAGCGCGACCTGCTCGGTGACGATCTGGTGCCCGACTATCTGACCAGCGTCAAAGACGGCGCGTTCTATGGCTGGCCCTACTCTTACTTCGGCCAGAACGAAGATCCCCGAAAGAAAGGGCAGCGGCCGGATTTGGTGGCGAAAGCGATCAAGCCGGATTACGCGCTCGGCTCCCATACCGCTGCGTTGGGTTTGGCGTTTTATCAAGGCAAAACATTTCCGGCGCGTTACCAAGGCGGCGCATTCATCGGCATGCATGGCTCGTGGAACCGGTCGAAAATGGTCGGTTATAAAGTTGCGTTCGTTCCCTTCAAAGATGGCAAGCCGGCCGGTCCGCTCGAAGATATCTTGACCGGCTTCATCGCCGACGAGACTAAATTCGAAGCCTACGGGCGCCCGGTGGGCGTGACGGTGGCACCGGACGGCTCTTTGCTCGTCGCCGACGATAGCGGCGGAAAGGTCTGACGGGTGAGCGCGAAGCGCTGAAACATGGGTTCTTCCGGCACTACCTTGGAAAAGTATTCACCGCGGAGACGCAGAGTTCGCAGAGAGTTTTTTCCGCCGCTCTTTCTCAGCGATCTCGGCGCCTCTGCGGTGAGTTGCCTTTTTCGTTGATACGGCAGGAAAAGCCACCAGAACATTTGCCCAACCTAAGCAATCTTTAAGATTTCTTCGCATGGTAGATAACCAAACAGTCGCGTCCCACACCGGAGCTGCGCCATGATCATCGATACTCACTTTCACGCTTTCCCCGAAAATTTTCTCAAGCTCATGCCCGAGGCCCGGCAAGACGTGCGCGGCGTGGGCTTTCACGCCTTTAACCACCAGGAATATCTCGACACTATGGATAAGTACGGCATCGACGTCGGCGTGCTCTCCAACACGGGCGGAAGAATTGAAAAGACCGGCGACCGGGCCAAGGCGTTGGTGTTGTGCGAAGTCCTCAACGATTCATTTGCCGAGGCCCACGCCAAGTATCCACGGCGCTTCAAAGCCTTTGCCCGGCTGCCGATGATCGACATGGACGATTGCGTGAGAGAATTGCAGCGCTGTTACAGAGATCTCGGCATGCATGGGGTGATGATGCCGACCAACCTGGCGGGAAAATATCTCGATGAGCCCGATTTCAAGCCGTTCTGGGACGCGCTGGCGGCGGGCGGCAAACCTCTGTTTCTCCATCCCGCCAACGCCCCCTGCCAATCGAACTGGAACCGGTATTCGCTGCACCAGAAAATTCTCTGGCCCACCGACAGCACGCTCGCGCTCTCGCGCATCGTCTACAGCGGCGTCCTCGACCGCTACCCCAATCTCAAGCTCATCGCATCGCATCTGGGCGGGATGATTTTACTCTACCTCGACCGGCTCAACTGGCGGGAAGGGAGTCCGGAGTGCAAAGAGGAGCCGGAAGATTATTTTAAAAAAATTTACTACGACACCGCCGGCCCGATCCGCGCGGCGTTCATCAAGCTCGTCTACGATACCGTAGGCGCCGGGCAAATCCTCTTCGGCGCGGACTATCCCCATGGCCGGGGCGGCAGAGACGATCAGTTCTATCCGATGACGCTTAAAGCGATGGAAGAACTCGACGTTCCCAAAGAGGATAAAGATAAGATCTACTACAAGAACGCCCAGGGGCTGGGGTTCTGAAGCGGATTCCAAGCCATTTGAACCTTATCGTTTCTATTCTGATGCGTTTCCTTCGTAATGGTGGGATTGCGCTCGAACTGACAGGTAACCGAAGACCCGATGTCTAAACCCACGGCGCTAAATTTCCTCGGCATTCTCCTTGCTGCCGCTTTACTCGTTTACTCAGAGACCCATGCGGCTGAGAAAAGCGGCCGACCTGTGGTCGAAACCGGGCCGTCGGAGAATCTCGTCCTACCGCCGCCGTACGCGACCCGTTCCGTGGCCAATGCGTCCACGCTGATCGGATGGCCGAGCGGCAAGAACCCGGTGGCCCCGCCCGGGTTTCATGTGAACCTCTTCGCCGATGAACTCGACAACCCACGATCCATTCTCGTTCTATCCAACGGCGACGTTTTAGCAATGGAATCTCTTCGTCAGGTTAGTGGGAGTCGCGTGATGTTGCTACGCGACTCCCAGGGAAAAGGTCAGGCGAATTATCGCAGGGGATTTTTAAGCAGACTCAACGCGGCCTTCGGCATGGCTCTACTCGGTGAGCGGCTATACATCGGTAACACCGATTCGATCATGGTCTTTAACTACCGTCCCGGCAACACGCACATTTCAGAGCGTGGCAAAAAGATTCTCAGTCTGCCGGTGGGCGGCCACTACACCCGTAACGTGATCATTGACCAGAACGGCCGAAAACTTTACGTCGCCGTGGGCTCCAGATCGAATGTCGACGAGGACCGGCGCGACGCCAAGGACCCGAGGCGAGCCGCTATTTTGCAGGCCGATCTGGACGGCCGTAACATGCGCGTCTTCGCCAGCGGCCTGCGCAATCCCATCGGTATGGACTGGGAGCCGACGACCCATCAGTTATGGACGGTGGTCAACGAGCGGGATGGGTTGGGTGACGAGTTGGTGCCGGATTATCTCACCAGCGTGCGCGATGGCGCTTTTTATGGCTGGCCGTATTCGTATTTCGGCCAGAACGAAGACCCGCGCAAGAAAGGCGAACGCCCCAACCTCGTGGCCAAGGCGATCAAGCCGGATTACGCGCTCGGCTCCCATGTCGCCCCCATCGGCATGACCTTCTACAGCGGTAAATCATTTCCGCCCCGCTATAGCGGCGGAGCATTCATCGGCATGCACGGCTCATGGAACCGCTCCAAGCCCGTGGGTTACAAAGTCGCCTTCGTGCCGTTTCGGAACGGCAGGCCCAGCGGCATGATCGAGGATTTTCTCACGGGATTCTTGGCCGACGAGAGGCTGAATAGAGTTTACGGCCGGCCGGCCGGAGTTGCCGTCTGGACCGACGGCTCATTGCTGGTCGCCGACGACGCGGCGGGGAAAATTTGGCGCGTCAGCGCGAAGCGCTGAGTCGGTTTCCACGTCGGGAGATTCTTGTTTAACCACGAAGCTCCCAGCGCGGCAGGGCCGCAACCGAACCGGAGTATCTCGCGCAAAGGCGCAAAGGCCGCCAAGGAAAACTAATGCGAGAATTGGAAAATAGAGTCTTACCTTTGCGAGCTTGGCGCCTTGGCGGGAGAAAATCCGAATCTCTTGTCGTCCGAGAGTCGAACACCGGCTACACCGCGCTAATCCCAAACGCGTTCGGGCAAAGGTAGGCCGGCGAGATCTTCCGCGCTAAGCCGGCCACTCGGCTCAATGCCCAAGCGCTCCAGGATGGCGATCATTTGACGGGTGTGCTGGGCCGAATGCCAAGTCGAGCGTTCGAATAATTGGTGCATCGGCGGCGTGCCGTAAAATGTCTTCACCTTTTGCCGGCAGGACTTATCTTCGAGACGGGACCACCAGTGCTCCAACCGGTCGATCACGCCGTCGCCGTAGCGGATGATCTCCTCGGCGGTCGTGCAAGTGCCTTCCGTGGGCGGTACGTTGGCGTTGTCGGTCCGATATTCAATATCGTCGATGGCGGTTTCCAGGAAAGCGGCGCCGATGCGGAAGATATGGTGGCTCAGAAGCCGGATCGAGCGGTCGCGGTTGTCGATAGCGCGCTCCCGGAGCCGGTCATCGGGAATCTGGCGGATGTAACGCCGAGCCGCCCGCAGCACGACGAGCCACTTGGCAATCAGCGCCGCCGGCGCGAGCGGCGTATGCCCGGTGCCTTGCAAGCCGACGAACTCGGCGACGTCCTCCAGATTCTGGCAAAAAATATACTGATCGCCATTTGCCAGCACCGGCACCGTGCGCACGCCGAGAGCGAGCAGTCGCTTCTTCGCGGCGGGATCGTTCAATACGTCGAGCGCGGTAAAGCCAATGCCTTTTTTCGAAAGAAACTCTTTCGTTCGCAGGCAACTGCTTCAACCAGGTTGCGTGAACAAGACGAATGTGCCGGTGTCACTTTGCATTGTGCCAACAGGTATAACGAAGCGCCACGCTGAGCGCAAACCCATGAGGCGTTGGATCTGCTATTTCAAAAGCCTCAGCATCACGGCAATAAGCGCCGCCACCGTCACCACCCCAGCCGCGACCGCCCAAAGGGTTCCGTAAGGTAAGACAAAGATCACGATAATCACTCCCGCGCAGAGCGTGATGAAGGCAGCGAGGAACAGCGTCAGCCACATCTCCCCGGTCAGCATCTTGCGCGGGCGCAGCGCAAACAAAAAATTCCAATTTTGCCGCGCAAAAATCGATTGGCCGTTGGCTTTGTCTCTAATCGCCACCACGACCATGGCCGCGATCAAGACGACGGCAACCGTCGCATACCCGAAAACAAGTTCAGCAAGGCTCATAGCGTAAACCCGAGATCACCCCTAAGCTCAACGTTTTGATGCATCACTGACGGTCGCCACTTTTGGCGACGAAGCAATTTTAAGCTTTTTGCCCCGGCCATTCCAGAACCCGGTTCGAGGCTCGTCGCCACACTCCAGCCCGAAGCTCCATGGCATGGCGCGTTTGGGCAACTGGACGGATAAGAAGAAGCGTATGGGAGCGGCAACTGTGGTGGCCTCCGGCCATGGCCGGAGGCGGAGTCGAGGGACCCTCTCGACAAAGACATAACGCTGGTTCACGTTCGTCCTGTTGTGATAGTAGTGGTTATCGATGAAAAGCACTATTGCAATCGCCGCCGCGCTGCTGGCGTTATCGCTCGGCGTCCAAACCTATGCCGCTGACCGTGTCCGCGTCGGTTATTCTTCGATCACGGCGAACCGGCTGCCGATCTGGCATGGAGAGGAGCATGGGATTTTCGCCCGCCACGGTCTGGCCGTAGAGCTGTTGCTCATTCCCAGCGGCACGACCGGCGTCCAGGCGCTCGTCGCTGGCGAGGTGCAGCTTTTGTCGGCGACGGGGACAACGGCGGTGGCGGCGACCCTTCGCGGCGCGGACTTGGCGATCATCGGCAGCTTGGGCGTGATCGAATACAAGCTCGTCGCGATGCCGAATATTCGCGCAGCGGAAGAACTGAGAGGAAAGAGAGTCGGTATCACGCGCTTCGGCTCGTTCACCGACTTCGGGTCGCGCCGGGTCTTGCGCCATCTCGGCCTCAACCCCGATAAGGACGTCGTCCTACTGCAAACCGGCATCGCCGGCGCCACCCAGCGGCTGATGGCGATGTTCAGCGGCACGATGGACGCGACGCTTACGCAGGTCGATACGATTTTCCTGGCGCAGATCAAATTGGGCAAAGAAGTCAGGATACTCGGCGGTCTTTTGGACACCGGTTATCGCGCCACCGGCGCCGACATCATGGCCTCGCGCCGCTTTTTGAAAGACAAGCCGGACATCGCACGCCGTTTCCTTATGGCGATCGCCGAAGGCATTCACCTGGCTCGCTCTAAGAAGGACCTGGCGCTGCGCACTCTCGGCAGGCGACTTAAGGAAACCGACCCGCGCATTCTCGAAGCCCAGTACAAAACTTTCGTCATCGACGCCTTCCCGACCAAACCCTACCCCGACGAAGTCACCGTGCGCTTCTCTCTCGAAGAGCTCGACCGCGAGTTTCCGGGCGCCAAAGACAAGAGTGTCAGTCAATTCATTGACGCGAGCTTCATGAAAGCCATCGATCAGAGCGGGTTCATCGACAAGCTATACCAGTAGACCGACTGCGAAAACATCTCGGCGACGTGGAGACCAAGCAGGGTGCTGGAAAAAGGAATTTCATGCTTCGACGGGCTCAGCATGAACGGAAATTTGCCAATGAATTCGAAGCAAAATCCGTTCGCCCTGAGCCTGGTCGAAGGGTGAACGGAGGTTTTTCACCAACCTGCCAGGGCCAGGGATTAAATCGAAGGGTCGAGCACGCCAATAATCGAAACAACTTCGTGGGCGGGGTTTTAACCCCGCCCTTGACCAAAGGGGATTCTCGCCCCCCTTGGAAACCCCACAAAAATGTTACCGCCACAAGAGGCGGGGTTAACTATAAATCTAAAACGCCCCCTCCTTTTCCAGCTTCCTGACAATCCGATCATCGACCAATTCCTCGGCCTTGAGTCCGCGGAACTTTTCGTTCGTCATGCCGATCACTCGGATGGCGGTGCGGATGCCGTCGACCGTCGGATAAATTCGCCTGGTGTACATCTTGCGCATGAACTCGTAGCCTTCCAGCGCGTCCTCGGTTTTCGACAAACGCAGCCACTGGACCAGGTCCTTCAGCACTGCGTTCTTGTTGGCCGGTTCCTGGATAAACACGACCGCGTCGAACAGCGCGCGAATTACATTCTCGACGGTTTGGGGATGCTGTGCGACGAAGCCTTTGCGCGTGTAGAGCGCGGTGTCCTGGAAGGGAATGTTGAGATCGGCGACGTCGGCGAGGATCGGATAGCCGTCGCGCCGCAAATGGGCCGCGAAGGTATAGCCCAGCATCGAGCCGGCGATCACACCGGTGGCGATCGACTGGGCGCGCACACCGGTGTTGCCGATGATGCGAAACGTGATGTTGTCCCGTTTGGGGTCGATGCCCCAATGATCGAAAACGATCATCGTGTACATCCAGTTGCCGCCGCCGAGACTGGCGACGCCGATCTGTTTGCCTTTGAGATCGTTGGGCGTCTTGATCTCTTTGCCCACCGCGAAAGCACCGACGAGCTTGTTGATAAAGCCGGCGACAAAGACGCCGTCCAGGCCGTTTAAGACTGCGCCCAAGCTCGTGCCCGACGCCGTGCCGAAGTAAAAGTGCGACTCGCCCGCGCTCAAGGCCGAGAAAGCTATGGGAGCATTGGGCATCAACACCAACTGCGCATCCATGTTCCGCTTGCGGAAAAAGCCCTGGTTCTGGGCGACGATCAGTAGCCCCTCGCGTTCGCTGAAGCCGGCGGGCGTGATCACCACTCTTGCCGGCGGCGCGGCAGCGGCCATGGTTGGTAAACCTCCGCCCCCGACTAGCCCCATACCAGCCAACAGAATCAGCAGGATTCGTTTCATTTGATCCCTTCCTTTTCTACAACCCAGTTCAATCCTTAGTATGAGTCGATCCTCACGCTGCAAGAATCGCCGCGCTCAAGGTCCAACCGCGCGCGGATCAAGTGGAGCCCCACGGGCAAGCCCGTGGGGCGGAATCCTGAGCGAGCGCCCAAAGCGAGGGCCGAGGCTCGAGCCGACGGGTCGGCATCCGTCCGTCTCTTCGATTTTCACTTCATTCCCTCATCCTACATACACGCTATTTTCGCAAGCGCTCCTTGACAGACTTCCACACCGGGAAATATGATCCCAGCGAAGCCAGGCGACTGTCCGGATTCAGAAAGGTATCGAACATGGAAGCAGTCTCTGAAGCAACCAGCAGCCGAACAATGGACGAACTGGAAAGTTATTTCGCGGGCTATGGCGATTTGCCGCGAGAAATTATTCTCAAGCACGATCTTCTGCGCGTGGGCCATTGGTTTACCGACGCTGCGCTGGAGCTGGCGTCGCAAGCGCTGGTCAAATCCTACCGGCTCTTTTCCTACGACTTGATGCCGATGAAGGACATGAAGCGCAAAGAGCACCGCAAGACTCCCGAGTGGTTCACCATTCGCCGCGGCATGTATGGTCTACGACCAGTGAGCATACAGACGACCCTGGACTCCAGCTCGCCCTATGTGATCGACGTGGTGGATAGCCAACCGAAGTTGTTTCTGAACAGCCAAGAGATTTGCGAGGTCTATTTTCCCAAGCCGATGAAATACTACACTCGGAAATTTCCCGACGGGACCGCCTATCACGAGATCATCGCCTTCGGCTATTTCGTCACGGTGTTTCGCAACTGCCAGTATTGGGGACCGGACGAGGAGTGCCGGTTCTGCGATATCAACATCAATGCGCGCCAGATGAAAGAATCGAAAGACTTTACCTTTAACGCGCCGGTGAAACCGGTGGAGTACATGGTCGAGGTGGCCCGCTCCATCGAGCAGGACGCAACGGAAGAAGTCGGCTTCACGCCGCCGATCGATTTTCTCATCACCGGCGGGACGATTCTCAAGACGCTGCACGGCAAAAATGAGCTGGCCTTTTACTCGGAATATGTATCGGCACTCAAGTGGGGCGGGCGGCGGCGCTTCATCAATCTGCAGACGAATGGCCAGGACAAAGAAACCATGAAGCGTTACCGAGCGGCCGGGGTGGACTGCCACCACTCGAACATGGAAGTGTGGGACAAGCGGCTGTTCGAATGGATCAACCCCGGAAAAAACCGCCGCGTCGGCTGGGACGGTTGGGTGAAAAGCATGATCGACGAGGTGGATGTATTCGGCGAAGGCAACGTGCGGCCGAACTTCGTCGGCGGCGTCGAGATGGCCAAGCCCTATGGCTTTGAGACTATAGACGAAGCGGTGAAATCGACCTCGGATGGCGTCGACTTCATGATGCGCAATGGCATCATCCCGCGCTTCAACCAGTGGCGCCGCGAGCCCGGCTCCAACCTGGGATCGCAACACCAACAGCCGGCGATTCCGCTGGAGTATTACCTCCAATTGATGGGCAACTACTATAACAGTTGGAAGAAATATAACTTGCCGATGCCCCGGCGGGAATGCGTGCACCCCGAACGGCGCATCGGTTCGGGCCACGGCACCTACGACGACATCCTCTTGCTCAACGAATTGCCCGACTACGAGGAAGCGTGGGACCAGGGATTCAACGAGGGACTGAAGGGATGCGTGACGAGGCAATGACTCTTGAACAGTTCAAGCCGTGGCCCTCACCCTTTCCCTCTCCTGCAAGTGGGCGAGGCAATTCGGAACCGGAGTTCAACGATTTGAACGGCTAGAACGTTTTGAACGATTTGAACTCGCCAGCCGTATGAAAATTCTCCGACGCCTCCTACCACCCTTCATACTTGTAATTGGCAGTGCGCTTGTTGATCCGAGCTTCGCGCCGACAAGCTGCGCATCGGCTACGGCGCGCCGTCGGTCACGATGTCGATCCTTTGGATTACCAAAGAAGGAAAGCTTTTCGAGAAGAACGGCCTCGACGTCGAGGTGCTTTACTTGGAGAGCGCCTTGGTGCAGCGGGCGCTGATAGCGGGCAACGTCGCCTTCGGCGAGATGACCGGTTCGTTGATGTCGGCGCCGAAGCTGCAAGGGGCCGACCTGGTCATGATCGCGGGTTTTCTCAACCATCTCCAATATCGCCTGGTCGCACGCCCGGAAATCAAGAGCGCGGCCGATTTGAAAGGCAAACGGGTCGGGGTGTCGCGCTTCGGCGCCGGCGCCGACCGAGCGACGCGACTTTTGCTGTCGAAGCTCGGACTTCATCCCGAAAAGGACGTCCTGCTTCTCCAGATCGGCGGCGCGCCGACACGGTTGGCGGCGTTGTCGGCGAACTCGATTGACGCGACCATCGTCGACCCGCCGGACCACAAAAAGGCCCAGGAGGCCGGCATGCGAGTTTTGGCCAACATGGAAGAAATGAACATTCCCTTTCAGCATACGGGCTTGGTAACAAGCCGCGCGCAATTGGCAAAAACACCGGACATCGCCCGGCGGGTTATAAAATCCTTCGTCGAAGGCATTCACCTCGCCAGCGTCAACTCCGAATTGCCGAAGAAAGCCTTTCGCAAATATATGCGCTTGCAACAGGAACGCGAGCTTGACGACGCTTATCAGGTCCTGCGCGGCTTTATGCAGCGCAAGCCCTACCCCACTCTGGACGGATTCAAAGCGGTGTTCGCCGAGCTTGCTGAGCAAATCCCGGCGGCCAAAAACGCTGACCCGAAAGATTTTGTCGACACGCGATTTCTCGAAGAGCTCGACCGCAGCGGCTATATCGACGGGCTGTACCGGTAACCCGCATGAATTCTAACTTTCTAAGTTATGAAGGGAACGTATTACGCCACGACTCCGGCCAAACACGAATAAAAATCCGAAATCCGAATATCGAAAGAAGCCCCGCGGACCGAAACAAACACAAAGAGTTAAATCCCAATTACGAAATCCGAAACGGGCCTGTTTGGAACATTGAAGAGTTAGTTTTGGTCATTCGGATTTGTTTCGGATTTCGAGTTTCGAGGTGTTTCTCCCCTTCCCATTCCTTGACGTCCTTTGCGACTTTGCGCGTATGATTTTTATTTAACTCTATGAACGTAGTGTCAACCGTCCCATAAGTCTGCGTAGAATTATTTTGGAGAACCGCCCATGATCTATCTCAGCAACCAGGACATCGCGCAACTTCTAACACCCAAGGATTGCATTGAGGCGCTCGACGAAGCGTTTCATGCGCTGGCGCGCGGCGCGGCGATGTCGCGGCCCAGGACCGATGTCTGGGTTCCCTGCGGGCGCGACGACGGCTATTACCGCTGGGGCAGCATGGAGGGCGCCATCGAGCCCTGGGGCGTCTTTTGCACGCGCATGAAGTCGGACATCGTCACCTGGACCCCCCAAGGAACGGACGAGCTGCACTGCGTCGAGCCCGGCACCTTCAGCGGGTTTCTCATGCTTTTCAGCACGCGCAACGGCGCGCCGCTGGCGATGATGAACGATGGCATCCTGCACCACCTGCGCGTCGCCGCCGGCGCGGCCCTGGGACTGCGCTACCTGGCGCGCGAGGACTCGACCGTCGTCGGCATGCTTGGTTCGGGCGGCATGGCGCGCGCCTATCTTCCGGCCTTTTGCGCGGTGAGAAACATTTCCAAAGTCAAAGTGCACAGTCCGACGAAAAGCCATAGAGACGCATTTGCCGAAGAGATGGGCCGAGAACTGGGCATCCCCGTGGAACCTTTCGATCGACCGGAGCCGGTCGTGCGCGGCTCGGACATCGTCGCGACTTGCACCGATTCGAATAAACTGGTGGTCACCGATCCGGGCTGGATCGAGAAAGGCATGCACTTGGCGAACTGCAGCTCCAAAGAGTTCAGTTGGGAGATCGTCAAGCGGTGCGACGTCGTCGTGCAAGTCGGCAGTGAAACCTTCGGCGCCAAAGGCGGGATGGCGGAGTCCGAGCGGCACCATGGCTGGGCATCTTGGGTCGTCGGCCGCCCCGAGCAGCAAGCGCGCATTCCCAAAAGGCCGGTAAGCAACCTCGACTTTATAAATTATCCCGCTCTGACCGATCTTTTAAACGATCCATCAAAGCGGCGCAGCTCGCCCGACCAGATCACCTTCTTTCACAACCTCGGCCTGCTCGGTTTTCAGTTCGCCGCCGTGGCCGCCAAGGCCTACGAGTTGGCGCGGCAAAAAGGCCTGGGCTTGGAAATGTCGACCGACCCGTTTCTGCAGGATATTAGAGATTAGCGCGGCGGAAAGATGACCGATCGCCCACACGCAATGAGCCGTTAACGTTTCGAACGCTTTAGAGCTACTTGCGCCCGATCTCGCGCAGCAGTTTCTCCCACCGAGTGTTTTCCATGTCGTACTGAGCAGTCGACATGCCGCTTTCAGGATACCAAAGTTTATAGCTCACCGGTTTGAACGGGCTCCCATACTCCAACTCGCCGAGAATCTTTTGCCCCTCAGGACCGAGCAGAAAGTCCGCCAGCAATACCGCCGCGTGCGGATGGGGCGCTTGAGCGACAAGGGACACCCCGCCGGCGTTGGTCGGAACGACCTCCATCGGCGCCCAGTCGATGGGCGCGCCCTTGGACTTCGATTCAATCGCGTGGTCGCGGAAGATCGTCGGCGACAGGCCAATTTCGCCGGAAATCACCATGTCGGCCATCGCGCGGCCGGAAACCGAGTGCAGGGTGACGTCCTGCGCTTTTAATTTCTTGACGAATTCTTCCCCTTTGTGCTTGAGCATGGAGCCGACGGTGCGCGTGCCGGTATCGCTCGTCGCGAAGCCGATTTTTCCTCTAAGCTCCGGCCTAAGCAGATCGGCGTAACTTTTCGGCACCGCGGGCGGTGGAATGATGCTCGTGTTGTAACCGACTCCCATGTAAGTCTCGCGGTCGATGGCCCAGTGAAAAAGGCCCCCGTCGGCTTTTTCCTTGGCCCCCGCCGGATATTTGCTTAGCAACGGTGAAGTATAGGGAGTGATCATTTTGTTCTCGCGCAGATATCTCAAGACCGGCAGGGTCGTTTCAATGGTATCGGCGATAACATGCCTGGCTTCCGCCTCGGCGACCAGTTTGGTCATAAGATCGCCGCTGGTGGCGCGATAAGGTTCGATCTTGACGCCCGGATATTTCGACTCGAAGCCTTTAGCCAGCTCTTTGTACGAGCTGCCCGCGAGCGAGGTGTACCAGACGACTTTGCCTTCAACTTTGGCACCAGCGAAAAGCCGCTGTTCACGGTCCGCGCCCATATACGCCGCAAGCTCGCCCAGGGAAAGAGGCTTCTTCCCCTGCGCCCAACCGCTGGCCGGCAGTTGGAGCACCGCCAGGCAAACAGTTATGATAAATTTCATCTGCACGCGTCTGGTTTCCCTAACGTTCCCCTCACTCGCAAGCGAAACGATATTCCGCGAACGCTTTTTCCTTGGAGATGTATCCCAGCGCTACGTCCCGACTCACTGCGGCGGGCTCGCGCTTGGCGGGATCGCCGTAGCCGCCGCCGCCGGCCGTAAGAATTGTGACGGTCTCGCCGGGATGCACCGGGACCCGGCTGAATTTTCCAGGGAGTTCTTCTTCTTTCCCGTTGCGCCGGATCAATGTCCGATTCGTTTGGGCCTCTCCGCCGCCCAGAAAACCCCAGGGCGGGCACTTGATCCGGTCAGTGTTGCGGCTTAAATAAAACTCCTCAAGCGGCCTTACTTTGACTTCGACACCGGTGCCGCCGCGGAATTTACCGGCGCCGCCGCTGTCCATCCTCAAAGCATGGCATTCGTAGAGCAGAGGATAGTAAAGCTCTTGCAGCTCGATGGGGGTGTTCTTCACGTCGCCCTGGCACATCGACACAGCAGAGGACGCGCCGTCTTCGAATGGCCGGCCACCCCAGCCGCCACCGATGATGTTTTGGCAGACATAACGCCGGCCGGTTTTGGCGTTGGCGCCGAAGATCGCGTAGCCGCCCATGTCGCCCTTGTGCGCTGCGGGGATGCGCTCAGGCAGCGCCGGCGCGAGCGCGCGAAAAATCGTGTCGAGCACCGTCGGCAAAGACAAACTCCAGCCGCCGATGGGCGCGGGCCGGCGCGCGCTCAGCAGCTTACCCGGAGGGAGAATCACTTTGAGGGCGCGGAAAGAACCTTCGTTCACCTCGCGCTGAGGCGAAGTGAGCGCCTTGAACGCGACCCGCGCCGCCGCCATGCCGCCTGAGGAGCCGCAGTTGATGAAGCCGGGAACCTGGTCGGCCACTTCAGAAAAATCGATGATCAATTCGTCGCCTCGCACTTCCACTTTCACTTTGATCGGTATCGTCTTGGTAAAATCCCGGCCGTCGTCGTCGAGAAACGACGACGCTTCGTACACGCCATCGGGGATCGCGCGCACCGACTCGCGCACCAGCTTGTCGGTCTGATGCCAGATTGTCTCAACAGCTTCGACAAAAACCGCGCCGCCATACTTGCGGCAAACCTGTTCGAGCCGCTCTTCGCCGGTGCGGCAGCAAGCGATCTGCGCGCGCAGATCGCCGAGCGACGACTCCGGAAAGCGGATGTTGTCCTCGATCAGCCGCAGCACTTCTGTATTTGCCCTGCCTTGGTTGTAAATTTTCACCGAGCGGATTTGCAGCCCTTCCTCGTAGACATCCCGCGTCATGCTCGAGCCGAAACCGGTGCTGCCGCCGCCGACGTCGATCCAGTGGGCACGCACGGCCAAGAAGCAAAGCAACTTGTCGTCCCAAAAGAATGGCGTGTAGACCGCCATGTTGTTTAGATGTTGGCCGCAAATTTCCGGATGGTTGACCAGGAAGACGTCGCCCGGATGGATGTTCTCCTTGCCATAAACCTCGATGCCGTCCTGCACGGCCACGCCGAGATCGGCGAGAAAGATCGGCAAGGCGCCCTCGTTTTGCGACATGGTCCGCCCCTCGTGATCGACGATGGCAACGCAATAGTCCTGCACCTCGTAGATCATCATGTTGTAGGCGGTCTTTTTGAGCACCGCCGACATCTCGTTGGCGGCGGCCTTGAGCGCGCAGCGGATAATTTCTACGGTAATGGGGTCGACAGGCATGTTCTTATCTCAATCGGATTAACAGGTCGGCGAAAAGATTTCGCCGGCTCGTGTCCCGGATCTCTCTGTCGCCAATATCCGCTATGAGGCTAATTTGTCAACTCTTAGTCAGAAGCAGAAATAAAAACTCCGCCGTTCTCGCCGACAGCCCAATAACCGAGGGTCACCAATCCGCCGAGATGATGCGCATCGCGAGCTCGGTCAAAGTGGCGCCGGTCGTTCAATGGGACCGGCAAGCCATCGGCGACGGCAAACCCGGACCGATCACAAAAAAGCCTTAGAAAGGTTCCGAGTCAGAATCCGATAGCCTAAATCCGAGACCTTGAACCTTGAACTTGGAACTTTGAACAGCCCGCGGAACGCGGTAGCGCCGCTTGACAGTGCCGTGCAATTGGCATGAAATCGCGCCAGCCGGGTTAACTCCGCGATTGCTCGGCGCCGAAAGGAGAACGGAATTGGCAACCACGATGATTTCAGCCGACGATCATATCGACTTGGGATATCTGCCCAAAGACTTGTGGACGGAACGTCTGCCCAAGGCTCTACGCGAGTGCGCGCCGCATGTCGAAGACCGGGGCGAAAAGGGCGAGTACTGGGTGTGCGATGGTGAGACCTGGGCGGACTACCGCGGCGAGCGCTGGTTTGCCAAGCCCAACCGCACCAGACTGGCTCTCGACCGGGGCGGAGTCGGCGAAGCGCACCGCCCCACGACGCCGGGGAAACGGCTCACCGATATGGATCGCGAGGGCGTCGAAGCCTCGCTCATGTTCCCGCCGATCATCGCCATGCAGGTGGGCGAGCCCGAGCTGAGGAACGCCTGCGTGCAAGCCTACAACGACTGGGCGCTGGAGTTCGGCAAGGCCGCGCCGACGCGTTTCTTTCCCGTCGCCATGCTCTCTTCCGTCGACGCCGAAGCCGCTAGAGACGAAGTCATACGGGTGGCCAAGTTGGGGTTCCGCGAAGCCAACTTTTTGGTCAACGATGTCACTCTGCAAATGAACTTAAAGCCCTGGGATGTCTTTTGGGCGGCTGCCGAGGAGGCGGGCATCGTCGTGTCCTACCACGTCGGCGGCAGCACCCAATCTGGAACGGTCAGGGCCACGATCGACGCCATGAAACCCGGCGAGCGCCAAGGGCTCTTCGACATGGGACTTAGCAACGGCGCCACCTCGTTTTTCAATCCGTTCGTCAATATGTTCAACTTCGGAACCCTGGAGCGTCACTCCAAGTTGAAATTCTGCCTCGCCGAGTCCGCCATCGGCTGGATTCCCTTCGTGGTCCAGGAGATGGACTATCGCTACAAGAGACAATTCGAGCGGAGAAAATCCGACGACATCCCGCTGAAGGCGATGCCGAGCGAAATCTTCAAACGGCAAGTTTGGGCGACCTATCAAACGGACCTGGTGGGATTGCATCTAGGGTGTAGAAAAACAGCCGCGTCTGCTACCTCGTCGTGTCCCGGGATCTGGCACCCCTAATCGCGCGCTGTTTTTGTTCGAGCGCTAGAGTTTCACCCTTGTGACGCTCTTTGTCAGCCCGGAGCTTTTCCTTGGC